>NZ_AYVK01000015.1:0-103588 GCF_000503155.1 Mesorhizobium sp. LSJC285A00
GGCTATCCCGGATTTGTCCCGGACAATGCGCAAGGTCCGCCCACCCATCCCGCTACTCGACAAGCTGAACGGACAGTGCCGCCGGAATGTCGTCCATCCCGAGGCCTTTGCAGTTCTGCTTGATCGTCGTACTGCCTGACCACTGGATAGTGTCGGCGACGACCTGAGTGCAGCCACCGTTCCCCGAGAAGTTGCCAAGGTAGTTGACCTGCTGCCTGGGAAAATAGATGGCGCCGGTCAAAAGCGAGTCCGCTGTGCCGTTGAAGGTGCTCTGTGCCGCAGTCCCGGTCCTGTCGCCGTAGAACAGCACGCCGGAATAGGCTCCGGAGGTAGGCGCGCTCAGCGTCACCTTGGCGTTGCCGTTCATGCTGACGGTGTTGCTGCCTGCCATGAAGATGGTTACCCCGCTGCCGGCGACGACCGCGTTGGCGTTGACCTTCATACCGCCCTGCACGACGTAGACGCCGGGCTGCAGGGTGACGTTGCCGCTGAGGCTCATGCCGCTGCAGTAGGTGCCAGGCTGGAGTGTTTGCGACGTCTTGTTGCCGTTGACAGACTTGCACGGGTTGCCGGCTGTCGGCGTCGCCAGGCTGGAGAAAGGATCGGCTGCCGGCAAGGCTTGGGCGATATTGGAGTTGCAGACCGTGGTCGCTGGATTGTTCAGCACCATGCCGCCGACCGTGATCAAGCAGTCGGCCTTGAGCACCGCCGAGCCCTGCGTCTTTATGGCGTCCGAGGCAATCGAGTCCGACATGACCGAACAGCCGGTGAGGTTGACGGTGGTGTTGCCGGAAAAGAGCGCAGCCTGGGAGGCCGACNTTGGAGGCGTCATTGATCAGCGCCACCGCCCTTGCCTGTTCGGCAACGGGCGCCTGGTTGAAAATCGCCGTGAAGTAGCGATCGAGGTTCTGCTTGACGATGACCTCCACCGCCTTCTTTGCGGTGTTCGGGCCGGACAATGGCGGCGTGTTGACCTGGATCGTGCCCGGCGTGGCAAAATTGTTCGAGGTGGCGGACTGCGTGGCGGCGGCGATGATGGTCGGGTTATCGGAACCCGCGACTTTCTCGAGCGCACCGGCATAGGCCGCGGCATCGGCAACGGCCTGCAGCTTGAGGCTGCTGTAATACCAGAAGGATGTCTCCACACCGAGGCCGGCGCCGCCAACCACGACCGGCAAGGTGAAGGCAACGATGACGGCAACGTTACCGTTCGNGGCGCGCCTTAGGCGGCTCAAAGCAAACCAAATCCGGGTGAACGCGTTGGATGCCATATGTATTAGAAACCACGAATAGATAAACGAATGTCTAAAAACTCCATTCCGATTCGACGTAGTCGAACGGGCTAGCTAGGCGCAAGTTGCAGCGACCGCGCAACATCCTGTCGGAGGTTCCGCCCCAATCGACGAATGCGAAATATGCCGCTATCCCGAACTTTGTTGTCGACCAAGTGACATTTAAATGCCCCCTCTGCGAAGTAGCTATCGAGAAGACAGGGGACACCGCGCTGCCGGTAAGGGGAAAGATCGGCTCACGCCGCCTCAGGAACTTTGTGCAATCCGTCCGGGGCTGGCTCTGAGGGCCACACACGCCCGAAACCAACCACTCCAGCCACGATCAGTCCGTGAGGCGCCCACGAAACAACGTGGTGCCGTCGGTCAGCTGCGACCTGGAGATATCCCGGAACCCAGCCCCGGCCATCCACCCGCGATACTGACCTTCCGTGTACGATTCGCCCGCGCGGTAAAGGTTCAGGAAGGTGAGATTGAGAAAGACACCCTCAGGCGGGCCGAGACGGTCGTCATCGACGACACCCCACCCCGCAATTGCGATCTCGCCTCCTTGGGTGAGGCAACGCGCCGCGTTCAGGATCGAACTGCGCGCCTGGTCCGGCGGCAGGACCTGGACGACAGCCTTCAGGATTGCCAAGTCATGCCGGCCGGTCGATGGCGCGACCGTTATGTCGCCTTCTTCGACAACCACATCGCCGGCACCGTATTCCGACAGGATCGCTGGTGCGACCGCCGCGACCGTCGGGAGTTCCATCAAAGTCGCCGCAATATGCGGCCATCGCTCGCGAAGACCGACCAGAATGGTCCCGGCGCCGCCGCCGATGTCGATCACCGAACGGACCGCCGAGAAGTCCAGTTCACGGGCGAGATTTCGGCCGAAAATCACCCCTCCCGGTGCGAGCATGCGGCTGAAGGCCGCTGCGGATTCTGGCCCCGCTTCGGAAAAGTCGTGCAGCGCGGCCGGCCGATTCTGCCGCAGCGACTCTGCGGTCAAAAGGTCGGCTCCCCAGAGTTCGCGCAGCAGCACATGATCGCCGCCGCGATAGGTCGGCTTGGACGCGTCAAGAAACTCCGACGCTTCGGCTCCGTTGCGAAACTGACCATCCTCGACGTCGAGGAGACCGATGCTGGCGAGCGCGTAGAGGAGCCGCGACAGACGAGCGGGCTCGACTTTGAGCGCTGCCCCAAGGCTGTCGGCAGTCGCAGCATCGCCGCCGAGCCAGGTGAAGATGCCAAGGTCCAGCCCGGCACGAAGCGCCAAGGCGGGGGGCACCCCTGCGATCAGCTTGTCGATCCGATCGGAATCCACCATGTCATATCCCGTTGTGCGATCCAGGATCGACTTTGAACAGCTCGGCCAACCTCGTCAAATCAGTTCGCCAGCGCGCCGCTCTCCGCGTCGAGCAGGTTCAGCTTGGCGGTATCGGGTTCGACGTAAAGCGTATCTCCGGGGCCAGCGCTGATCCTACCAGCGCCCGCGACCGTTGTGCGCCGGCCCGGCATACCTCAAAAATCCGGCTGTGATAATGGCTGGTCGCGCCTTCGGACGCTACGCAGGCAAGGCCAGCAGCGCCAGTCCGGCCAGCGCCGAGCCGGCCAATGTCGGCAGCATGCCGATCCTCAGTTTCAGCATAGCGACCATGGCGGCCGCCGCCAGCAGCGCGGCGCGCCAATCCAGCGACGACAGCACCGGTAGCTCCATCCCAAGACCAAAACGGTGCACCGCGCCGAAGACGACATGCAGTGCGAACCACAGCGCAAGGTTCATCACCACGCCGACCACAGCCGCCGTGATCGCACTCAGCGCCGCCGACAGCGCCTTGTTGCCGCGCAGCGCCTCGATGTAGGGGGCACCCAGAAAGATCCAGAAGAAGCACGGCACGAACGTCACCCAGACCGTCAGCAATGCGCCGAGCGATCCGGCCACAAGCGGTCCCATCGCACCGGCGTGACGATAGGCGGCGACGAAGCCGACGAACTGCAGCACCAGGATCAATGGTCCCGGCGTCGTCTCGGCCAGACCAAGCCCATCGACCATTTCACCCGGCGCCAGCCAGCCGAACGAGGTCACCGCTGCCTGCGCGACATAGGAGAGCGCAGCGTAGGCGCCGCCGAATGTGACCACCGCCATCAGGCTGAAGAAGCCGCCAAGCTGTGCCCAAACACTGGCAGGGCCGGTCAGCGCCAGGATCAGTACGACCGGCCCGAGCCAGATCGGCAGCCAGATCGCGATGGTGCGCGGCGCGTGCCATTTCGTCGGCTTGGTGTGAGCGAGGTCGCCGCGTTCGAACATGACGTCGACGGCGCCCCTGACATCGGGCAAATTGTCCTTGCCGCGTGCGGCTCCGGAAAAACGCGCCGGTGCCAAGCGGTTGCCGATCCAGCCGGTCAGCCCTGCAACCAGGATGATCAGCGGAAACGGCAGCCTGATGACATAAATGGCAAGGAACGCGGCCACCGCGATCGCCACCATCACCCGGTTCTTGAGCGCCCGTTTGCCGATGCGGAGGACCGCCTCGACGACGACGGCCAGCACCGCCGCCTTGATGCCGAAAAACAGCGCCTCGATGACAGGCGCATCATTGTAAAGCACGTAGAAGATGCTGAGGCCCAGCATGACAAACGCACCGGGCAGCACGAACAGGATGCCGGCGACGAGGCCGCCGGCGGTCCGGTGCAGCAGCCAGCCGATATAGATGGCGAGCTGCTGTGCCTCGGGGCCTGGCAGAAGCATGCAGTAGTTGAGCGCATGCAGGAACCGCTGCTCGCCGATCCAGCGGCGATCCTCGACCAATTCCTTGTGCATCAGCGCGATCTGTCCGGCCGGCCCGCCGAAGGAGAGCAGGCCGATCCTTGCCCACAGTTTCGCGGCTTGGCGGAAGGTCGGGACGACCGGAGCCTCGGTAGCCTGTGCATCGTCGTCCGCGGCGAGGGCGCTCATGGCGCTTTGCCCGCGCTGGGCCAATTGTGGGTTTCGTCAGTGGCATCGCGGCACCATCTGAAGAACGCATCGTAGAGCAGCATGCCGGCATCAAGCTGTTCGAGATCGTCGCGGAACATGCGCGACAGCCCGAGCGATGCAGCGAGGAACCCGGCCGCCTGCGGTACGAGATCGAGGCGCGCCGTATCGGCTGCACGCACGATCAGCGCAAGGCGATCGAGCGCTTCGGACCGCAACCCGAACTCTTCGATCATCGTGTCGAAGGTGCAGCGCTCGCCGCGATGGCTCCAGAACACGTCGTCGATGTCGAAGGCAACCGCCCCAAACCGATCGGCGGCCGCCAGCACTTCAGACGGCTCGACAAACAGGAACACCGCCGAGGGATCGACGAAGCGGCGGATCAGCCAGGGACAGGCGATGCGGTCGACCTTGGGGCGGGCACGCGTCACCCAGACCGTGCGGCCCTTGTCGTCGCGGGGCGGTATCTTGTCGGCCTTGACCAGAAGTCCCTTGGCCGCCTGCCACGCCTCGAAGCCGCCTTCAAGGGATTCGGCAGCAATGCCCTCATGGCGCAGCCATGCGGCAACGCCTTGCGAGAGCTTCAGCCCCTTCTGGCAGATGACGACAGCATGAGCCCCCGTGAACTCGGCCGCCCAGCTCGAAACAGACTTGAAGTCGCGCCGGCACGAGGCCGGAAGCAGCCGCGGATCGGCGTCGTAGTCTTCGTCGATGCGGACATCGACAAGAACAGGCGCGTCGGACAGACCGACAAGGCGGGAAAGCTGCGCTACGGTGATTGCGGTTGTTGACGGCATGGCGTCCACCTCCAGAGTGAGAGTTTGGACGCGATCATTGGGCTGACGCCTCACGGGGTCGTCGCGAAGGAACCCCTTGCCACAATGCTGGATTGATCCTTCGTCTTTGTCAAGGAAAGAGCGGCGCCGGGGGACCGCGCCTACTGCGCCGTCCAGCCGCCATCCATCGGCAAAGTCGTGCCGGTAATCTGCCTGGCCGAGTCCGAGCACAGAAACAGCGTCAGCGCGGCGAGCTCCTCCACGGTGACGAATTGCTTCGTCGGCTGTGCCGCCAGGAGCACGTCGCGCTTGACCTGTTCCTCGGTCATGCCGCGCGCCTTCATCGTGTCGGGGATCTGCCTTTCGACCAGTGACGTCCAGACATAGCCGGGCGCGATGGCGTTGACGGTGATGCCGTCCTGCGCGACTTCCAGCGCTACCGTCTTGGTCAGACCCGCTATGCCGTGCTTGGCCGAGACGTAAGCCGACTTGAACGGCGAGGCGACCAGTGCATGCGCCGACGCGGTGTTGATGATGCGGCCCCATTTGCGCGCCTTCATGCCGGGCACCACGGCCTTGATCGCGTAAAAGGCGGCAAGCAGATTGATGCGGATGATGGCTTCCCACTTGTCGTCGGGAAACTCCTCGATTGGCGCGACATGCTGTATCCCGGCATTGTTGACCAGAATGTCGAGGCTGCCTAAGGCCTGCTCGGCTTCGCGCACCATGGCGGTCACCGCTGCGCCGTCCATCATGTTGGCGCCGGAGTAGCGGCACTGGACGCCGAAATCCTTCTCGATGCCGGCGCGCTCCTGTTCGATCGCCGCGGCTTCGCCAAGGCCGTTGATCGTGACGTTGGAGCCCTCGGCGGCAAGGGCGCGGGCAATGGCCAGGCCAATGCCGCTGGTCGATCCGGTGACGAGCGCATTCTTCGAAGAAAGGGAACCCATGGAGATCTCGCGACTGTTAGGAGGACTACAAAGGCACATAGTTTGTGCGCCGCAACATGACAATGCCATAACCATATGCCGGCGCCATCACAGCCCTAAAACGCGCTTTGCCGGCCTCGCCGAGCGCCGTCTCAAGGCTGACACGTCAAGGCTGGCACGGCAGTGTTATGGTGCGGCGCAACATAGTCGGCCGCGCATTCGCGCAGTCATTCCTGAAGCATCGATCCAACGAATCAGGGGGGCTGTAGCTTGAAATCGCCGATGTCGTGATGCGTGCCTATGCCATGCCGCTTACTAACCGTCCTTTCCGCCCGGCCCGTATCGCTTCTTCGACCGCGACGCCCTAAGCTATCCCGCAATCTCCAGTAGGGCCGATACCAGCAAGTGGCGTTCGTCGGCGGACAGCACGTCGGAATCGAAGAGGTTCATGCTGCGCAGCCCTTCGATGGCCAGAAAGCAGACCAGCAGCGTCTTGAGGTCCGGCGTCTCGCTCTTCAGCCGCTGCAGCAGCTGTGACTTGAAGGCTTTTATCGGCGTCAGGAAATCCGGATCCTCGGCGATCGCCGAGAATATCCACGAAGCCGTCGGCTTCGGCTCCTCACAATCATCCGCCGAGAGCCGGATATAGGTGGCGAGCAGGCTCTCGCCGCTGGCGCCGGCGACACGGCCCGATTCCAGCGCCAGCTCGAACGCGCGCAGGTAATTCTCCACCAGGCCCTGCATCAGTTTGGCCTTGGTCGGAAAGTTATATAACAGGCCGCCTTTCGACACGCCGGCGCGGCTGGCGACGGCGTCAAGCGACAGGCTGCCGGGACCGGTCTCGCGTGCGACATCGGCGGCGGCGGCGAGTATCTTGTCGCGCGAATTTGCCCTTTGGGTCTTCATCGATCCCTTCCCCCGCACCAGCCTAGGCGGAATTGACAAGACCGTCCAGACGGTACAGTAAGTTCGCCGTCATTTGTAATCGGGACCTGGCGTCGATAAGTGTCCCGCTATTCGGCTATTTTGCCGGACACCGGCCGAGGGGACAGTTCGTGAAGCGCTTCATCTCTATCACCGCAATTCTGCTTCTGCTCGCTCTGGTGTGCGTCGGCGTTGTCGGCTTCAACCTGTTCCGCGACAACGCTATCAAACAGTATTTCGCCACCATGAAGCCGCCGGCGACGACCGTATCGACGGTTGTCGTCAAGCCTTCCGACTGGACGCCGGGCGTCGAGGCGATCGGCACGGTACGCGCCGTGCGCGGTGTCGACCTTACCGTCGAGACCAGCGGCATCGTCAAGGACATCCTTTTCCATGCCAACCAGAAGGTGCCGGTCGATTCGGTCCTGCTGCAGCTCGACGATGCCGTCGAACGCGCGGATCTGGTCGCGGCCAAGGCGCAGTCCGTGTCCGACAAGACGGCGCTCGAACGCGCGCTGGAGCTGCAGCGGCGCGGCGTCGGAACGGATGCCACGCTCGACACCGCTCAAGCCGCTGCATCGGCCTCCGCCGCGCAGGTCAACAAGCTGCAGGCCGTGCTCGATCAGAAGCAGCTGACGGCGCCGTTCGCCGGCACCGTGGGCATCCCCAAGATCGACCTCGGCCAATATCTCTCGCCCGGCAACGCAGTGGTGACCTTGCAGGATCTGGACACCATGCGGGTCGATTTCTCGGTACCCGAACAGCAGCTGCCGCTGCTCAAGATAGGCCAGGCGGTGCGGCTCGGCCTCGGCGGCACCGGCGGCGGCGCCGACATGCCGTTTGCCGGCTCCATTCGCGGCATCGATCCCAAGATCGACGCTTCAAGCCGCCTGGTGTCCGTCCGCGGCGAGGTCGCCAACCCTGACGGCAAGCTGACGCCCGGCCAGTTCGTCCAGGTTCGCGTCGAGCTGCCGCAGGAGAAAAACATTCTGTCCTTGCCGCAGACGGCATTGACGTCGAGCCTCTATGGCGACTTCGTCTTCGTCGTCGTTCCGGCGAAGCCGGCGGAAGGCGCCCCAGCCGCGAAACCCGAGGAAAAGCCTGCCGCGGGGGCCGACGCAGCAAAGCCGGCGGCAGATGCAAAGCCGGCAGACGCGAAACCGGCTGCCGAAGACGCCGCGGCGAAGCCCGCGGACAAGCCGGCTGTCGACCCCGCGAAGCCCGCGGCAGAACCGGAAAAGCCGGCGCTCGTGCTGTCGCAGGTGTTCGTGAAGCCCGGCCGCCGCAACGACGGCATGGTCGAGATCATCGAGGGCATCAAGGCCGGTGACGAGGTCGTCACCGCCGGTCAGAACCGTCTCTTCAACGGCATGTCCGTCGCTGTCGACAACACCATTGACCCCAGCAAGTCGGCTAACCAGCAGGCTCAGCAATGAACTTTTCCGACATCTTCATTCGCCGGCCGGTCCTCTCCACCGTCCTCGCCTGCATGATCCTGCTCCTGGGTTTCCAGGGCATCTTCAACCTGTCGATCCGGCAGTATCCCAAGGTTGACGAGACGGCGATCACCATCACCACCGCCTATCCCGGCGCCAGCGCCGACCTGATCCAGGGCTTCATCTCCGCCCCGATCGCGCGGGCCGTCGCCTCGACCGAGAACATCGACTACGTCACCTCGTCCAGCCGGCCGTCTTCGAGCACCGTGGTCGTCCAGATGAAGCTCGGCTCCAATCCGGATGTCGCGCTCACCGAGGTCCTGTCGAAGGTGCAGGGCGTACGCGGCACCTTGCCGGATGCATCCAAGGACCCGGTCATCGTCAAGGGTACCGGCCAAGAGTTCGCGATGATGTACATCTCGATGCAGAATCCGAACATGAGCAAGGAGCAGCTCACCGAATATATCGAGCGGGTGGTGCGGCCGCGCATGTCGACGGTCGAAGGTGTCGCCGACGTGCAGATCTTCGGCGCCGAGGAATATTCGATGCGGGTCTGGATCGACCCGGTCAAGCTTGCTGCGCGTGGCGTCACCGCCGCCGAAGTGCTGGCGGCGATCAACAACTCCAACTTCCTGTCGGCGCCCGGCAACACCGAGAACGAATATGTCGTCTCCTCGATCACGGTTCGCTCGACGCTGCAGACGCCTGAGGCCTTTGCCGAGCTTCCGCTGCGCTCGACGGACGGCCAGGTGGTGCGCTTGCGCGACGTGGCGCGAGTCGAGCTTGCCGCCGAGAGCACCGACACGAGGGTGAGCTTCAATGGCAAGCCCGGCACCTTCCTCGCCATCTTCCCGACGCCGGCCGCCAACCCGCTGACAACGGCGGAGGCGATCCACAAGATCGTGCCTTTGATTCAAGAGACGCTGCCGAAAGGCATGACCATCGAAATCGTCTACGATTCCACCGAACAGATCAGCGCCTCGATCGATGAAGTGTTCAAGACCATCGCCGAAGCCGTCGCCATCGTCGTCGTGGTCATCCTGTTGTTCCTCGGCTCATTCCGCTCGGTGATGATGCCGATCGTGACCATCCCGCTGTCGCTGGTTGGCGTCTGCTTCCTTTTGTTTGCGGTCGGCTATTCGATCAACCTTCTGTCGCTGCTGGCCATGGTGCTGGCCATCGGCCTTGTCGTCGACGACGCTATCGTGGTGGTGGAGAACATCCATCGCCACATGGAGGAGGACCACATGTCGCCGATGCAGGCGGCCTTCAACGGCATGCGCGAGATTTTCTCCGCCATCGTGGCCATGACCATCACGCTCGCCGCCGTGTTCGCGCCGCTGGCCTTCACCGGCGGCCTGACCGGCGCGCTGTTCCGCGAGTTCGCGGTGACGCTCGCCGGTTCGGTGGTGCTGTCCGGCCTCATAGCCGTCACCATCACGCCGATGATGGCGGCGCGTCTGCTCAAGGCGGGATCGCACAGTCGCTTCCAGCGCGTCGTCGACGGAACCTTCAGCCGTGTCGAGCATGTCTATGAGCGGGCGGTCACCGCCTCCTTGAGAAATCGACCGGTGACGCTGCTGATGGTCGTGGCGCTGGTTGCGCTCACCGGCTTCATGTTCACCAAGACCTCGAGCGAACTGGCGCCGGAAGAGGACCAGGGCTTCCTCTTGTCTATCGTGACGGCACCGCGCTACGCGACCTCGGACTACACCGAGACCTACGTCAACCAGATCCTCGGCCTGGTGAAGGACATTCCCGAAACCAGGGCGCAATTCTCCGCCGTTGCCTTTGGCGGCGCCACCAACGGCGCCTTTGTCGGCTTCGCCTTCAAGGATTGGGCCGAGCGCCAGCGCAACTCAAAGGAGCTTCAAGCCGATATCCAGGGACGCCTCGGCAAGGTGGCCGGCGTCGAGGCCTTCGTCTTCGCGCCGCCGACGCTGCCGGGCTCCGGCGGCGGCCTGCCGATCTCCATGGTGGTGCGCTCGACCGGTGGTTCCGCCGAGGTCTACGAGGCGGCCGAGCAGATTAAGAACAAGGCGCAGGCCTCCGGCCGCTTCATCGTCGTGCAAAACTCGATGTCCTTTGACGCTCCGCAGGTGACGGTGACCATCGACCGCGACCGCGCGGCGGCTCTCAACCTGCCGATCGCCGACATCGGCCAGACGCTGACGCTGCTGGTCGGCGGCGCCGAAGTGGCTCAGTTCGACCGCGACTCCAACAGCTACGACATCATCCCGCAGGTGCCGAAGGAATTCCGCGACAATCCCGAGAAGCTCGGCGAATATTTCGTGCGTAGCGTGACCGGCGAAATGGTGCCGCTTTCAGCGGTGGTGAAGATTTCGACCAACGCCGCGCCGGGCGCGATCGAGCAGTTCAACCAGCTGAACTCGGCGACGATATCAGCGCTGCCGCTTCCCGGCGTCACCACGGGCGACGGGCTGCAGACCCTGGAGAACCTTGCCAAGGAGAGCCTGCCCGATACCTTCTTCATCGATTATTCCGGCCAGTCCCGGCAGGAGAAGGAGCAGGGCAACACGATCCTTATCGCGTTCGCAGCCGCCGTAATCGTCATCTATCTGGTGCTGGCGGCGCAGTTCGAAAGCTTCCGCGACCCGCTGATCATCATGATGGCGGTGCCACTGTCGATCTTTGGCGCCATCGTGCCGCTCAATCTGGGGCTTGGAACGCTCAATATCTACACGCAGGTCGGCCTGATCACACTGATAGGTCTGATCACCAAGCATGGCATTCTTCTGGTCGAGTTCGCCAACCAGCAGCGCGAGCTGCATGGCATGAGGCGGCGCGATGCGATCGTCGCCTCGGCCAAGGTGCGCTTGCGGCCGATCCTGATGACGACAGCGGCGATGGCGCTCGGCGTCGTGCCGCTGATCGTGTCCAGTGGTGCTGGTGCGGCGGCGCGCTATTCGATGGGCCTCGTGATCTTCACCGGCATCCTGGTCGGAACCATGTTCACCCTGTTCGTGGTGCCGATGTTCTACACCTTCATCGCCAGCAAGGACCTGCCGCACCACGCCGAAAAGCCAGACCCGAAGCTGATGCCGGTGCACGCGGACTGAGCTGCGAACGGCGTTAGCGGACAAACGAAAAGAGGCCGGAAATTTCCGGCCTCTTTTTTGACTGGATTGATTTACCGCGAAGCTCTGATGGAGCTTCAGGCGGGAACTTGCGGTGCGGCATGACCTGGCCGGCTGCGCTGCACCATCGCTCCAAACGCAGTCTGCTACTTGACGATGACGATGCTGGTGTTGGTCGGGCCGAAGGTTTCGACCAACTGGTAGAAGTCGGCGGCATTGTCGGGATGCAGCCGCACGCAGCCATGCGACGCCGGCCGTCCCAGCCGCTTGATGGCGTTGGTCGCATGCACGGCGTAGCCGCCGCTGAAGAAGACCGAATGCGGCATCGGCGCGTTGTCGTATTTCTTCGAATGCCACATCTCGTGCATGCGGGTCGGCTTGAACGAGCCGGTCGGCGTGACATGCGCACTGTCGCCGGTCGAGACCTTCCAGGCGAAAGTCGGCCGGCCATCGACCAGCACTTCCATGGTCTGCTGCGACAGCGAAACACGCGCCACGATCTGGTTTGCCGCGGCATGGGCGGTGCTGTTGGCGGCGCCAAGCAGAAGCGCGGCGCCGCCGGCTGCGGCGGTGACGTTGATGAGTTTGGCGGAAATGGCTTTGTACATGATGGCTCCTCTTTGCCGGTCCTGCCGGCGTCAATTCGGTGGCCGCCTTATCCCCGCGCCATGTTTCAGACTGACTTCGCTGAGGCTCGTTTGTGTTTCGAATCTGTTTCCTCTGGTTAACAAGCAAGGTGGACAAGGGAAGCGTGCTCCGCCTTCGCTGCGCACTCCCGATCACGCACCGCGCTCCCAAACGAAAGTGCTGATGTCCTTATATGAAAGAAGATTGGCTTCGCTCGAAACCGACTTGCAACAAAGCGCGGCCTGGGCGGCATGATCTGGTTACAGGCTCGCGGCACAGTCATCCCAACGAGAACAGCCGGCGCCAACGAAAATGAGCATCAAATCGACCACCCTGTCCTGGCTCTTCAGGATAAGCATCGCCGCATTTGTCGTCGGCGGCATCGGCACAGTAGCCGGCACCCCGATGACGAAACTGGCGGTGATGAATTCGGGTGAGATTTCGACGCTGCATGCCGCGCTGTTCATAGCCTTGGTCTGGATTGTCTCCAGTCTGCGCATCAACCGTCTCAGGGCCCTCTGGCGGGTCGGCCTCGGGTTGAAGTGGATGCGCGGCCCCTCCGGCAACTTGCTGCCGAGAGGACCGAAGGCCCGCGTCGCAACGGGGGGCTCCGTGGGCGACGCGGGCACTTCGGGTTTATCCTGAAGCACCCGCGGTTCTGATTTTTGGGGACAACCGATGAAGACGAAATCTGCAGCCTCCGTGCTTTCGGTACTGCTCTATGCACAAGGCCTGCTCGGCTTTGCCGGTCTCGCCACGGTTCTCCTGAAGGACCGCGCGCATGCCGCCAGCGAAATTGTAGTCGCCAGCGAATTGCCGTCGGGACCATCGCTTCTGGTGGTGCGCTGACGCCTATGCATGGCGCCCGAGATTGCGCAGCTTTTTTGGGCGAGCCGAGGAACAATCCAGCCTCCCGACCCTCAGTCGGCGCGCTGCGTCGGCGGGTCGAACCGGTAGCCTGCGCCGCGTATAGTTGTGATGGTTTCGGTGTCGAGCTTGCGGCGCAGCCGCACGATGCGCGAATCGATCGAGCGGTCGAAGGCATCGGCATTTTCGGCGGGCGCCGCCGCAATGATGTCGTCGCGCGTCAGCACCTTGCGCGGGCTGGCCAGAAACAGCCTGAGCAGCGCCACCTGGCCCGGCGACAGCTGTTCTTCCGTACCCGAACGGTGCATGACGATGGCCGACCGCAAATCGACGGTGGCATTTTCCAGCACGATCAGTTCCTGGGCGGACCTGCCGCGCCGCGTCAGCAGGCCGCCGATGCGCGCGGCAAGCTCCCTGACATTGAGCGGACTTTCGACGACATCTGCGGCGCCAAGCTCGAGCGCCAGCACCTTGTCGACCAGATCGGCCGGCCGGCAGATCAGGATGAAATCCGGCCCCGCCTTCCCGTCCGCGCTCTGGCCGCCGCCATAACGCCTGAGCAGGTCCCGCCCTTCCGCCTGGCTGAGGCTGTCGCCGACGATGACGATATCGATGCCTCCGGCCGAAAGCAGGGATTCAGCTTCCCAGGGCTGCCGCGCCTCGCGCACGTCATGGCCGCGCCGGTCGAGATGATCGGCAAGATCGCCGGCCACCACATCGGCGACGGAAACCAGCGCGATGACGGATCGTGCAGCCATGTTTTTCTTCCCGTTCCCCCGCAACCGGATATGAGTGCTGGACATCATGTTTATACCCAATCTACTTTCCGCTGAAAGCGGGAGCGAGGCCATAGTGCGGGCACGGATTGTCATCGTCGAGGACGAGCCCGATCTCCGGGACGCGGTCGCCGAGTATCTCGGCGCCAACGGCTACGATGTGACCCAGGCCGGAAGCGCGGCCGAGGCGCGCGCCTTGCTGGAGACGGAATCGTTTCATTTGGCCATTCTCGACATCGCCATGCCGGGCGAGGACGGACTGTCGCTCGGCCGCTGGCTGCGCTCGAAAATACCGGTCGGCATCATCTATGCCACGGCTGCCGGCACCGCACTCGACCGCATTGTCGGGCTGGAGCTTGGCGCCGACGACTACATCGTCAAGCCCTACGAGTTGCGTGAGGTGCTGGCTCGTGTGCGCAGCGTGCTGCGCCGCGTTCCGCAGCCGAGCCCGCCCCAGGCGGCGAAGACACAAGCCGATGGCGGCCGCCGCCTGACCTTCGGCCCGTTCCAGGCCGACCTCGACGGCAGGCTTGTCACCGGCGCCAACGGCGCCGTCATCGACATGGCCAAGAGCGAGTTCGATGTGCTGGAGGTTTTCCTGACCCGCGCCAACCGGCTGTTGACGCGATCGGCGATCTCCGAGGCGATTGGTTTTGTTGAGGATCCTGAATCGTCGCGCGCCGTCGACATTCGCATCATGCGGCTGCGCAAGAAGATCGAAACCGATCCGGCCAATCCGAAATTTTTGCGCACAGTGCGCGGCGAAGGCTATATCTTCTCGCTGCCGACCGGTGACGGGCACTAGAGCAATTACAGGAAAAGTGTACGCGGTTTTCCGCCCGGAATTGCGTAAAAACAAAGAGATAGAGGCTTCTCCGTTTCCGTGAAACGGTGAAACGCTCTAGCAATTCCAGGAACAGTGCGTAGCGATTTTCCGTTCGGGATTGCATTGAAACATGGAGCGTTTCACCTTTTTCGTGAAATGCTCCATAGCTGCCTAATTCGACGGCCCTTTACTGATGGCTGACATGACCGCTGAACCAGCACCACGTATGGACCCGCAAGGCGCTCGCCAGAGCGCCGCGATGGCGGCTGTGCGCGTCGTCCGCCGGTTGCGCGATGCCGGCGACTGGCAGCGCGAGATGGAAACCATCCTCGAAACGCTCTGCAGCGCCATGAATTGCCAGCGCGGCATCCTGTTCAGGCTGCGCGAATTGCCCGGCCAGGGCTTCGCCCAATCGGTCGCCGCCTACTGGATCGATCCTCGCTTCGGCGGCGAACTGGCTTCGCCGACGGTGATCATGCAGTCGATCGTCGATACCGATCCGCTGCTGGAGCGGATTGGAGAGGACGAGCGGCAAGGCAAGATCTTCGCCGGCCATACGCGCGATCTCGACGGGTTCCTCAGGGCCGATTTCGAAAAGCAGCACATCAAGTCGTTCCTGTCGGTATCGGTGTTCGCGCACGGTCATCTGTGGGGCACGTTCGCGGTCAATGACTGCCTAAACGAGCGCGAATGGACCGAAGAGGAAGAGGCGACGATGCACATCATCGCGCTCGCCATCGGCGACGCCATCGAGCACTCGCCGTCCGACGCCCATGCCAGCGAAGTCATCCGCCGCACCATGCTGCAGGCGTCGCTCGACGCCATCATCGTCATCGACGAGACCGGCTCGATCATCGAATTCAATCCGGCCGCCGAAAAGATGTTCGGCTATCAGCGCAGCGACATCCTCGGCAAGGACCTGCTCGATACCGTGGTGCCGGAATATTACCGCAAGGGCTATGTCTCGGGCGCCGAATACATGTCTGGCCGCGGCGCGCCGATGGTTGGCCAACGGCTTGAGACCGTGACACAGAATGCGGCCGGCGAGGTGTTTCCCATCGAATTGACGGCGACCGAGATGCGGGTGGCTGACCGTCAGCTCATCTTCGGTTCGATCCGCGATCTGCGCGATAAGCTGCGCGCCGAAGAAGAGATCAACCGCCAGCGCGAAAAACTGCACCAGAACGAGAAGATGGCGGCGATGGGTTCACTGCTGGCCGGTGTTTCGCACGAGCTCAACAACCCGCTCGCCGTGGTCGTTGCGCAGTCGACGCTGCTGCATGAATTCGCCACCGACCCGCAGACCAAGGTTCGCGCCGAGAAAGTGCGCGCCGCTGCCGAGCGCTGCGGCCGCATCGTCAAAAGCTTCCTGTCGATGGTGCGCCTGCATCCGGCGGCGCAGGCCGAGACCGATCTCAACCAGGTGATCCGCGCCGCACTCGAAGTAACCGCCTATGGCGCACGCTCGAGCGGCATCATCATCGACACCGATTTCGCGCCCGGCCCGCTGCTGGCGATGGCCGATGCCGACCACGTCACGCAGGTGGCCGCCAATTTCCTGATCAACAGCCAACACGCTCTGGCCGGTATCGGCGGCGACCGCCTGATCAAGGTGCGGACATTCCGCAGCGATCGCGGCAACCCCGGGTTTTCGGTCGAGGACAACGGACCGGGCATTCCCGAGGCGATCCGCAGCCGCATCTTCGAATCCTATTTCACCACCAAGCCGGTCGGCGTCGGCACCGGCATCGGCCTGTCGATCTCGAAATCGATCGTCGAGCGCCACAACGGCAATATCTGGTTCGAGGAGGTGCTGCCGCGTGGCGCGCGCTTCGTCGTCCAGCTGCCGGTAATCACCGGCGGCGCGGCAGCAGCCGGCGACAGCCCGGCTCGTTCCAGCGGCTTGCGCCATGCGCTGATCATCGACGACGAACCCGACGTCGCCGGCTCCCTCTCCGACATCCTGGAACTGATGGGTATCAAGTCGCGGGTCGTGCCGGCCTGGACGTCGGCGGCGGCGACCTTGACCGGCCACATGCCGCCAGACATCGTCTTTTCCGACTTGCGCATGCCCGGCACCAGCGGCATTGCCATCTACCGCGAATTGCTCGCCGACAACCTGGCGCTGGCCAAACGCTTCGTGTTGGTAACCGGCGACCTGATCGGCGCCAAGGCCGAGATCGAAGCCTTGCCGGCGCCGCAGCGCCCGCAAATCCTGGAAAAGCCGTTCTCGACGCTGGACGTCCGCGGCGTACTCTCGGCAATAGCCGACCAGGTCGCCGCCGCCGGCTAAGTTTTCCGAAGCACCCACGTATCGAGATTCGGGTCAGGCGGAGTCGAGAATGGTGGTTCCCGAGAACCGGAGCGGAGCGTACTTGAAGTACGCGAGCACCGGAAGCGCAGGGAACCTCCATGCGCAGGCCGGCCTCACCCGAATATCGATAGGCCCTAAAAAAGAGGCTCCCAACCGAGGGAAGCGGCGGGAGCCAAGAACGAGCGCGGGAGGAAGCGCTCGGGAGGTTCAGAAAACGTTGGGTGTCGTGGTCAGCGGCGCTGCGTTGGCGATCATGCGGACGGAACGCGCCTTGTGCACGCCGGACTGGGCGGCGATGACGCGCAGGCACTCCGCGCTCTCGGCGCCCCAGGCCTGACCCTGGCAGGCAAAATCGATTTCCGGCTCCGGCAGCCGGGCGGTCTTGATGGTGGTCGGCGCGCCCTGGACAACATTGGCCGGCGGGTTGAGCGAAGCAAAAGCCGGACCGGAAGCCGGTGTCAGGAACATGACGGCCAGAGCGCAGGCGCCCAGCATGGAGAACATCGCAACCGGATGGTCGCTGGCGCGCTGACGCAGTGCCAGTTTGGCGCGTCGTTCGTTGCTAGTGATCTCGACTTTCGTATGCATTGCTGCTCCCCTTCGTTTTCTTATGAAACGAACCTAAGCGCGCCTGGTAACGGGCGAATGATGCGCTTGGCTTGCCCGCGTAACAGGTTTGAAACAAGAAATTCGGGCATATCCGGACAGATCCGGTCATGTGCCGACGGCAAGATGCGTTTGCGAAGCTGTTTCATCCGGGCAATCAAATGTTGACGACAGGCGGGCCGCGAACGCACCAAGCCCGCTTCCTGTCGGCCGCACTATGAACAAGCTCACACTGCGGATCGAATTTGCGGACGCCAGGTATTTTCGTCTCGGAGCGGGCCGTGTTTGCAAGCTCGGCACGGCCAAATCCGCATGCCGGACAGCTATTTCACGCCCCCGGTTAACGCCCGGATATTCCGGGATTTTCTGGCTTTCAGCTGGTCCTGTTGTGCCGACTTGAAAAGTTGTGATTTCTACAAGCCATTGCATTTCAATGTAAAATATGGTTTTATTGAATGAGTATTCAATAAAAGAAGAGCTTTTTTATGAACCCGCATCTCCGTGACGTGGCGATCCCCAATGATTGGGACCGGCGGGGTCTGCCGGGCTGGAGTTATCACTCCGACGCGCTTCTCGAACTTGAGAAGGAATACGTCTTCCGGAACCATTGGCAGATCGCCGGCCATGTCTGCGACGTGCCGAATGCCGGCGACTATCTGACTATGGACGTGGTCGGCGAGCGGGCGCTCATCGTGCGCGGCAAGGACGGCATCGTGCGCGCCTTCAACAACATGTGCCGGCATCGCGGCAGCCGCGTCGTCGCCGACAGCCAGGGCACCTGCAAGAACGCGCTGGTCTGCCCGTTCCATGGCTGGGTCTACAATCTCGACGGCACGCTGCGCGGCGCCGCCCGGCCGCGCTCCTTCCCCGAGCTCGACAAGACCGAATTCGGCCTGATGCCGCTCAACCTCGAGATATGGATGGGCTTCATCTTTGTCCGCTTTCGCAAGGGCGGCCCGCAGCCTTCGGTGGCCGAACTGTTGAAGCCGATCGAGGCCGAGATGGCACACTACAATGTGACCGAGATGGTGCCGTCCTGGGGCATCTGGACACAGAAGACGCCGGTCAACTGGAAGTCGGTGCGCGACGTCGACAATGAAGGCTACCACGTTGCCATGGCGCATCCGGCGCTGCAGGATCTCTACGGCTCAACCTATTTCGACGAGCCGTTCATCGACGGCGTGTCGCGCTCGTTTGCCACCTACAATCCGCATGCCGGCCGGCGCTGGAGCGTGCGCGAATACATCAAGCTCACGCCCGATGCCTCACACCTGCCGGAGCATCTGCGCAGGGCCTGGATCTATTACGGCATCTTCCCCAACAACGCGCTGTCGATCATGCCGGAATCGGTGCAGTTCTATCAGGAGTTCCCGCTGTCGACCGGCGAGACGCTGCTGCGCGGCGCCATCTACCGCTACCCCGACGAGACCCGGGAACAGGCGGCCGCCCGCTATCTCGCCTACCGCATCGACCGGGACACCATGAACGAGGACGTGCAGCTTTCCGTCTGGTCAAACGAGTCCATGATCTCGGAGGCCTTCGAGGGTTTTTATCTCTCCGACCTCGAATACGGTGTGCGCACCCACCACGACCATCTGCGCAAGCAGATCCCGGTGCTGGGCCTGGAGACGGCGCCGGAGGAGAAGGACATGTGGAACCTCAATGAGGCTATGCGCTCGCAGGTGTAGGGGCGGAACTGCCAGTCACCCCTGCCACACGCCCTCTTTGCGCAGATCATCCATGGTCCGCGAAATGCCTTCGCGCAGGATCGCCACCATGTCGTCGATCTGCTCTCGCGTGATGATCAGCGGCGGCGACATCACGCACATGTTGATCAGCGGCCGGACCAGGAGGCCGAGTTCGTGGCAATGCGCGTCGATGCGCTTGCCGACATCCTTGTCGAGCTGCAGCGGATCCTTGCTTTCGCGGTCGGCTACGCACTCGACGCAGCCCATCAGGCCCATGCCGCGGACTTCGCCAACCAGCGGCAGTTCCTCCAGCGTCTTCAACTGCGCCTGGAAATAGGGCGCGACATCGCGCGTGTGGGCCAGCACGCTGTCTTCCAGGATATCGAGGTTCTTCAGCGCCACCGCGCAGCCGATGGGATGACTGGTATAGGTCAGGCCATGGCCGAACATCGCATCGGGATGGTTGGAACGGCGCATTTCCTGAAGCAGCCGCTCCGAGATGATGACGCCGCCAAGCGGGAAATAGCCTGATGTAACGCCCTTGGCGAAGGTGATCATGTCGGGGTCGATGCCGAAGCCATCGCCGGAGGCAAAGACATGGCCGAGCCGCCCGAAGCCGGTCACCACCTCATCGGAGATATAGAGGATATCGTTGTCCCTGCAGATTTCGCGAATGCGCTTGAGATAGCCATCCGGCGGCACGACGACGCCGCCGGATGCCTGCACCGGTTCGCCGACGAAAGCACCGATCTTCTCTGCGCCGACGCGGGCGACCGTATCGCGAAACTGATCGACCAGGAAATCGCAGAAGGCGGCGATGTCAATGCCTTTCGGCCGCCGGAACGGGTCTGGCGAGGACAGTTTGACGACCAGATCGTCGGCGCCGTCCATCCAGTCGCGGTCGCGCGGCCGGCCGTTGAGCGAGGCCGACAGATAGGTCGAGCCGTGATAGGCGCCGCCGCGGCTGAGGATCAGCTTCTTTTCCGGCCGCCCGCGCACATTGTTGTAGAACTGCATGAAGCGCAGTGCCGTCTCGACAGCCGACGATCCGCCGGTGGTGAAGAAGGTATGGCTGAGATCGCCCGGCGCATGATCGGCGAGGCGCTTGGCGAGCTCGGCCGACGGCGCATTCATCGTATACCAGGGCGTGTTGTAGGACAGCATCATCGCCTGGTCGTACATCACCCTGGCCAGCTCCTCGCGGCGGTGGCCGACATTGATGCACCACATGCCGGCCGGCCCGTCGATCAGTCGCTTGCCTGTTACATCGGTGATGTAGATGCCATCGCCCTCGCCAATCAGCGCACGCGCTTCATTGCCGACCGAGCCGGCATAAGGCCAGGGCTGGATGAGATGGCGCTTGGCCAGCTCGACCGCATCGCCACCGTCAGCCATTTCCATCGCTCTTAGGTCTCTTGCAGCCGCCATCATTGCCTCGCATCGTCTGAGCGTAATTTTCACCGGACAGAACATGAAGCGCCAAGGGCAGGAAAGCCGGCTTTCTTCACTCCATTTTGAATGTCCGTTCAATCAATATTACAGAAATAGCGCTTGATTTCAATGCACGGATGCGCTCATGATGAAAGAAAGCCGGCAAGCTTGGAGCTCGGCCAGCAAAGCGCGCTCCGCAAAAATTGGGAACAGGCAGCCGGCCCGGTCGAAGGGAGCATCATGGCGGAACAGTTCGAGCCAGCAACCGAGATCACGCCCGGGTCGCTGCAATGACGGTAGCTGCCGAAGGGGTGCCCACGCGGCGCATGACGCGAGCAAGGCGAAACGCCCTTCTGCAGTCCGAGTCCGTCCAGGGCCTTGCCCTGATCAGCCCGACCTTGGTCTACGCTTTGATCCTGCTGCTGGTGCCGATCCTGGTGGTCTTCGCCCACTCCTTCTGGACGCAGAACTACCTCACCATCGACCATACATTCACGCTGGAGAATTATCGCATCGCGCTGACCGAGCCGATCTACCGCGATCTGCTCTGGCGCTCGCTCTACATTTCGCTGACGGTGAGCTTTTTCACCGTCATCCTCGCCTATCCGATCGCCTATTTCATCTCGTTCCATGGCGGTCGCCACAAGAGCCTGTGGCTGTTCCTGATTACCATCCCGTTCTGGACCAGCTATCTCCTGCGCGTGATGTCATGGAAAGTCATCCTCGGCTATAATGGCGTGCTGAATTCCGGCCTGATGGGCCTCGGCATCATCGACGAACCATCGACCGCGCTACTCTACAATTCCAGCGCCGTCATCATCACGCTCACACACGCCTGGGCGGCCTTCGCCATCCTGCCGATCTTCGTTTCGCTCGAGAAGGTCGACCGCACCTTGGTCGAGGCTGCCACCGATCTTGGCGACGGCCCGCTGCGCTCCTTCCTGCGCGTGACGCTGCCGCTGTCGGAGCCGGGCGTCATCTCGGCCGCTCTCATCGTCATGATCCCCACCGTCGGCGACTATGTCACCCCAAGGCTGGTCGGCGGCAAGGATGGCGTGATGATCGCCAATGCCATCGAGTCGCAGTTCCATAAGGCCTCCAACTGGCCACTCGGCGCGGCACTGTCCGTGACCACCATGCTGGTCGTGACGCTGATGGCGGGCGCCACCGTGCTCATCATCCGCGCGCTGCAGAGGCTGGCGCGATGACAGCGAGGCGGCGCCTTTTTCCCGGCGGCTGGCTGTCCGCCTACGCCTTCCTCTACGTCGTCTTTCTCTATCTGCCGGTGATCTTCCTGCCGATCTTCTCGATCAACACCGCGCCGACGCCAAAATTTCCTCTCACCGGCTATACGCTGAAATGGTACCAAGACCTGCCGAAGACGCCGGCGCTGCTTGACGCCGCCTGGAACAGCCTGATCGTCGGTATCTCGGCATCGGTGCTGGCGACGCTGCTCGGCATCCTCGCCGCCCGCTCGATCACCCGCTACCGCTATCCCGGCCGCCGCACAATCAATGGCCTGATCATGGCGCCGCTGGTGCTGCCGGAAATCATCCTCGCCATCTCCATGCTGCTGGTCATGCTGCAACTGGGCTTGAGCCTTTCGCTGTTCACCGTCGTACTCGGCCATGTCCTGATCTGCATTCCCTATTCGATGACGGTGCTGACCGCCGGTTTCGAGGGCTTCGACCGCAGCCTCGAAGAAGCCTCCGCCGATCTCGGCGAGAGTGCCTTCGGCACCTTCCGGCGGGTGACGCTGCCGATGGTGGCGCCGGCGATCATTTCCAGCCTCCTGGTCTGCTTCACCATCTCGCTCGACGAGTTCGTCATCGCTTTCTTCCTGACCGGCACCGAGACGACGCTGCCGATCTATATCTGGGGCCAGTTGCGCTTTGCCGCCAAGCTGCCGGGTGTGTTGGCGCTGGGCACGCTGCTGCTGGTTGCCTCTTTCGTTTTGATGACCGTTGCCGAGATCCTGCGCCGCCATGCGGCCAGACGCACCCAGAGCGAGGGAGGCCTCTATGCCTGAGCAGTCCCGGGCCGAACGGCCTCAGGATGAACCATCCAAGCAAGATAAGTCCGAGCGGGCCCAATCTGATCGACCCCAAACCGACCGAGCAATGATCGAAATCCGCAGCGTTACCCGCAGCTATGGGGCGTTCAAGGCGCTCGACGACGCCTCGCTGACCATCAAGGAGGGCGAATTCTTTTCGCTGCTCGGCCCTTCCGGCTGCGGCAAGACTACGCTGCTGCGCATGATTGCCGGTTTCGACAACCCGACCAGCGGCTCGATCTCGGTCGGCGGCCAGTCGATGGAAGGCATCCCCGCCAACCGCCGGCCGACCAACATGGTATTCCAGAGTTATGCCATCTTCCCGCATCTCAATGTCGAGCAGAATGTCGCCTATGGGCTGAAACGGCTCAGGCTGGGAGGAACGGAAGAAAAGCGCCGCGTCGAGGAAGGGCTGGCGCAGGTGTCGCTCACCGGCCTCGGCAAACGCCTCGCCACCGAGCTTTCCGGCGGCCAGCGCCAGCGCGTGGCGCTCGCCCGCGCCTTGGTGATGCGGCCCAAGGTGCTGCTGCTCGACGAGCCGCTGTCGGCTCTCGACAAGAAATTGCGCGAGCAGATGCAGGTCGAACTGCGCCGCCTGCAGCAGGCGGTCGGCATCACCTTCGTGCTGGTCACCCATGACCAGTATGAGGCGCTCGCTATGTCCGACCGCATCGCCGTAATGTTCCGCGGCAAGATCGCCCAGGTCGCCTCGCCCAAGGAAATCTACCAGCGGCCGGTCAACCGCCAGGTCGCCGATTTCCTCGGCGGCATGAATTTCGTAAAAGCGCAGATTATAGAGGAGAATGCCGCCTCGCTGGTCGTCGACACGCTGGGCTTCGGCCGCGTCAGGACCGACAAGCCGAAGGCCTTCATGCGCAATGGCGGCGGCGCCACTCTGGGCATCAGGCCGGAGCGATTGCGCGTGCTGTGGGACAATGCGACGGCGAAATTCGAAGTGGCCGGCAAGGTGGTCGAACGCCACTATTTTGGCGAGATCACCCACCTGATCGTCGAGATACCCGGATTGGAAAAGCCACTGTCGGTCACCGAGACCAACGACTTCGGCGCCGACGATATCCCCGTCGGCACGTCGGTCCGCCTCGGCTACGATCCCGAGGCCCTGGTGGCGATGGCGGACTGAGCATGATCCCGAAAAGTGGGAACCGATTTTCGGAATAAGATCATGCTCCACTAAGAATTTTAAGTTCCGTCGCGATCTGTTTGGCTGCGATCCGCCCCATCACGATGGCGCCTTCGACATAGCCCGGGAATGACGGCGACAGTTCCGACGATGCTAAATGAACCGGGGCAGCGCCGGCACGGATCGTGCGCTCGGCATCCCGTGCCGTCACATCGACAATTAGGTCGCTGTAGGCGCCGCCGCTCCAGCGGTCATCGATCCAGTCGCGCTGGCTGAAATCGATAATGCCGGCCGCCTCCGGGCCAAGGGCATCAACGAGCCTTGCCGTGACCTCCGCACGCAGCGCCGCGTCCGCGAGCGGACGCCAACGCAACGCCAGTGGTCCGCCGACGAAGACGACCAGCGCGGCATGTTGCGCATCCTTGCTGGCGTCACAGGCGAACAGGCCCGGCAGGTCGCGCCACATCACCATGCCGCACAGGTCGCGCTCGCGCCAGAACGGCGTGGGATAGCGCACCAGGATCTTGACCACCGCACCGCTTTCCCAGACGCCGAGCGCCTTTGCGAGAGCCGGCGGCAGAGCGGGCGCGAAATCCAGCTTCGCGGCCGTCGCCGGCGGCAGCGCGACCAGCACTTTTCGCGCTTCGATGGAGCTGCCTGCCGAGACGGCACGAACCCCTTGCGGGCCGTGCTCGATGCGCGTAACCGGCTCGTTCAGCCAAACCCTGTCGCCGAGATCTCCGGCCATATCCTCGGCCAGCGACTGCATGGTTTCGAGCAGCGAATATTGCAGCTCAGGCACCTCGTTGGTGATGCGGCGGTCATTGTCGATGAGGTACCACAGCGGCACCTTGTCCATCGCCAGGCACCACAGGCCTTCGATCATCGAGCGAAAAGCCGTCTTGGCGTCAGTGGGATCATGCTGGCGTTCGAGCCAGGCGGCAGCGCTCATGCCGGCGATCGAGGGATCGTCCGGCTCGATCGCATTCATCCGCTCGCGGATTGCCATCGCGCCATGATAGGTCCGTTCGGCCTCTTCGACCGACAGCGATGGATGGGTGATGAAATCGCCATTCACATAGGTTTCGACGAAGGCCTTGCCACGGGACGCGGCCAGCGCCGTCACCTCCGGCATGTCTTCGCAGAAAAACTGGCCGCCGCTGTCGATGCGCTCGCCAAGCCCGTTGCGAATAGCCTCGACCCTGCCGCCGACGCGGTCGCGTGCTTCGAGCAGCACGACATCGATGCCGGCCTTTCTCAGCTCAAGCGCAGCCGACAGGCCGGTGAAACCGGCGCCGACGATGACGACATCGGGTCTTTCAGTCCTGTCGCTCAATAGCCGGCCTTGATCTTCTCGAATTCCGTGACCATGCGCTGCTTGAGCTCAGGCGGCACCGGCTGCTGGAACAGCGTCTTGTCCAAGAACTTGTCGAGATTGTCGAAGCCACGGTCGCTCAGCACCTGATGGTCGATCGCGGCCATCCCGGCGCTGTTGCCGTGGCCGTAGCCGAAGGTCTTGACCAAGTAATCGGACACGGCATGCGCGTTGACCGCACTGAGGAAATCATAGGCCTGATCGAGCTTGCCCGGCGCATCCTTCATCAGCACATAGCCGCACACCCAGGTGGATATGCCTTCCCTGGTGTCGCGGTTCATGGCGATCGGCATGCCTTGGCCCTTGAGCGTCACGAAGGTCTCATTCCAGCCCCAGACGAGGTCGACCTCATTGCCGGTAAAGGCCTGGTTGAGGTCGGTGTCGTCGGTCCAGTAAAAGCGGATGTTCTTGTGGACGTCACGCAGGAAGGCGGACGCCTCCTGGAACTGCGCGTCGGTCATCTTGGTCCAGTCCTTGAGGCCGATGACCAGGCTGGCCAGCGCATAGGCGTCATCGACATTGTCGCCGATGGTGACGCGGCCCTTGAATTTGGGATCGGCGAAAATCTTCAGCGACTGCGCTTCCTCCGCCGTGACCTTGTCGGTGCGGTAGAGCAGCGAAGTGTTGCCCCAGTCGAACGGCATGAACCAGGCCTTGCCGTCGGCGGTGACGGCGAGATCCTTCATCGCCATGATGCCGGGATTGAGATCCTTCCAGCCGGCGATCCGGGAGGTGTCGAGCGGTTGCAGAATGCCGGCCGCGCGCCACTTGGTCACGCTTTGCGAGCAGGGGTGGGCGATGTCGGCCTTGAAGCCGGCGCGCATCTTCTGGAACGCTTCCTCCTCGTCGCCGAAGAAAGCAAAGGTCGGCTCGGCGCCGTATTTGGCGGTGTAGTCGGGGTGCAGCAACGGATCTTCATAGCCTGACCAGTCGAACACGACGAGGTCGCCGCCGCCTTCGGCATAAGCAAGCACGGCGCCGGCGCCGACTGTAAGAGCAGCGGCAAGGGCGAGGCGGCGAAGCATGGAATTCAAGGCGCGAAACTCCTCATCGCGAAAAGCGGCCGGGCGACGTTACGGAATTTCAGCGGCCTTGGCGAGACCGTCTGCCCGGCGCACTGACAGGCAGACGGAGGAGGCCGGACAGAGCTTTAGTAGCCTGCCTTGATCTTCTCGAATTCGGCGATCATCTTGAGCTTGAGCGACGACGGCACGGGCGATTGGAACAGGGTCTTGTCGACGAATTTCTGCACGTCGTCATAGCCCTTTTCTTTCAGGATCGCCGGGTCGACGCCGGCCATGCCCTTGGCGTTGGCCTGGCCATAACCCCAGTCCTTGACCAGCACCTTGGCGGTCTCGGGATCGTTGATCGCGTTGAGGTAGTCATAGGCCTTGTCGACATTGCCGGGTGCGTCCTTGAACAGCACGTAGCCGCAGACCCAGGTCGAGATGCCTTCGTCCGTATCCTTCTTGGACTTGATCGGCACACCGGCAGCGACGGATTGTACCGTGGCATCGTTCCATGCCCAGGCGAGATCGACCTCGCCGCCGCTCAGCAACTGGACGACGTCCGTGGTATCGGTCCAGTAGGAGCGGACATTCTTGTGCACCTGGCGCAGGAAGTCGGACGCCTGCTTGAACTGGTCGTCCGTCATCTTGGTCCAGTCCTTGAGCCCCATGGCAAGGCTGGCCAGCGCATAGGCGTCGTCGACATTGTCGCCGATCGAGACCCGCCCCTTGAACTTGGGATCGGAGAAGGCCTTCAGCGACTGCACATCCTTCGCGTCGATCTTGTCGGAGTTGTAGGTGAGCTGGGTGTTGCCCCAGTCCCACGGCATGAACCAGGCCTTGCCGTCCGAAGTGGTGGCCAGATCCTTCATCGCCATGATGCCGGGATTGAGATCCTTCCAGCCGGTGATCTTCGAGGTGTCGAGCGGCTGCAGCAGCCCCGCCTCACGCCACTTTGTCACGCTCTGCGAGCAGGGATGGCCAAGATCGGCCTTGAAACCGGAGCGCACTTTCTCGAAGGCTTCGTCCTCGTCGCCGAAGAAGGCGAAGGTCGGCGAGTCGCCGTTCTTCTCGACATATCTGGGGTGGAAGCTCAGGTCCTCATAGCCCGACCAGTCGAACACGATCAGGTCCTTGTCGGCGGCGACCGCAATCGCCGCGGCCGAACCAGCCAGCGTCGCCGTCAGCGCCAATGTCAGTGTCAGGCGTCGGGTTATTCTTTTCATGCTGTTCCATCCTCTTTGTTTTTGATTGTTCGCTCCGGCTTGGATCCGCCGGTTGTTGTCAACGTCCGCTGTCCGGCGGGTAGTGCTTCGGAAAGGCGGCCGACAGGAATTCGTTTGCCGCCTGCAGCGCGCTCTCACGGGTGACGTCCTCGGTCCCCATCATCAGCCGCAGCCACAAGCCCTCCAGCATGGCGCTGAGCGCCAGGGCCATGACCTGCGGCTCATAGGCGTAACCACCGCCCTGCTTGAGCGTGGCACAGAGGTCGATGAAGATCTTCTGGTAGGCCGCGTCGCGCGCGCCGCACAGCGCCTGGTAGGTCGGCCGCGACTTGGCCTCGCCCCAGAACGCGCACCACGCCGCGAGCTTGCGCTTGTTGCAGATCGAACGGTCGAAATCGGCGGCGACCAGCGCCCGCAGCTGCCGGGCTGGATCCTCGCCGGCCTTGGTCAGCGCGACGCGCCAATGCGCCGCATATTCGTCGGCCATATAGGCAAGCGTGGCGACGAGCAGCTTCTCCTTGCTCTCGAAATGGAAGTTGACGATGCCGCGCGACAGGCCGGCGCCGTCAGCGACATCGGCCATCGTCGTTTCCGAATAACCGCGCTTGGCCAGCGAATCGATGGTCGCTTCGATCAGCTGCTGTTGCCTGACCTCCTTCGACGCCTTGCGGCCGCGTTTTTCCGGTTCGGTTTTTCCAGACGTGTCGGAGGATCGCTCTTCGCGCGCTGCAGCTTTCATCGGTGCCGTCATGCTCCACCTTGCCGGCTATCCCACCACAGCCGGCTTCCACCCGCGAAGATGAGTGGGACGGTGCTCGCCACTGTCAAGCACCTTCTGCATGGCTTCCCAGGTCTTGATGTTCTTGTCGACATAGGCCGCTCCGACCGCGACTGCCGCCGTCTCGTAGAGCGGGCCTTTCAGCCTTTCCAGCTCGCCGCGCGCGACCTTGCGATACCAAGAATTGCGGTCTCTGACGGCGACATCGGCAAAGCCGGCGCTGCGCATCGCTTGCGCATAGCGTGCCGGCGAGGCCATGGCGAAGGACAGGCCTTCGGCTGCGACATAGGCCTTCATCTCAGATGACGGCTCGCCGTCATGGCCGATCAGCCAGTCGGAGGCGGCAAAGACGCCGTCCGGCTTCAGCACACGGAAGATTTCGGCAAACAGCGCGTCCTTGTCGGACACGTGCACCAGCGCATCCTTGGAGAAGACGACATCGAACGAAGCGTCGGCAAAAGGCAGCGGCCCCGGCGGCGCCTGGACGAAGCTGGCGCGGTCTGAAAGCCCTCGTGCAGCGGCATGCTTTCTGGCCGCCTCGATCACCGGCCGCTCGATGTCGAAGCCGGTGGCATGAGCAGCACCGTGGCGCTCCACCAGATGCAGCGCGATGCCGCCGGAGCCGCAGCCGATGTCGAGGATCGTCTTGCCCCTGAGCGACAGCCCTTCGACCACCCGGTCGACCTCGTCTGGTCCGCCCGGCGACAGATAGCCCTCGCCCCACAGCGCCTCGAGGAAGCGGATCGCGGCGTCGTCATATTCCGGCTCGCCATCTGCCGTTTCGATCATCAGACCTTAAGTCCCGTCAGCCGAATTGCGCAGGTTCGAATGCCGGCAAAGCGTAGCGTATTAACAGGAAAACGCAATATCGTTTGTTGAACATTCATTCAGAATGGCTGGACAGAATAGCCGCTGCCGTGCCAAATTCCGCGCATTCGGCGACAAATCACGCGAAAAATGAAGGGTCGAGCACCATGAAGGCTGGGCGCGAATGAAAGCTTGGGATGCGATCGTCATCGGCGGCGGACACAACGGCCTGGTCAACGCCTGCTATTTGCAACGCGCCGGGCTCGACGTGCTGGTGGTGGAAAAGAACGACTGGGTCGGCGGCGCCGCCACCAGCCGCGAGCTGACGCCGGGCTTCCTCTACTCCAACTGCTCCTATGTCTGCTCGCTGTTTCGCCCCGAGATCATGCGCGACCTCGAACTGCCGCGTTTCGGCTTGCAGGTTATTTCCTATGAAGGCGGCGCCGTGTTCACCCGCGACGGCGACTACCTCGCCAACTACCGTGACCACGATGCGCACCGGCGCGAATTCGCCCGCTTCTCCAGGCGCGACGCGGAGGCCTATGACCGCTATTCGCGCGACGTGACGCGGCAGTGCCGTTTCATCCAGCCGCTGCTGATGCGCACCGCACCGGACCCGGCCAGTCTCAAGCCGCGCGACCTCGGAGAGCTTCTCTATCTCGGCAAGAAATTCGTCGGCCTGTCATCAGAAGAAATGGCGCTGACGCTGCGCTTCTGGACCATGTCGATCTCGGAATTCCTCGACGAATATTTTGAGACCGATGTCATCAAGGCGAACTTCGCTTTGTCCGGCATTATCGGTACCGCGCTCGGGCCGATGTCGCCCGGCACAGCCTACGTGCTGCTGCACCATTATATGGGTGAGGTCGACGGCTCGGTCGGCGCCTGGGGCTATGCGCGCGGCGGCATGGGCGCCGTCACCAAGGCGCTCGCCGCTTCATTCAAGGCGTCCGGCGGCGCTATCCGCACCGGCGCCGAGGTCGACCATGTGCTGGTGAGCCGAGGCAAGGCCAAGGGCGTGGTGCTGGCCGGCGGCGAGGAGGTCTACGGCAAGCTCGTCGTCTCCAACGCCGACGTCAAACGCACATTCCTGAAACTGGTCGAGGAGAAGGAACTGCCCGACATTTTCCTGCGGCGGGTCAGGAACTTCAAGATCCGCGGCTCCTCCGGCAAGGTCAACATCGCGCTGGATTCTCTGCCGGAATTCCCGGCACTGCCGAAGGATTCACCCGTTTATCGCGGCGACATGCATTTCACCGATTCCATGGAGCGCATGGAGCGCGCCTATGACGACTGGAAGGCCGGTCGCTGGTCGGCCGACCCATTCCTCGACATGGTCATCCCAACGACGCTCGACCCGACCATGGCGCCGCCGGGCAAGCATTTCATGAGCTGCTTCGTGCAGTACGCACCGCCCAAGGTGAACGGCCGCGACTGGACCGATGCCGACCGCGACGGTTTCGCCGAAAGCGTAGTTGCGCAGATCGCCGAATACTCGCCAGGCTTCCGCGACCGCATCGTCCATATGGAGGTGCGCACGCCGCGCGAGATCGAAGCCGAGGTCGGCCTCACCGAAGGCAACATTTTCCAGGGCGAGCTGACCTTCGACCAGCTGCTGTTCAACCGCCCGGTGCCGGGCTACGCACAATACCGCTCGCCGGTCGGCGGGCTCTATATGTGCGGCTCCTCGACACATCCCGGCGGCGGCGTCATGGGCGCACCCGGCCGCAATGCGGCAGCCGAGATCCTGCGCGACCTCGCCAAATCGACCTCCCATATGAGCCCGGCCCATGACGTCATTTGATGCCATCATCATAGGCGGCGGCCATAACGGCCTTGTCGCTGCCGCCACTCTGGCGAAAGCCGGCCGCAAGGTGCTGGTGCTGGAAGCGGCCGGCGATGTCGGCGGCGCGGCGCGCACCGAAGAGTTTGCGCCAGGTTTTCGGGTCTCCTCGATCGCGCATGTGCTGAACCGCCTGCACCCCGACGTGGTGAAGACATTGGAGCTGGAGAAACACGGGCTGCAGGTCACCCGCGCAGACTTCATTCCGTCGGTCGCCTTGGCGAGGGACGGCCCGCCGCTTGTCCTGCATGGCGCCTATGGCGAAGTGCTGACCGGCTCCACTCCGTCCGAGCAGTCCGCCTGGAAGGAATTGCGCGCGCAACTCATGCGCTATGCCGGCATCCTGAAACCGTTCCTGTCGCGGCGCCCGCCCGATCTCGGTGGCATGTCCCTGCTTGAAACCGCAGCGCTCGGCCAGACGGCCGTGGCGCTGAAAAAGCTCGGCAAGGAAGACATGCGCGATTTCCTGCGGGTGCTCCTGTTGAACGTCGCCGACCTGCTCGACGAACAGCTTGCCGATCTCAGGCTGAAGGGCCTGCTTGCCTTCGACGCCACGCTTGGCAGCCACCTCGGCCCGCGTTCGCCGACCTCGCTGCTTGGCCTCTATTACCGGCTGGCCGGCGAGACTGACGGTGCGGCCGGGGCACAGATGCTGCCGAAAGGTGGTATGGGTGCGGTCGTTGCCGCCATTCGCGCGGCGGCGGAGAAAGCCGGCGTCACCATCCGCACGGCAGCGCCCGTGGCCAGAATAGTCGTCGAGAAAGGGCGCGCCCTCGGCGTGACCCTCGACGGCGGCGAGGTGCTGCACGCCAGAACGATCGTCTCCGCCATCAACCCGGCGACGACCATGCTCGATCTCGTCGGCCCGCGCGAGATCGACACGGGTTTCGTGCGCAAGGTAAAGAACATCCGCATGAGGGGCGACGCGGCGAAGCTCCATCTGGCGCTCGAACGGCAACCGCAATTTTTCGGCGTCGGCGCCGATAATCACAAGGGCCGTCTGGTCATCGCGCCCTCGGCCGACCATGTCGAGCGCGCCTTCAACCCTTCGAAATATGGCGAGTTCTCAGCCGAACCGGTGATGGAGATCACACTGCCGTCGCTCTCCGACCCGTCGCTCGCGCCAAGCGGCGCCTGCGTGCTGTCGGCGATCGTGCAATACGCGCCTTATGCGCTGAAAGAGGGTTGGGATGCCGGCAAGCCGAAATTCCTCAAGGCTGTTATGGCGCAGCTCGAAGCGTACGCCCCCGGTATCGGCAAGTCCGTGCTGCATGCCGAGCTTTTGACGCCAGCCGATATCGAAGCCAATTGCCGCATGCCGGGCGGCCATTGGCACCACGGCGAATTGCATGCCGACCAGATGTTGATGTCGCGGCCCGTCTCCGGCTGGTCGGGCTACGACACGCCGATCGAGGGGCTGTTCCTGGCCGGCGCCGGTTCGCATCCGGGCGGCGGCGTTTCGGGTGCTCCTGGTTTGAATGCGGCGCGGCGCATCATCGCGATGAAGGGATGATCGGATGTTTCAGCCAGTCAACGCCGCACTTTACGGCGAAGGAATGCAGTCATGACGAGTCCGATCAACAACGCCGCCCGCACCACAGCGCAGTCGCATTTCCGCACACTGCGTCTCGGCACGCCGTTCCAGCCGCGCATCGATGCGCTGGCCAAAACTCAGGACTGGTACAATTGGGCCGGCTATCGCGCGCCGCATTCGCTGTGGGACGAGGAACTCGAATACTTCGCCATCCGCAGCCAGGCGGCTTTGTTCGACATCTCGCCGATGACCAAATACCGCATCGAGGGGCCGGATGCCGAAGCCTTCCTCGATCGCGTCACGCTGCGCGATGTCACCAAGCTGAAACCGGGCCGCGTCCACTACACCGCATGGTGCGACGACGAAGGTTTTGTCCTCGATGACGGCACGCTGTTCCGGCTGTCGCCGACCCGCTTCCGCCTGTGTTCGCAGGAGCGGCACCTGCCCTGGCTGCTCGACAGCGCCATCGGTTTCGAAGTGACCGTCGAAGAAGAGACTGAAAGCGTCGCTGGTCTCGCTCTGCAAGGCCCAACCTCCTTCGCCGTGCTGCGCGAGGCCGGCTTTGCCGGCCTTGAAAAACTCAAAGTGTTCGATCTCGCCGAGTTCCCGCACGATGGCGGCACTATCACCATCTCGCGCACCGGCTTCACCGGCGATCTCGGCTACGAACTGTTCGTGCCGGCCGAAAAAGCGCTCAGCCTCTGGGACCGCCTGATGACGGCAGGCGAACTGCGCGGCATCCGCGCCATCGGCTACGCCGCCCTCAACCGCGCCCGGCTGGAAGCCGGCCTCATCGTCGCCAATGCCGACTTCACCACCGCCGAGCATGCCATTCGCGCCGACCGTCTGCGCATGCCGGACGAGATCGGTCTCGGCTTTATGGTCGATTTGGGAAAAGGCCATTTCAATGGCCGCCGCGCCATGCTCGACGCGCGCGCCAAACGCAAGCTGCGCCATGTGCTGGTCGGGCTGGAGATCGAAGGCAACATCCCGGCCGAACACGCCATCGTCTATCACAAGAAGCATCAGGAGGTCGGGCTGGTCAGCGCCGCCATGTGGTCGCCGATGGCCAAGCGCAATATCGCCATCGCCTCGCTGACGCGTCCCTATGGTGATAGGATGGTCGAAGACCTCTGGGTCGAGATCTACGCAATGCGCGAGTTGCAGTACCAGAAGCTGATGAAGCGGGCCAAGGTGGTGGCCCGTCCCTTCATCAAGCTCGACCGCCGCACCGCCAATCCGCCGGCGGATTTCTGATCATGGCCAACGAACCGGATGATGAGGCGGAAGCCGCCGAACAGTGGCAGCTGGTCAACACGCCGCTCGGCGAAAAATGGTCGGGTCGCGCCCGCTATGCCGCCGCCATGTACTTCTACAAGCGCGGCGAAATGAGCGCCGAGACGCTCGAAGTCTACCGCATCTGCGCGCGGCTGGACTGGGAGAACCCGCTGCCGATGATCAGGGATCGCGGCGGCCAGGATTGGCTGAAGCGCATGGGCGCTTAAGCCTCAGCCTATGGTTCTTTCGAGAACGCTCAGCCAGTTGCGATAGGCGATCTTCTCGATCAACGCGCGTCCGAAACCGCGCGCGGCCAGCGCATCTATCAGCTTCGGCAGACCGGCAACGTCGCCGATGACCGCCGGGATCATGGCGCCGTCGAAATCGGAGCCGAGACCGACGCCGTCCTCGCCCAGCGCCTGCAGCAGCGAGTCGACATGGCGCACCATGATGTCGAGGCTGGTGTCCGAGTTCATCCGTCCGTCTTCGCGCAGGAAGCCGGTGGCGAAGTTGAGCCCGACCATGCCGCCGGTCTCGCGGATAGCGCCGAGCTGCCAGTCCGTCAGGTTGCGCGAATGGGTGCACAGCGCATGCACGTTCGAATGGGTGGCGACCAGCGGCGCATCGCTGAGTGCGGCGACATCGCGAAAGCCCTTTTCGTTGAGATGCGACAGGTCGATCATGATCTTGAGCTGATTGCAGGCCTTGACCAGCGCCTTGCCGGCATCGGTCAGCCCCGGTCCGGTATCGGGCGACGACGGAAAGCGGAACGGGACGCCATGGCCGAAGGCGTTGGGTCGGCTCCAGACAATGCCGAGCGAGCGCAGGCCGGCTTCGTAGAGCACGTCGAGCAAGGTAAGTTCGGGATCGATCGCCTCGACGCCTTCAATATGAAACACCGCCGCGATCGAACCTTTCGCCATCGCCTCGCGAATGTCACCGGCACTGCGGCAGACGGTCAGCGCGCCCGCGCGCTCCAGCCGAAACAGGATCGAGGCCATGCCGATGGTGGAATTGAGCGCATCAGCGCGCGGCAGTTCCGGCGGCAACGGCTCATTGTCGCTCGGCGCCGGCGGCACCGCAGAGCGTTTGCTCTTCTCGACCGGCGGTGGAAAGATCGCGAACATGCCGCCGGCAAAGCCGCCCTTCTTGGCGCGCGGCAGATCTATATGACCGCCCTGCGTCCCCTCGATGAACAGCTTTTCGACGTCGGTGTCTTTCGACTGGTACAGTCGCAGCAGCGTGTCGTTGTGGCCGTCGAAGACGGGGACGAGATCGGGTTCGGTCATCAGGAAGCCATTCGGTCAGTTGGCAGGAGCGGACGAACCGCAGCGAACTGTGTACTTAGGCAAGAAGGCCGAACTGCGCAAATGCCAGAGAGGTGTTCGCTCTTGTGGCTGAGCGACTCCAACCACCTGCCGGTCCCCGCTGCTTCGCAGCGTCCCGGCGTTCGCCGGCCTTTCATCGTGCCACTGGCACGATGAATTCGCCTGCGGCGAACCGGCTGCTCACCCCACAAGGGGAGAAGGGAAAAAGGTCTATTGCTTCAGCACATCCGCCCATTCCGGATGGCGGCGGAACTGGGCGTTGGCGAAGGGGCAGAGCGGGATGATCTTCTTGCCCACTGCCCGCGCATCCTCGACGGCGCGGGTGACGAGCCGAAGGCCGGCGCCCTGGCCGCGAAACACGTCCGGCACTTCGGTGTGATCGATGATGATCTGGTGCTCGCCGACCTTGGTAAAGGTCATCTCCGCCTTGGCGCCGCCGGGTCCGCGCAGCACATAACGTCCCTTCGAGCCGCGGTCCTCGAGTTCGATCTCAGGCAATTCGTCAGGCATCGCTTGCTCCTTCAACCGGCACGGCAGCGAAAAGCCGCCTTGCCGCTTCGATCTCGTTTGGCCGAATTTCGTGGCCGCCATCGTGCCACTCCACTGTGACATCGGCGCCATCGGCACGCAAATAGGCTTCCAGCCGCGACGTCAGGTTGGGCGGGCAGATCGGGTCGCGCTTGCCGGCGGTGACCAGGATGCGGCGTCCGGCAAGGCTGCCCTGCACCTGCGGTTCGAACGGGATCAGCGGGTGCATCAGCACCGCCGCATCGAACAGCTCGGGCGCGGCGAACACTACGGACGCCAGGATGTTGGCGCCGTTGGAATAGCCGAGACCCAAGACCGAAAATGGCCTTGCCGCTGCCACCTGCGCCTTGATGAAACCGGCCATCTTGCCGGTCGCCCGCGCGAGGTCGTCCATGTCGTAGACGCCCTCGCCGGTGCGGCGGAAGAAACGCGCCGCACCATGCTCGGAAACATCGCCGCGCGGCGACACGATCGTCGCCTGTGGCGCGAGGTCGCGCCCAAGCGACAGCAGCTGGCTCTCGTCCGCGCCGGTGCCGTGAAAGACGAAGAGCAGCGGGCCGCCGGGCGAACCCGGCAGCGCCTTATGGATGTAAGCTTCCTTGCTCATCGTCTCAGCCTTCCAGCTTCTGCAGATGCTCTTCAAGATAGGGCCGCAGATGCTGGTGCTGCGTCGGCAGTTTCAGGGCTTCGCCGAGATGGGCGGTGTCCTCGTCGCGGTCGAAGCCCGGCTCATTGGTGGCGACTTCGAACAGCACGCCGCCCGGCGTGCGGAAGTAGATCGCCCAGAAATAGTCGCGGTCGATCACCGGCGTCACGCCATAACCCGTATCGATCAGCGCCTTGCGCACTTCGAGCTGCTGGGCGCGGTTCTCCACCGCGAAGGCGACATGGTGGACCGAGCCGGCGCCGAGATTGGCAAAGCCCGCCGTAGGCAGCGATTCGATGTCTACGACATCAGCGCCGTTGCCGTTCTTGATGGCGAGCCGGCTGACACTGCCGGACTTGTCCACTTGCTCATAGCCCATGAACTTCAACAGCTCTTCCGTGGCGCCACCATCCTTCAATCTGAGCGAGACCGAGTGGAAGCCGCGTATCGCCTCATCAGCGGGAATGCCGCCTTTCAACCATGGCGCGCGGCTGTCCGCTTTGTCTTCGACCAGCGCGAAACCGTCGCCGTCGGGACCGGCGAAGGCCAGCCGCTTCTCGCCGAACGTCTCTTCGCGGGAGACACCCGCAACGCCTTCATCGGCGAAGCGCTTTTCCCAATAGCCGAGCGTGCCGGCCGGCACCGAATAGGCCGTGGTACCGACCTCGCCGACGCCGTGGCGGCCCCTGGCAATGTCGGGGAACGGAAAATAGGTCATCACCGAGCCGGGCGTACCGTGCTCGTCACCATAATAGAGGTGATAGACATCTGGCGCGTCGAAGTTGACGGTCTTCTTGACCCGGCGCAGGCCGAGCTTGTGCGTGAAGAAATCATTATTCTGGCGCGCATCGCCGGCCATCGACGTCACGTGATGCAGGCCCTTGATCTGGTCGAGCATTGTCTTGCTCCTTCCCTTGGGTTTGCGGCCGTTGCCGCTGTCCACGCCTATATGAGGGGCCGCCCGGCAATGGCAAAGGCGGCAAACTCAGAATGGACTGTATCCTAATAGTGAACAGCAGGAAATTTTCGTTCACCATTTAGGCAGGGCTGACAGGCTTGCGCTGCCGCCAAATTCCGGTTCATTGAACGTCTTCCCGACGTGAGAGGATAGAGCATTGGCCGCGAAAAGCAGACGACCGAACGTCCTATTCATCTCCTGCGACCAATGGCGGGGCGATTGCCTGTCGGCTGCCGGCCATCCCGTGGTGAAGACGCCGAATGCCGATGCGCTCGCCGCCGAAGGCGTCCTATTCAAGCGGCATTACGGCGGCGCGGCGCCCTGCTCGCCGGCCCGCGCGTGCCTCTACACCGGCCTCTACCAGATGAACAATCGCGTTTGCCGCAACGGCACGCCGCTCGACGCCCGCCACGGCAACATCGCGCTTTCGGCCCGCGCCCTCGGCTATGATCCGACTTTGTTCGGCTACACCGATGTCTCGCCCGATCCGCGCACGATGGCGCCGGGCGATCCCCGGCTGAAAAGCTATGAGGGCGTGCTGCCCGGCTTCAGCGTTCGCCAGTTCCTGCCTGAGCATCAGAAACCATGGCTGTCATGGCTGAAGGCACGTGGCGTCGACACCAGCGCGGGCTCTCCCGGCATTCACCGTCCCGTGGGCGGGGAAGCGGGCGACGCCGTGACCAATGCGCCGCCTGTCTATTCCAGCGACGAGACGCCGACCGCTTTTCTTGCCGGCGAATTCATTCGCTGGCTCGACGAGCAGGATGCGCCATGGTTCGCGCATGTCTCCTTCATCAGCCCGCATCCGCCCTTTGTCGTGCCGCAGCCGTACGACACTCTGTATGATCCAGCCGATGGTCCTGCCTTCCGCCGCCAGGAAAGTTGGCAGGTGGAAGCTGAGAGCCATCCCTATCTGGCTTACGACCTTGGTCGCCAGAAGCGGAGAAGCTTCCGCCCCGGCACCGACGGCCACGTGCGCGACTGGGGCGACGACAACATCCGGGCCATCCGCGCGATCTATTACGGCATGATCTCGGAGGTCGACGCGCAGCTTGGCCGCATCTGGCAAGCGATCAAGACGGCGAATGCCTGGGATGACACCATCATCGTGCTGACTTCGGACCACGCCGAGATGATGGGCGACCATTTCATGCTGGGCAAAGGCGGCTTCTTCGACGGCAGCTATCGCATCCCATTGATCGTGCGCGACCCGGGTCACGGCAATGCAGCCGGCTCGACCGTCAACCACTTCACCGAAGCCGTCGACATCTTCCCGACCTTGCTCGATCTGCTGGACGCCGACGCCCAGCTGCATCTCGACGGCCGCTCGCTCAAACCGTTCCTGCAAGATGAACCGCCTAAGGATTGGCGCGACGCGGCGCATTGGGAGTTCGACTTCCGCTCGATTGCCAGCGGTGAGGCCGAACGGCATTTCGGCATCGGCTCGCGCCAGTGCAACCTCGCCGTCATCCGTACGGAAAAATTCAAATACGTGCATTTCGGCGGCGGCCTGCCGCCGCTGCTCTTCGACATGGAGAAGGATCCGGGCGAACTGGCCAACGTTGCCGCCGACCCGGCCTATCTCAGCGTGCGGCTTGAATTTGCCGAGCGGCTGCTTGCCTGGCGCGCCGAGCATCTCGACCAGTCGCTGGCGCTTGCAGAGCTGACGGGCCAGGGGGTGGTGGGGTATGTGGGCAGGCAGTAGGAGGCAGCAGGCAGCAGAATGTTTCCGGCGGCCTGATGCCTAGTCGCTTGGTTTTTCGCCTACTGCCTAATCCCTACTGCCTATTCCCTTACTGTACCATCATCCGCTGCTGGTCGCGCTTCTCAGCATAGCTGCCCTTGTCATAGGCGGCCTGCGCCTGCAGCTGCTCCTTGGTGAAGTTGGTGTAGAGATATTTGTTGCCGTCCTTGTCGGTCATGAATTTGAGCTTGTCCATGCCGACCGCGACCTCCTTGGCGCCGATGCCTAGAAAGCCGCCGACATCGATGATGACGGCATCCGGCTTGCTGTCGGGCGTGAGCACGACGTCGCCGATCTCGCCGACCTTGGCGTCGTTGGCGCCATAGACGGTGGTGCCCTTCAGGTCGTCGCCTCTGATGTTACCGACCGGCATTTCGGTCAATGTGGACTTGTCGATCGCTGCCGTTTGCGTCGGATCGGTAGCCTTTGTCCCGGCCGGAGCTTCCGCGGTCTTGTCCGCTGGCTGAGCATTGTCAGCCGGTGCAACGGCCGTCGGGGCAGCCGGAGCAGTCGGCTGCGTCGCGTCGGAGGTTGTCGTCACGGGCGCCGGATCATAGGGCTTCCGGTCGAAATCAGGCTGCGCCTGCAGTTCCTCCTTGGTCGTCTGCGCCACCAGCCAGCGATCGCCGTTCTTTTCGGCCCACCGCGCCTTGGCGAAATCATAGGTGACATTCTTTTCACCCATGCCGAGGAAGCCGCCGACGCCGATCACCAGCGACTGCGCCTTGCCATCCTTGGTCAGCACGATGTCGTTGACGTCGCCGATATTCTGGGCATCGTCGCCAGTGCCATTGTAGACATTCTCGCCGATGATGTTGGTTGCGAGATTGCCGTCAGCGCGTTTCACCGCCGGTTCTGACGGCGCGGCGTTGAGATCAACCGGCTTCTGCGGGTCGTTCTGCGCCGTGGAAGCAGGCGCCGAGGCCGGATCGTAAGGCTTGCGGTCGAAGTCGGGCAGCGCCGTCAACGCTTCTTTCGTTGTCTCGGCGACGAGCCAGCGGTCACCATTCCTCTCGACCCATTGCAACTTGCCGTAGTCAAAGGCGACGTTCTTGCTGCCTATGCCGAGGAAGCCGCCAACGCCGATAATGGCGGATTTCGCCTGGCCGTTTTCATCGAGGACGACGTCGCTGACGTCACCGATCTTCTGGGCATCGTCGCCAGTGCCATTGTACACCGACTCGCCGATGATATTGGTCATCAGCGCGCCGTCGGCCTGTTGCGGCGCCGGCGCGATGGTGGCAGGGGCTTCAGCCGGCGCTGGGGTCGTCGCCGGGGTCGTCGTTGACTGCGCAAACGCACCGGTAGCGATCAGCGTTGCGAGTGCGGTCGTCGCGAACAGTGTGCGGATCATGATTAAGTCTCCTCTTGCGTGATCTCGTGCGCGCCGCAATCGGCAAACCACTTGCCGGGAGACCGAAGGCGGCGCCTCCAATGGGATCACAACGTTGTGACAAGGCGCTTGTTCCGAAAAAACGGCAGCATCGAAATACCCTGGGCAAGTCCGCGGAATCGCCCGACATTCCCGCCCGGCCGATGGAACCTTTGCCAAGCTTGCCCGTTTCAGCCTGCGGCTGGCATTCCGGCCGCTAAAAAGAATACGGAGTGGGGCATGCGATTTGCAGCGGTGCTGAACCGGGACGGCGGCACCTTGCGGACCACCGATCTTTCAGCGCTAACCGACCGGATGCGCCAGACGCTCGAGGCGGCTGGTCACTCCATCGAGATCGACATCGTCGCCGGCAAGGAGATTGTCGCGGCGCTCGACAAGGTCGCCGCGCGGCGCGACATCGACGTCGTGCTGGCCGGTGGCGGCGACGGCACCATTTCGGCCGCCGCGGGGCGGCTGATGAATGGCAAGAAGGCGCTGGCCGTCCTGCCTGCGGGAACAATGAACCTGTTCGCCCGCGGCCTTGGAATTCCGCAGACCATCGATGGCGCGCTGAAGTCCTTTGCCGACGGCGAGATCATGGCGGTCGATATCGCGAGCGCGAATGGCCGGCCGTTCGTGCATCAGTTCTCGATCGGCCTGCACGCCAGGATGGTGAAGCTGCGCGACAATATGGAATTCGCCTCGCGCTTGGGAAAGATTCGCGCTTCGGCCAAGGCCGCTTGGACGACGATCAACAATCCTCCCGCCATGAAGGTGACATTGACGGTCGGCGAAGCCGAGATCGTGACCCGCATCAGCGGCATCGGCATTTCCAACAATCTGTTTGGCGAAGGCCATCTGCCTTATGCCGACAATCCTGCCGGCGGCGTGCTCGGCATCTATGTCACCGTGGCGCGGCAGCGTGGCGAGCTGGTCAGGGCGCTCTTCGACATGGCTCGAGGCAGGTGGCGCGACAGCGATCATGTCGAAACTCATCAGGCCGACAAGGCAATCGTGAAGATCCATACCGGGAGCAAGAAATTCGGCGCCGTCATCGACGGCGAACTGGTCAAGCTGGAGCGCGAAACGACAATCCAGATCCACCCTGGCGCACTGAACGTCCTGGTTCCGGCGCAAGCCGCCCAGGCGAAGGCCGCCTGATGCGATTACGAATGACGCGGAAAACCCTAGCCGCCCGACTGCCCCTCGCCGGCTGGCGAGCTCTGGTTGGCCGGCGCGGTCTGGCCGGTGGGCTGCCCTTGGCTTTCAGGGGTATCTGGATCTATCTTTTGGCCATAAATCTCGGCCGCTCCCCAAGCAATAAAAGCCAGGAGCAACGCGGCGACCAATATGCGCAGGCCGTGCCAACCCCAGCGCCCCTGACGGGCTTTGTTTTCAGGGGCGATCTTGGTCATTGGCGGCGTTCCTGTCGTGCAACCGGCATGGTCGATGAAACCATCGCCGGCGAAACATGGTGGGGTAACGATTGCTTGCTACAAAAGTTCCGGCGCGCGACGGCCGCGCAAGATGCGCGCCACCGCGGGTGGGGCCTGCAAGCGAGGGGGCTTGGTGGATAGCAAGGTGGCGAAGCAGGCTGGTTTGCCGGTTGAGGTCCGCCGCGCCGTGGCGGCGCCGGAGCGGCTTGCCGTACTGCACGGGCTTGACGCGATCGACACCGACTCCGATCCCGACTTCGATCGCATCACCGGCCTTGCCGCCGCCGTGATGCGGGCGCCGATCGCGCTCGTCACGCTGCTCGACACCGAACGACAGTGGTTCAAATCCTGTGTCGGCTTCAACGAGACCGAAACCGCGACCGACATATCGTTCTGCGCCCATACCATTGCCGCCGGCGACGAGCCCATGGTGGTGCCGGATGCCAGCATCGACCCTCGCTTCTCCCGCAACCCGCTGGTCACCGGCGAACACCATGTCCGCTTTTATGTCGGCGCGCCGATGGTGGTCGCCGGCGCGCGCGTCGGTACGGTGTGCGTACTCGACCGGGAGCCGCATGAACTTCCGTCCGCTGCCGCGCTCGATCATTTGAAATCGCTGGCCAGCCTCGCCGCCAGCCTGTTTACCCTCAAGGACGCCACCCGCAGCGGCGCCATTGCCACGGCTGCTTTGGCGCAGGAGGAAAAGCGCCGAGCCATAGCGCTCGATGCCGCCTCGCTCGCCAGTTGGGCCTGGGATATCCGCACCGACATGATCGAATGCGACGTGCGTTTGTCGGAGCTGTTCAACCTGCCGCGTTCGAACCGGCTGCGGGCGCGCGACATTTTGGCCGCCATCGACCCGCGCGACGTCTACCAGACCGAGACGCGCTTTCGCGATGCCCTGACCGGCAGCGACGACTATTTCGGCGAATACCGGGTCAAAGGCTTCGATCCGCCGCGCTGGATAGTCACCCGCGGCCGCGTCATCGAGCGCGACGGCGAAGGCAAGCCGACGCTGATCTTTGGCGTCAACTACGACATCTCGGAACGCAAGCTCGGCGAGGACCGGCAAAGGCTGCTGCTGCGCGAGCTCAACCATCGGGTCAAGAACACGCTGGCGACGGTGCAGGCGCTGGCGACGCAGACCGTTCGCCACGCTCGCCGCCCAAGCGAATTCCTGGAAGCCTTCGGCGCCAGGCTGCAGGCGCTGGGCGCTGCCCATAACCTGCTGTCGGATCGCGAATGGCGCGGCATCGGTATTCGCGAACTGATGCAGATCGAGGTCAAGCCGTTCGATTCGGCAGAACGGCCGCGCATCGTGATCTCCGGTCCGGATCTGCTGCTTTCGCCCGACCAGGCGGTGGGGCTCGGTTTGATCATGCACGAACTGGCCAGCAACGCGCTGCAATACGGATCGCTGTCGGTTGGCTCGGGGAAGGTCGATGTCGACTGGAAGGCGGCGGGCAAGAAAGGCGCGCGCCGCCTTGTGCTGACCTGGAGCGAAAGCGGCGGGCCGAAAGTCGACCCGCCGGAACGCCAGGGCTTCGGCTCTATCCTGATCCGCCGCAGCCTCGCCAAGGTTTTGTCGAGCGAAGTGACCCACGAATTCCGCAGCGAAGGCGTGTTCGCCGAAATATCGATGCCGCTTGAAGATCTGCCGGCCTAAAGCGCGTCACGCTGAAACGGATTCATACGACGCGCTTTAAGTCTTTGTTTTGATGCATGTCGTTGTCCCAGAACCGCGGCACACTTCTGGGCGACATGCATTAAAAGCGATTCCAGAAGTGCGAAGCGGTTTTCCCGGGAACAGCGTATCAGCGCGACGCGCTTTAGTCGGCTTCGCTGTCTGGATCGCCCGGATCCGGCTTGACGTTCTCGCGGTAGATGGCATAGGCCGCGAGCGCGATCATCGGGCCGAGAATGACGCCCTTCCCGCCTTTCCCCTTGAGCAAGGCCGGCAGCACGGCAAGCGCCGCGGTGATACCGAGCGCCTTCAGGTCGGCATTGCGCCTTCGCGCACGTCGGCGTGCATGCGTTCCAGCCGCAAGTTGATGAATGAGCACGATAAGCCCGGCCAGTACCAGGAAACCAGCGGCGAAGCCAAGACAGGCGGCCATCGAGCCATAACGGTCAGCCGCCCAGATGTAGGCCGCCCCCAGGAGAAACCCGAGGCCGCACAGGGCAGCCACGGCGGCGAGCCCGTAGACGATTGCCGCCGTGCGCGCGCGGCGCATGGCGGCAATGGCTTCACCCGAGGCCAAGGCCGAGATAAGCGGTGCCAGCATGCCCATCTCTGTCGAAACTAGCGCCGGGCAAGAAGCGCAAACAGGAAGCCGACGCCGGCCGCGATCGCCAGTGAAGTGACCGGCTTCTCGCGCACATTGGCCGTGATCTGGGCCTCAAGATCCTTGGCGTTGCCACGCAGGCTGTCGAAGACGGCTTCGCCCTGCGCGCGCAACTGGTCGACGCCTTCGGCAGCAGCGCGCCGCGCCGTGCCGTAACCATGTTCGCCGGTCTTGGCCAATTGCTTGGTCAACTTTTCGATATCCGCCTTCAACTGCCGAATGTCGGCTTCCAGGTCGGCGTTCGTCTGACTTTCGTTGGCGGTTTTTCCTGCGGCAGTTGCCATTCTAAACTCCTTGCGTTTGCTTGGCTTCAAACGCCCGACACACGTCATGGTTCCGAAATCGGAGACCGTATCCATGAAAGGGTGTTTGCAAGTGCGAGTCCAGCCCCAGATGGAGGCCTGCCTGTCAGATCAGTGGCCGACGGCCTTCGCTTAGGCCCTCCCAGCGCGCGAGATCCTTCAGCCCCTCCCCGTCGATCACTTCGCAACCGCCGTCGCGCCAGGCGATCAGCTTGCGATCGATGAGCTTGCGGATCGTCTTGTTGGTGTGGACCAGCGACAGGCCGAGCGTATCGGCGACATGCTGCTGGGTAATCGGGATTTGCACCGGCGCCTTGCCGTTGAGCCCGACTGCCGCCGCGCGGCTGGCGATGAAGGCAATGAGATAGGCGGTGCGCTCGACCGCCGTGCGCCGACCGACGCTGAGCAGGTTCTCGTCCAGCATGCGCTCCTCGCGCGACGCCAGCCAGGTAATGTCGTAAGCAAGGCCCGGATGGTTGCGGTAGAGCTCGTGCAGGTTTTCACGCTCGAAGACGCACAACAGCATGGGCGACAGCGCCTCGACCGAGTGCTGCATTTCGCCCATCAGGCTGCCCTGCAGCCCGATAAGATCGCCGGGCATGGAGTAGTTCAGGATCTGGCGCCTGCCGTCCGACAATAGTTTGTAGCGGAAGGCCCAGCCCGAAAGCACGGTGTAGAGATGAGCACTTTGGCTGCCTTCGACCAGCACTGTGGCGCCCTTGTCGACGGCCAGTTCGCCCTTCTTGAACATGCTGACATAGGCAAGCTCCTGCTTCTCGAATTCCCGGAACACCGGCAATGGCCGAAGCGGGCAGATCTCGCATGGGTACTGACGGCTGGAAAACGAACGACCATTCTGGCCAGACATTTCGATCCCTCTTTCGAAAGTCTCTTGCCAGAGACTGAGTGCTACGCCTTTGCAAGGCCGCGGTTCCGCTGCCGATGGCATGTCTTTTTTAAATGACAGGATAGCAAATAGCGATCATGACTCGCTACACTCCACTGAGGCGAATTCGAAGCTCGCTTGTGGAGTAGAGCCGGTGGGCGAACTTTTCGGATTAAGGCCTGACCGATCCCCCAAGGTCCGCGATGCGGTTGACTGGAGTCACTGTACCCGATGCTGCAAGAATTGAGGAGAGATTGCCAAGTGCCGCCATTGCTTGAGGGATTGCGAATTCTTGTCTTGGAGGATGAATTCCTGATCGCCATGGATGTCGAGCAGCTTTGCCGCGACCATGGCGCGAACGACGTAGTGATTGCCCGCGCTCTGGCCGAGATCGATGAGCAGAAGGTCGTTGGCGAGTTCGACGCCGCTATCGTGGACCTCATGCTGGGCGGAACGTCCACACTCGATTTCGCCGCGCGGCTGCGCCAATCGGGCCTGCCGTTTGTCTTTGCCTCCGGCTATTCGGACCCCGATGAGATCAAAGGGTCTTTTCCCGGCATCCGCCTGGTCACCAAGCCTTATTCGGGGACCGATCTCGTCGAGGCTCTGGCGGCGGCCTGCGGCCGCGCGCCAGTCTGAGATATCTTCGATGCGTATGTGTAAAGAGCCCAGGCCCGCAAACGGGCCTCCGCCGTCAGGCAGCGTTTGAACCCGTCACCTGGGACGAGATTGCGTCCGGCCCGTATTCGTCTTCACCGGAGATTTTCAGGATCTCCTGCAACCGCGTGCGGGCCCGGCTGACCCGGCTTTTGATCGTTCCGACCGCACAGCCGCAGATTTCGGCGGCCTCTTCATAGGAAAAGCCTGAAGCGCCGATGAGGATGATGGCTTCGCGCTGGTCCTCGGGGAGTTGCTCGAGCGCGCCGCGAAAATCCTTGAGGTCAAGCTGGCCGTGCTGAGCCGGATGAACGGCAAGCCTGGCCGTCATGATGCCGTCGCTGTCCTGCACCTCGCGGCCGCGCTTGCGCATCTGGGAATAGAACTCGTTGCGCAGGATGGTGAACAGCCATGCCTTGAGATTGGTGCCGGGCTGAAAGCTCTCATGCTTGTCCCAAGCCTTGACCAGCGTCTCCTGCACCAGATCGTCGGCCTTGTCGGCATTCTGCGTCAGCGACACGGCAAAGGCCCGCAGGCTCGGGATCGAGCCGAGCAGGTCGGTCTTGAACCCTTGTGAGACAGCTGCCATGCCTCAGTCCTTCTTCTGTGCAGGTTCGGCCTTTTCCAATTGGCTGAGCAACTGGGCAAAGCGATCCGGCACATTGTCCGAGACCAGCTCGTCATAATATTGTTTGAGTTTGCGGCCGATTTCCGAATTCGCCCCGAGCGGGTCGCCGGAATTGGCCCGGCGCCTGTCAGCGGCGCCAGCCAGCGTTTCTTTATTCATGTCCTTCATTTCGCCCTTAAATCCAGCGCCCCGAGCCGCCCCATTACACAACGCAAAGCGGCCCCCTCGTCTGGTTGCCCATCGCACCACAAACGTCGCCCGTACGGTTTCGTTCCACAAGTCTCGGAACTTTTTCGCAAAACCCGCGTTTGGGTGTTGGGGCTTGCAATCAGCTTGACCTGCACTCTATGCAATCACGTCATCTGAGGGAGACGTCTACCATGAGCCTTTCCGCAACCATCGCTCCGCACCTGCCGTTCCTGCGCCGCTTTTCACGCGCCGTATCCGGATCGCAGGAGAGTGGCGATGCGCTGGTAGCCGCGATGCTCGAAGCCATCATCGCCGACGTCGACATCTTCCCGCAAGCGTCAAGCGACCGCATCGCGCTCTACAAGGTATTCGCCAAACTGTTCACCTCCATTGCCATCCGCGTTCCGCAGGAGCAGGCACAATCGGCATGGGAGCAGCGCGCCGCCGCCAATCTGAACGCCATTGCGCCACGGCCACGCCAGGCTTTCCTGCTGGTCGCGGTCGAAGGCTTCGGTGAAGACGAGGCAGCTGAAATTCTCGATGTCGACGCCAAGGAATTCTCCGAACTGCTTGCCCAGGCGAGCAACGAGATCTCTCGCCAGGTGGCGACCGATGTGCTGATCATCGAGGACGAGCCGCTGATCGCCATGGACATCGAGGAAATGGTCGAGAGCCTCGGCCACCACGTGGTCGGAACCGCGCGCACCCATACCGAGGCGGTGGCGATGTTCGGCAAGACAAGGCCGAAGATGGTGCTGGCCGACATTCAGCTTGCCGATGGCAGCTCGGGTATCGATGCGGTCAACGAAATCCTGTCGTCGACTTCGGTGCCGGTAATCTTCATCACCGCCTTCCCCGAACGTCTGCTGACCGGCGAGCGGCCTGAACCGGCCTTCCTCGTCACCAAGCCGTTCAATCCCGACATGGTCAAGGCGCTGATCAGCCAAGCGCTGTTCTTCGACCGGCAGGCCAAGGCCGCCGCGTGAAGTAGGGCCTTCAATCTCCAACTTTTCGCCGCCTCGCAGCGTTGGCGGCACTGGCGATCGCCTAACCCGGCGATCGGCGGCTGCCCGTCGCGCCGTATCGCGCTCACGCGCGCGAATCAATTCGCGTCCGGGCCTCTTCCAAAGACCTTCTTTTTCGGCAAATGGTGGAACAAACAGCAATCACTCACGTTCTTGATCCAGTATCGGAAGGAGACAGATCATGCTCTACTGGGCGCTCGTATTTCTCGTCGTGGCGATCATCGCCGGCGCGCTTGGTTTCGGCGGCATCGCCGGTACCTCGGCCGGTATCGCGCAAATATTGTTCTTCATCTTTCTCGCCTTCCTCGTCATCTCGCTTCTGGCCGGCCTGTTCAGACGGGCATCGTAGGAGCGGGCGAAGAACACTGGAAGCCGCACCCCTCAAACGGTTTCCAGCCACCGCCGGGCGATGTCCTCCAACGGGACATCGTCCGGCGGACCTTTTCTGGGGACCTACTCAGGAACTGAGTCCAAGTGAATCGTTCGGTCCTGATCAGGTGGACAGGTGATTGATGCGTTCCATTGGCGGAGGCGAGAGCGGACAGGGCGACGAGGTGATCGCACTGCACCCGGCTGAAAGCGGAATGCAGCTTGGCCGGGCCTTGCTTCACGCTCTGCACAATGCCGGCATTTCCGTCCTCTATCAGGATCGTGAATTGAAGACTGTATGGGCCCGCAACATGCGTGCGCCGTGGGTTTCCGACACAGCCGACAGCAACGGCGCGTTGCCACCGGCGCAAGCTGAGCAAATCGCCGCCGCCAAAAGCAATGTGATCGCTTCCGGCAATCCGGAACGCCTTGAACTGAGTGTTCCCACCGGTGATGGCATGCGCTGGTTCCAGGTATGGGTCGATGCCGATCGGGGCCATCGCGGCGACGTTCAGGGCGTCGTCACCACGATGGTGGAAACCACCGAGCAGAAACGCCGCGAACAGACGCTGAAGACGCTGTTGCGCGAAGTCAGCCACCGCTCCAAGAACCTGTTGGCCATCATCCAGAGTATTGCCACCCAGACCGGCCGCTATTCCGAGACACCCGACGATTTCCTGAAGCGCTTTCGCGGCCGCCTGCAGTCACTGGCTTCCTCCCAGGATCTGGTAACGTCGTCGAACTGGCGGGGTGCAGCACTTCGCGAGCTTATCCGCGGCCAGGTCGTTCGCTACGGCGCCGATCCCGCGCAGAGCCTGCGCTTCAATGGCGTCAACCCCTACCTCAATCCCAACGCGGCCATTCATATTGGACTGGCAATGCACGAACTCGCCGTCAATTCATTCAGCTACGGCGCCCTGGCGCGGCCGGACGGCTTTGTCGAGGTAACCGCCGATCTGTCGAACGTCGCAGAGGCCGCAGACAAGCCGGCTTTGTCGCTGACCTGGGTCGAGGCCATTGTCGCCAATGATAACAGGCGCACCGAGAAACGCTTCGGCAGCGTTGCCCTCGAACGTGTCGTGCCGGCATCGCTGAACGGCACGGCGACGCTGGAGATCACCAGTGACCGCCTCGAATATCGCCTCGTCGTTCCGCACGGCAATTTCGAAACCGAATGAGCGGCGGGATTCCTTAACCGGCTGTTCACCATAAAATCCGATGCTGTGGTTCCCAGAGATTGCTGGATCTTGACCGATTCAACCGATGTTTCGGCCGCAGCCTGCAACGCGAGTATGGGAGGAATGATCATGACGGTTGCCGATATGAACAGGCTGGAGCAGGCCGCCCGGGTGTCCATGAGCGGCTTTCAGGATCCTGACGCTTCAGCCTCGCCTTTGCAGCACGCCTGGCATCCCTTGCTTCGCGTCGCCGCTGTCGCGCTCGTCGCCGCTGTTGTGCTGATCGTGGCGTCGCAATTGGCCTGAGCCAGATGCTCAGGTTCACGCTGCTCCCAAGCAGCCTGGCTCAGAAGCTGTCCAGCTCGTAGCCGACCAATTATTAACGCCCCTTTCGGCACAGGAACTTTGACGGCTGTGGACCGTTCTTATGGCGAGAGGACGTATCGCCGTGGAACACATCGCCGCTTTGCTTTTGGTAATTGGCTGTTCGAACAACATGACCGAATGTCGTGAACTGCCGGTGCCGGTCAGTGTTTTCGAAACCGCCGAAGCATGCACGGCAGAACGTCCATTCGCTGCCGGCGACGTGCAGGGTCAGGCCGAGCACGTCGTTGCCAAATGTCTTACGGTCGACCCCGCGCTGGAGGATGATTACGACCAGATCGTCTGGAACGTGCGCCCGGACGGCACCCTCGACGCGTCTTTGCAGATTTCCAGTGTCGTGGTCGCGTCGAACGCCACGCGCCGCGAAAAAGACTCTCTTAGCCAACAATAAGATCGAGCGGGCAAAGGCTGCTGTTTCGTGCTAAATAGCGGCTGGAGCTTACTAAAGTGAGGACAAAAGTGAGGAGAGATTCTATGCGGAAATTGATTATTGCCATGGTTGCGGTGGTCGCCGTCAGCGGCTGCAGCACGACCGAGCAGGATGTCGGTGTCGGCGCCGGTGTCGGTGCTTTGGCCGGCGGACTGATCGGCGGCGGCAAGGGTGCGCTGATCGGCGCAGCCGTTGGCGCCGGTTCCGGCCTGCTGGTGCGCAACCTGCGCAACGGCTATTGCCAGTATCGCGACAATCGCGGCCGGCTCTACACCGCTCGCTGCTGATCCGCTTCAAAAGCGTCAGACAATCGCGACGGAGACCGGTCAGCCGGTCTCCGTTTGTTTGACTGCATCAGGCTGCGGGATCCTGATTTCCACCGTAAGCCCATCGATGCGAAAATCTCGGGCAATCGTGCCGCGCAATTCGCGCGTGACATTGAGGTCGATCAGCTTGGTGCCGAAGCCGGTCTTCGCCGGCGCTTCGAGTTCCTTCTGCCCGGCCTCGCGCCAGTTCAGAACCAGCATCCGCTCGGACCCGCGCCCCTCGAACGACCAGTCGACCTTGAGCGCACCCACGGAATTGCCGGCCTCGCCATATTTCAGCGCATTCGTCGCCAGTTCGTGAAAGGTCAGGCCAAGCGCCTGCGTCGTCCTCTCGTCGAGCAGCACCTGAGGCCCTGACAATATCCCTTCCGGAAGCTCCTTGCCGAACACCTGGCCGAGCTCGATGCGCAGCAGGTCGCCAAGATCGGCCTTCTGCCAGCGCGAACGCGTCAGCATATCCTGGGAAGCCGCCATTGCCTGCAGGCGGGCTGAGAAGGAAGTTGAGAACTCCTTCACGTCGGTTGCTTGCGCTGCCGTCTGGCGCGCAATCGCCAGCACCCGCGTGATCGAATTCTTGATCCGATGCTTCATCTCCTGCAGCATCAAATCCTTTTCGAGCAGGCTTTTTTCCGTCGTTTCATGCAGCAGCGACTTGGCGTCGTAGGCGCGCTCCTGGTAGCGCGCCACCAACGCGATGGCCCCGGCCAGAAGCAGGCCGAACAGCCCGAGCATGACCGGAATGGCGCGCGAGGACGGTTGCGAAAATGCACTTGTCGGCCGGAACAGCACCGTCCACGGCCGACCGGCGACGATGATCTTGCGCGTCACCAACAGCCTGTCGCCAAAGCTCGCAACCGGCGGCGTTTCCGACTGGAACAGAAGATTGTCGGCGTCGGCCGTGCCGTCATAGACCGCGGTGTTGACCGGCAGCAAAGGCGTGCGGCTGAGCGCGGTCTGGAACAGGTCGCGGGCGCGGAAGGCCGCGTAGAGAAGGCCTGATGTCGATGATCTGGACGCATTGATACCATCCGGCGCGGTTTCGACATTGAGCCTGACGAAGACCAGGAAACCGGTAAAGGTCTGCGCCGCGCCAGTGTCCTGGCCGAGCTGGACCAGACCGCTTGCGTGCTGTGCGTCATCGGCCATCGCTTTTTCGATCGCCTCGCGCCGCACCGGCTCGGTGAACATGTCGTAGCCGATGGTGGATTCGTTGGCAGGGTCGAGCGGCTCGAACAGCACGACGGGCGTGCGCCATGGCTGTGTCGTGTCCGGATAGACCGTGTGGGCGGCGCCGCGGTCGCGCAACATGTCGCGCTCGACCGCCGCTTCGTCACCGGTCTTGGCCAGCCTGAGATAGCCGATGCCGCGCAGGCCGGCGAAATTGTTATCGACATCGAGGGCGCTGAAGAAGGCCTTGAATTCGCTACCTGAAATCTCGCCATTGCGGGCGTCGAACAGCGCCTGCGTCGAGCGCAGCAGTGACAGATGCAGATCGATACGGCTTTCGATGCGGTTGAGCGCGTCGTCGGCCGTCGCCTCGAACTTGATGCGCGCCGCTTCCTGGGTCGCGAAATAGGCGAAGCCCGCCATCGTCAGGCTGATCAGTGCAACGGCAATGAAGGCAAGGATCGGGAAAAACTTCTTCAACGCAGGCCCATGGACGGTTCGGGACCTTTATGGGCAAGTCGCCGCGGCAAGACAATGGCGCGGCCAAGCCATAATGACAGCTGGCATATCATGCATATTTAGCCGGCTTATCGATCTCGAGCATCAGTGAACATGACAGCTGACGATAGCGTGGTCTCAGGCCGCGATCTTCAGCGCACCCGGACCGGGAATGGCGCCGGGCGGACACTTTCCCAAGATGATCATGCCGAGCACTTCGTCCTGCGTCACATCGGTGGTGAGCGCGGTGCCGACGACCTGGCCGTTCTTCATTACGCAGACCCGGTCGGCAAGCTCGAACACGTCGTGAATGTCGTGGCTGATCAGGAAAATGCCGATGCCCTCGGCCTTGAGCTGCTTTACCAGTTCGCCGACCTGCGCCGTCTCCTGCGGCCCAAGCGCGGCCGTCGGTTCGTCCATGATCAGGATGCGGGCGTTGAACAGGATGGCGCGTGCGATCGCCACCGACTGGCGCTGGCCGCCCGATAGCTTGATCACGGGCTCCTTGAAGCGCTGGAAGCGCGGATTGAGCCGGCCCATCACCTTGCGCGCCTCGGCCTCCATGGCGACATCGTCGAGTGTCCCCCACGCGGTCATCAGTTCGCGGCCGAGGAAGAGGTTGGCGGCAGCGTCGACATTGTCGGCCAGCGCAAGCGTCTGGTAGATCGTTTCGATGCCGTATTTCTTGGCGTCGCGCGGATTGGAGATCGAGGCCTCCTGGCCGTTGACCAAGATCTGGCCGGCATCGCGCTTGTAGGCGCCCGACAGGATCTTGATCAGCGTCGACTTACCGGCGCCGTTGTGGCCAAGCAGCGCCACCACTTCGCCCGGGAAAAGATCGATGGACGCATCGTCGACGGCGCGAATGCCACCGAACGCGATCGAGATGTTGCGCATGTCGATCAGTGGCGTACCGGTGGGAGCAGTTTTTTCCATAATCGTTCCTCCCTAGACGCGCTTGCGGTAGACGGTGTCGAGCCAGACGGCGATGACCAGGACAGCGCCAACGACAATGCTCTGGAGCGGCGAGTCGATGCCGAGCAGCACCATGCCGGATTGCAGCGACTGCATCAGAAGCGCGCCGAGCATGGCGCCCATCACCGTTCCGGCGCCGCCCGCGAGCGACGTGCCGCCGATGACAGCGGCCGCGATCACCAAAAGCTCGTCCAGTGTGCCCAGCGCATTGGTTGACGCATTGAGACGGGCCGACGAGATCGCCGCGCTGATTGCAGCCAGCACACCCATGATCATGAACACCTTCATGGTCACCCAGCGCGTGTTGATGCCGGCGAGTTCCGCTGCCTCCGGATTGCCGCCGATGGCGAAGACATAGCGGCCGAAACGCGTGCGCTTGGTGATGAACGTCATGATGATGCCGACAATCACCGCCATCAGCACCGGTATGGCGATGCCATGCGCGATGAACAGCCCGCCTTCGGGAACGGTGATGCCGTTCTGCTGTGCGTACTGGCGCACGATGCCGATCGGCCATGGATAGGAATTGGCGATCCACACGGCGCCGAGGATGGCCGCGCAAGCGACCACGCCAAGCAGGGTCTCGGCCCAGACGGGGCGCAGTGGAAAGCTGAAGCGCTTGCGCTGCGAGCGACCGTTGAGCAGCGCGAAGGCGACCGCCGCGCAGGCGACGATGCCGACGATCCAGCTGGCAGCGGCGCCAATCGAGCCGCGTGGTCCGCCGCCCATCAGCTGGAAGGTGGCGTCGAGTGGCGCGACCGTGCGCCCGCTGGTGATGAGCCATGCCATGCCACGCCAGACCAGCAGGCCACCAAGCGTCACGATGAAGGCCGGAACCTGCATATAGGCGATGATGAAGCCCTGGAACGCGCCGATCAGCAGACCAAGCACCACGCCGGCGGCAAGCGCGACGACCCAGAGCCAGGGGTTTCCAAGCTGGAAGCCGATGACGCGAATGAGGAATTCGGCCTGTGCCACGCCCATGATCATGCCGATCACGCCTTCGACGGAGCCCACCGAAAGGTCGATGTTGCGCATGACGATGACCAGTACCATGCCGGTCGCCATGATCGCGACCGAGGACGTCTGCACCGACAGGTTCCAAAGATTGCGCGGCGTCAGGAAAAGCCCACCCGACAGGATATGTATGCCGACCCAGACGACCAGCAGCGCGCCGACCATGCCGAGCATGCGCGTGTCGAGCTCGGTCGCTTTCAGGAACCGGGCGACCGCGCCGAGTTCAGACGCTCGTGCCGTATCGGCCTGCGGATTTGAGGTCGTGTCGGTCATGATGTCCTCCAGCGGCTTGCCGTCTGGCGCGGATGCCGGACCACAGCCTAGAAGTTTGCCGCCGATGGCGGAAACACACAATTCTCGTAGAGAAAACGCCGCGGCTTGACAGCCGCGGCGCCTCATTTCTTCAAGTCGTCGAGATCAGTTGCAAGCCGCGACGCTGCCGGCGGCGACGCCCGTGCAGACTTCGTCCTTCTTGATCCAGCCGGCGTCGATGACGACGTTGAGGTTGTCCTTGGTGATCGCGACGGGGGTCAGGAACAGCGACTTGACGGTGTTGCCGCCAGGCGTGGTGAAGTCCTTGGCGCCGGCAATGTCGCCCGTCTTCTTGCCATCGGCAAGCTGCGAGGCGATCTCGGCGGCGTTCTTGCCGAGTTCGCGCGCGTCCTTCCACACCGACACCGTCTGCGTGCCGAGTGCGATGCGGTTCAGAGCGGCATGGTCGCCATCCTGGCCCGAGACCGGAACCGTTCCGGCGAGGCCCTGCGCCGTCAGCGCGGCGACAACGCCGCCGGCGGTGCCGTCATTGGCCGCAACCACGGCATCGACCTTGTTGTCGTTGGCGGTCAGGAACTGTTCCATGTTCTTCTGGGCGTTGGCCGGCAGCCAGCCATCGGTATAGGCCTCGCCGACATTCTTGATCTTGCCCGAGTCGATGGCTTCCTTGAGCACTTCCATCGAGCCCGAGAACAGGAAATCGGCATTCGGATCCGAGCCAGAGCCCTTGATGAAGACATAGTTGCCTTCGGGCTTCGCCTTGAACACTTCGCGGGCCTGCATGCGGCCGACTTCCTTGTTGTCGAAGGTCAGGTAGAAGACGTCCTTGTTCTCGATCAGGCGGTCATAGCCGACGACCGGAATGCCTTCGTCCAGCGCCTTCTGCACCGCCGGGCCGATGGCCGAGGCGTCCTGCGCCAGGATGATCAGCGAGTTGGCGCCCTGCGAGATCAGGCTTTCGACGTCGGTCAGCTGCTTGCCGGGATTGGACTGCGCGTCGGCGGAAATGTACTTGTCGCCGGCAGCCTCGATCGCCGTTTTCATCGCCGCCTCGTCGGTCTTCCAGCGCTCTTCCTGGAAGTTCGACCACGACACGCCGATGACCTTGTCCTTCGCCTGCGCGACCGAGACCAGCGCCAGCGACATGGCGACGCCCGCCAGCATGGCGGCTGCAAATCTGTTCATTATAACCCTCCCTGCGCCGCGCACGGCGCGACAAAACCGGCCCGAAGGCCTGCACACAGAGGCTCCATTTTTTCGAGCCTCGAAAAAATACTGGTTCAATGATAAAGCGCTGTCAACATCGATTCTGATGGTTTCTGATGGCCTTGCCGAATTTTTTCGAGCTCCGCAATAAACAATGACAGGGCTGCCGGCGTCTGCCAATATTTGGCTGGTGCCGTCGAACGCCTTCACTATCATGAGGCGCGAGGAGGCCGGGAGGAAACAAATGTCGGTTGGAATCCGCCACGACGATCTGCGCCGTCGCAACCGCGCGATGGTGATTTCGGCCGTGCGCCGGGCCGGCCAGCCGTCGCGGACCGAGATTGCGGCGACCACCGGCCTCAGCCATTCGACCATATCGGCAATCTCGTCTGATCTGATTCAAGAAGGCATCCTGATTGAAGGCAAGCCTGGCGAGACCGGCTCGCTGAAACGCGGCCGGCCGCAGGTCGGCCTTGGCCTCAATCCGGAAGCGGCGGCGGTGATGACCGTGGTGCTGTCGCTGAACTTCCTCTCCGTCACCGTCATCGACTATGCCGGCCAGGTGGTCGCGGAAGAACAGCGCCGGCTCGACACGCTGACCATGCCGCGCGACGAACTGATCGGCGAATGCGTAGCAATCGTCCGGCGGCGTCTCGAGGACCCGGACCTGGACGTCCAGAGCATCGCCCGCATTGCCATGGGCATCCAGGGCATCACCGATTCGCAGGCGCGGGCCATGCTGTGGTCGCCAATCACGCCACTGACCGACATTGCCTTCGCCGACATGTTGGAAGCGGAATTCGGCATTCCGGCCACCATGGAGAACGACTGCAATATGATGGCGGTGGCGCTGCAATGGCGCCAGCCCGAGCGCTACCGCGACAATTTTATCGCCATCCTCTTGTCGCACGGCATCGGCATGGGACTGGTGCTGAAAGGCGAACTGTTCACCGGCACCCATTCCTCGGGCGGCGAGTTCGGCCACATGATCCACCGTCCGGGCGGCGCGCTCTGCCGCTGCGGGCGGCGCGGCTGCGTCGAGGCCTATGCCGGAAACTACGCCATCTGGCGCAGCGCCAGAATGATGAGCGAAGATGCCGAGCCGGTCGATATCGGCGACGCTGATATGCGCGCACTCGCCGCGCGCGCCCGCGAAACCGATGGCCCGGAGCGCGAAGCCTATCGCAGGGCCGGTGAGGCGCTCGGCTTCGGCCTCGGCAGCCTGTTTGCTCTGATCGATCCGGCACCCGTCGCCATGGTCGGCGTCAGCGCTGCCGCCTTCGACCTGATCGAACCGGCATTGCGCGAAGCGATCGCCCAGACCGCCGGCGGCCAGCACTCGAAATCGATCTCCTTCGACACCGAGCCCAACGAGCTGCCGCTGATCCGCGAAGGCTGTGCCATGCGCGCGCTCGGCTTCGTCGACCAGGAGATTTTCGCGCCGGGCATTCAGGCAAAATCCGGCAAGCATGTCGCCTGAATGGCCGGCAACGGCGCGACGCGCAGCATCCTAGTCTTCCCTGATAGCGTAGCCGGCGCCGCGAATGGTACGGATGACATCCGGCATGCGGCCGTTGTTGACGGCCTTGCGCAGCCGCCCGACATGCACGTCGACGGTTCGCTCGTCAATATAGATCGTCTCGCCCCAGACATTGTCGAGCAGCTGGCTGCGCGAGAACACGCGGCCGGGATGGCGCATCATGAATTCGAGCAGCCGGAACTCGGTCGGTCCGAGCCTGATCTCGCTCTTCTTGCGGTAGACCCGGTGCGATTCTCGATCGAGCACGATGTCGCCGACCTTGAGCACGCTGGACAGCACTTCCGGCTTGGCCCGGCGCAGCAGCGCTTTCACGCGCGCCATGAACTCCGGCGTCGAGAATGGCTTGACCAGATAGTCGTCGGCACCGGTGGACAGGCCGCGCACGCGATCGCTTTCCTCACCGCGCGCGGTCAGCATGATGATCGGCAGCCGCTCGGTTTCGGGCCGCACTCTAAGCCGCCGACAGAGCTCGATGCCGGAAACAGCGGGCACCATCCAGTCGAGCACCAGGAGATCGGGCACGTTTTCCTGCAGGCGGATCTCGGCCTCGTCGCCGCGTGTCACCACCTCGACGTGATAGCCTTCGGATTCGAGGTTGTAGCGGAGGAGCACGCCTAGCGGCTCCTCGTCCTCCACGACCATGATGCGTGGCGCGATCATAGGCAGTTCACCCTCATCAGGCCGGCGTGGCCATCGCCGTCTCGTCCTGCTTCGGACGATTGGCGGGCAATTGCTGGCCGGTCAGCACATAATACGCATTTTCGGCGATGTTGGTGACATGATCGCCGATGCGCTCAAGATTCTTGGCGCAGAACAAGAGATGCGTGCAGGCGGTGATGTTGCGAGGGTCTTCCATCATGTAGGTCAAGAGCTCACGAAACACGGACGTGTATTTGACGTCGATGCGCTCGTCGTCATTCCTGAGTTTTGCAAGAGCTGCCGCATCGGTGGCGGCATATTCCTCGACGACGCCTTGCACCTGGATCAGCACCAGTTGCGCCATGGCATCGATGGAGTGCGAGAGGTCGCGCGGCGTGACGCTCAAGCCCACGGTGCCGACGCGTTTGGCGATGTTCTTGGCGAGATCGCCGATGCGCTCGAGGTCGCCGGCCATGCGGATCGAGCCGACCACGGCGCGCAGATCGTTGGCCATCGGCTGGCGCTTGGCGATCAGCGTGATGGCGCGGTCGTCCAGTTCGCGCTGGCGCGCATCCATGATGGCGTCGTCGGAAACGACACGCTGTGCCAGCGCATTGTCCGAATTGAGCAGCGCCCTGGTCGAGCCGCTGACCATCGAGCCTGCCAGATCGCCCATGTCGCGGATCAGCTTGCTGATCTGCCCGAGCTCTTCATCGAAGGAGGCGACGGTATGTTCACCCATGATCTTGGTCCTCGTGCCTGAAAATTCACCCGCCGGACGGCTCAGCCGAAGCGGCCGGTAATGTAGTCCTGGGTGCGCTTGTCGTCGGGGTTGGTGAACATCTTGTCGGTGGCGCCCTCCTCGACGAGATAGCCGAGATGGAACATCGCCGTGCGCTGCGACACGCGCGCCGCCTGCTGCATCGAGTGGGTGACGATGACGATCGTGTAGTTCTGGCGCAGTTCGTCGATCAGCTCCTCGACACGGGCGGTGGCGATCGGATCGAGCGCCGAGCAGGGCTCGTCCATCAGGATCACCTCCGGCGACACGGCGATGGCGCGCGCGATGCACAGGCGCTGCTGCTGGCCGCCGGACAGGCCGGTGCCGGGCTCCTGCAGGCGGTCCTTGACCTCGTTCCAGATCGCCGCCTTCTTCAGGCTCTGCTCGACGATCTGGTCCATGTCGGACTTGCGCTTGGCCAGCCCATGGATGCGCGGGCCGTAGGCGACGTTCTCGTAGATCGACTTCGGGAACGGGTTGGGTTTCTGGAACACCATGCCGACGCGGGCGCGCAGTTCGACGACATCGATGTTCTTGTCGTAGATGTCGTCTTCATCGAGCGTGATCTTGCCGGTCACCCGCGCCGAATCGATGGTGTCGTTCATGCGGTTGAGGCAGCGCAGGAAGGTCGACTTGCCGCAGCCGGACGGGCCGATCAGCGCCGTCACCTGGTTCTGGCGGACGTCGAGATTGACGTCGAACAACGCCTGCTTCTCGCCGTAGAAGACGCCGACCTTGTCGCCGCGCATCTTGATGACTTCGTTCGACTTGGCGTTCATTTTGTCGCCCACTGCATTCTCAAGGGACTGTTCGGTCATGATGTTCATACCAAATTGCCTTTTTTCTACCAGCGCCGCTCGAAGCGGCGCCGGAGCACGATCGCGGTGATGTTCATGGCCATGAGGAAGACGAGCAGGATGATGATGGCGCCGGACATGCGCTCGACAAAAGCGCGCTCAGCCTCGTTTGCCCACATATAGATCTGAACCGGCAGCGCGGTCGCCGGATCGAAAGGCGTCGTCGGATAATCGGCGACGAAAGCGACCATGCCGATCAAGAGCAGCGGTGCTGTCTCGCCGAGCGCACGCGCCAGGCCGATGATGGTGCCGGTAAGGATGCCTGGGGCGGCAAGCGGCAGGATGTGATGGAACACCATCTGCATCTTGGAGGCGCCGAGACCTAGGGCCGCCGAGCGGATCGACGGCGGCACCGCGGCGAGGGCGGCGCGCGTGGTGATGATTATGGTCGGCAATGTCATCAAGGTCAGCACCAGGCCGCCGACGAAGGAAGCCGAGCGCGGCATGCCGAGGAAGTTGATGAACACGGCAAGGCCAAGCAGACCGAAGACGATCGACGGCACCGCCGCGAGATTGTTGATGTTGACTTCGATCAGGTCCGTAAAGCGGTTCTTCTTGGCGAATTCCTCCAGATAGATGGAGGCGGCGACGCCGATCGGCAGCGCCAGCAACAGCACGATCACCATCATGTAGAACGAGCCGATGATCGCCACGCCCATGCCCGACGTTTCGGGCCGGCTGGAGGCGCCATAGGTGAACAGGCCGGTGTTGAAATGCTCGGCCATCACGCCGTCGGCTTTAAGCTTGTTCATCCAGTCGATCTGCTGGTTGGACACCTTGCGGCGCGCTTCATCGACGCCGAGGTCGATCTGGCCCTTGAAGGCCGAGTCGAGGTTCGCGGCAGCCAGGATGTCGACGTCACGCGTCCTGCCGATCACCGACGGATCGGCGGAGACGATGTCGCGCAGCTGGACGCGGGCGCCTTCCGACAGGAAGCCCTTGAGCTTCAGCATCATCGGCTTGTTGGCCGGATCGATGCCGAGCTTGGCCACCAGCGCGTTTTCGGCGAGCTTGGGATAGTTCGCCTTGATCAGCACGGTAGGGTCGGTCGCGCGCTTGCCGGAGGGATCGATCACCTTCTCGTCGAAGGTGACCGGCAGCGTCACCGTCGTCTGCCAGAAGGCGGTGTAGCCTTTCGAGACGATGGTGATCAGCATGATGGCCAGGAACGCCAGGCCCACCGAGATCGCAATCACGCCATAGATGCGGAACCGGCGTTCGGCGGCATAGCGCGCCTTCAGCCCGATGTCGCGGCGCGGTCGCGCGACGGCGCCCGCCATCGTGTCCAGGGGGATGTCGGTCATTCGTACTGCTCCCGGTACTTGCGCACGATGTAGAGGGCGACGATGTTCATCACCAGCGTCAGCGCGAACAGCGTCAGGCCGAGCGCGAAGGCGACCAGCGTCTGCGGCGAGTTGAACTCGAGGTCGCCGGTCAGTTGGTTGACGATCTTGACGGTGATGGTCGTCATCGCCTCGAACGGATTGGCCGTCAGATTGGCGGCGACGCCCGCCGCCAGCACGACGATCATCGTCTCGCCGATGGCGCGCGACGCCGTCAACAGGATGGCGCCGACGATGCCGGGCAGTGCCGCCGGCAGGATCACCCGCTTGATCGTCTCGGAGCGGGTGGCGCCGAGGCCGAGCGAGCCGTCACGCATTGCGCGCGGCACCGCGGTGATGATGTCGTCGGACAAAGAGGACACGACCGGGATCAGCATGACGCCCATCACCAGACCGGCGGTGAAGATGCTCTGGCCCTGGATGAAGGGCGAGCCGCCGGTGAGTGCCGCCGACAGGTCGCGCAAGAACGGTCCGAGCGTGACAACGGCGAAGATGCCGTAGACGATGGTCGGAATGCCGGCCAGCAGTTCCAACGCCGGCTTGACCACCGAGCGCACACCGCGCGAGGCATATTCGGACATGTAGACCGCCGACATCAGCCCGACCGGCACTGCCACCAGAAGGGCGACGGCGGCGATGTAGAGCGTGCCGGCGAGTAGCGGGATCAGGCCGAACTGACCCTGGCTGCCGCCGGAACCGGCGGCGGCGAAACGCGGATCCCACACCGTGCCGAAGAAGAAGCTCATCGGCGATACGCTCTCGAAGAAGGTGATCGTCTGGAACAGCATCGACAGCACGATGCCGACCGTGGTCAGGATGGCGATGGTCGAGGCCGCAAGCAGCCCCCACAGCATCAGCTTCTCGACATTGTTGCGCGCCCTGGCGCGCGGCGCGATCTGCCTCAGCGCATAGAAGGCGCCGGCGACCGACAGCGCGAAGGTCAGCACGGCGCCGAACAGGCCGAGCCGGTCCTGGACCTGGTTCGCCTCGACCGCGATCGGGATCATATAGTCCTGTGTGTCGCTGGCCAGTGCCACGCCCTTGGCGGCGAGCAGCGGCTGCAATTCGGCGAAAGTAGCGGGAAGTGCGGTATCGCCATCGAGCGGGCGCAGGCCCTTGGCCAGGCTCTTCACCAGGCTGGCGTCGAGCGCTTCGCTGGCCACCTTTGTGTCGGCGGTGCGCTCGGGCAAAGCGGCATGGATGTGCCGGTCGAGATAGAAGGAAGAGCCGATATCCCAGACGGCGAGCAGCAGGACGGCAGGCAGGACCGCGAGCAGAAAGGCCCACCAGCCATGATAATGCGCGCGCGAATGCGGCTTGACCTTGCCGGTATCCTGCGCCGCTGCGCGCTGGCGGCCGATCACAAAAGCGACCACGCCTATGGCGATGACTATGGCGAGTACGAGCAAGGACGACATCACCCACCCCAGGGAAAATTCAGATCGCCGCCACCGTTGCGGCAAGCGGCGAAATCAGGGCGCGGATTTGGTCCGCGCCCTGATCCGGTCGGTTGATTACATCGTCTTTCCGGCGGCGAAGGCGTCGCGCTGGCCCTGACGTTCGGCGTCGGGAGCGGAAACCAGGCCGTACTGGGCGAGCGGGCTTTCCGGGCCGATCATCTGGTCATCAAGGAAGAACTCGACATATTCCTTGAGGCCGGGAACGACGCCCAGATGCGCCTTCTTGACGTAGAAGAACAACGGCCGCGACACGGGGTACGTGCCATCGGCGATGGTCTGCGTCGAAGGCACGATGCCTTCCACGGTAGCGACCTTCAGCTTGTCGGCATTGTTCTCGTAGAAGGCGAGGCCGAACACGCCAACGCCGGTCTTGTTGGAGTCGATGCGGGCCAGCGTCTCGGTGTAGTCGCCATCGATGTCGACAGCCTTGCCGTCCTTGCGGATGGCGATGCAGGTCTTGCCGATTTCCTTGTCGTCGGCGATGCCGGCAGCCTTCAAAGCGGCCTTGTCGCAGCCGGCGTCGAGCAGCTTGGTCTCGAACACTTCACGGGTGCCGTGCTTCTCACCCGGGATATAGGCGGCGATATCCCAGTCGGGCAGCTTCGGATTGACCTGGTTCCACTTGGTGTTCGGGTTGTCGACCAGCTTGCCGTCGACCACCAGCTTGGCGGCGAGCGCCTTGTAGATGTCGGCGGGAACCAGCGCCCAGTCCGGACCCTTGATGTCGGTGGCAAAGACGATGCCGTCATAGCCGATGCGGACTTCCTGGACGTCCTTGACGCCGGCGTCGGCGCAGGACTTCAGCTCGTCCTTCTTGATCGGGCGCGAGGAGTTGGCGATGTCGATCGTGTCTTCGCCGACGCCCTTGCAGAACTCCTTGATGCCGGCGCCGCTGCCGCCGGACTCGACCACCGGGGTCTTGAAGTTGGTGAAGGTTTCGCCGAACTGCTCGGCGACGATCTTGGCGTAAGGCAGCACGGTCGACGAACCGGCGACCTGGATCTGGTCACGCGCAGCGGCGACACCGGACGATGCGGCGAACGCTACCGCCACGGCCGATGCCGTAACGAGGAATTTCTTCATGTGGCCTGCTCCTGTTCGGAAGATGGTCTCTTGGCGCCCTCTTCAAACCGGCGCCCGCTGAGGCCAATAGCCTTCGATTATTACAGTCGCATGACAGTTTCGTGTCAGCCCGGTAACGTCGCACAGACGTCTTGTGGGCCGCACCCTTTAAGCCGGTTGGTGGGAATGGAAGTTGCCGCTGGAATCAGACGCTTGCGCAATTCGTGCTGGCATCAAGTCCCGGCACACCGCAGGCCGCGATGCCGAGAAAGAAAAACCGGACGGGAGCGCGTTGCCCGTGGCCAGAGCGAATCTTGGCCGAGCCATCGCCAAAAACAGGTCCGTTGGGGTAGATTCGACGCTGTTTCTTGTCGGCGGTCGCTTGCTCCCGCCCGTAACTGAATGAGCGGTTTCGTTGCGACCATTGTCCTGACTGGGCGCTAGCTTTGATATGGTGCGATCGCACCATAGCCTTGGCTGTTGCGGCGCGGCCGAATCCCGGCGGCGCCGCAGGTTGCTATCCAGCGTCTCGTTGGGCTTCGCCTGATATGCCGACCCAGCGCTCGACCTTTTCGAGCAGCGCCCTGGGGCTGATCGGCTTGGGCAGATAGTCGTCCATGCCGGCTTCCAGGCAGCGCTCGCGGTCGCCCTTCAAGGCATGCGCGGTGACGCCGACGATCGGGATATGCATACCCGTATGTTCTTCAAGCCGGCGAATTGCGGCGGTGGCCTCGAGCCCGTTCATCTCCGGCATCGAGACGTCCATCAGGATCATGCGCGGATTAAGCCGGCCGAAGGCATCGAGCGCCTTGCGCCCGTTGCCGACGATTTCGAAACTGTAGCCGGTTTCGCCGATTATCTGGGTGAACACCATCTGGTTCACCTCATTGTCTTCGGCAACGAGGATGTCGAGCCGGCGTTCGTCCCCGGCGGCCCGGGCGCGGGCACGAACCGGCGGCGGTTGCAGCAAGGCGCGTTCCGATGCAGCGAGCGGCGGCTTTGCCGGCGACGGTTCGTGCCTGTCGCCGCCGGAACCGCTGCTTGCCGCCGGCAGCACACGGCCGCCCGTGATATTGTGATGGTGGCGCTGGATGGTGGCGACCAGCGTTTCCAGAAGCACCGAGGAACGCGCCGGCTTGATCAGCTGGGCGTCGATGCCGAGATCGCGATAGCTGGTGTTGGCGAGCGACTGGTCGACCGAGGTCAGCATGATGATCGGCGTGTCGGCCAGCCCTGCGGTGTTGCGCACGACGCGCGCCATTTCGGCGCCGCTCATCCCCGGCATCTGATAATCGAGCACGACGCAGTCGACCGGCACGCCGTAGGCAGCCGCGGCGACCAGCACCTTGAGCCCTTCGGGTCCGCTTTCGGCGGCGCAGGAATCGAAGGTCCATGACGCCATCTGCTCGCTCAGGATCGATCGGTTGACGGCATTGTCGTCAACGATCAGCACCCGTGAGCCGGTCACGTCGACCGGCATGATCCGCCGTCCGGTCTGTTCCTCGGCCCTGGGCAATGTCACGGTGAACCAGAAGGTCGAGCCCTTGCCTTCGGCGCTCTCGACACCGATCTCGCCGCCCATCAACTCGACCAGCCGCGAGGTGATGGCGAGCCCGAGCCCTGTGCCTTCGTGGCGTCTGGTCGACGAGGTGTCGGCCTGACTGAATTTTTCGAAGACGAGCTTCAGTTTCTGCTGCGGAATGCCTATGCCGGTGTCGGTGACCGAAACGGTAAGCTTTGTCCCCGTCGGCCCCCTTTGTCCGGTCACGTCGACCAGCACGTGGCCTTCGTCGGTAAACTTCACCGCGTTGCCGACCAGATTGGTGACGATCTGCCTGACGCGACCGACATCGCCGACGAACAGGCTTTCCAGGCCCGGCTCGACGCGCACGATGAGCTCGAGGTCCTTCTCCTTGGCGCGCGTCGATATCAGCGTCGCCACATCCTCGATCGCTTCGGGCAGGTTGAAGGGCGCAGGGTCGAGCACCAGCTGTCCGGCATCGATCTTGGAGAAGTCCAGTATGTCGTTGATGATGGTCAAGAGCGCGTTACCCGACTTGACGATGATATCGGTGAACGTCTTCTGCTTGGGATCGAGGTCGGATTTGGCCAGCAACTCGGCCATGCCGAGTACGCCGTTCATCGGCGTGCGGATCTCGTGGCTCATATTGGCCAGGAATTCCGACTTGGCGCGGTCGGCCAGCACGGCGCGCTGGCGCGCCTCGCGCAGTTCGGCCTCGCGCAGCTTCAGTTCGGTGATGTCGGTGGTCGACCCAATCAGATAGAGCGAACCGTCGGACGCGATCATCGCGCCCTTGCGGGCGAACTGGTGGCGCACGCTGCCGTCGGCAAGCGTCACCGTTTCCTCGATCTCCTGTGTATCGCCTGTGCGCAGCACGGCGAGATCGCTGTTGACGAAGGCTTCGCCGTCTTCGCCGAAAATCTCGATGTCCGTCTTGCCGATCGCGTCTTCCCTGCGGAGGCCGGTGAGGTCACACCAACCCTTGTTGACGTAGAACTGCCTGAGGTCGGAGCGCTTGGCGTAGATCGACACCGGCACGTTGTCGATGAGATTGCGGAACACCTCGTTCTCGCGCATGCTCTCTTCCAGCGCCTGCTCGCGCGCCTTGACGTCGGTGATGTCGGTGCTGGAGCCGACAAGGTGCACCGACCCATCGAGCGCCACCAGCCGGCTCTTGCGCGTCATCAATTGCCGCACCGTGCCGTCGCGATGGGTAACGGGCTCCTCGATCTCGCGGCCGCGGCCGGTGACGACGACCTCGGTGTCGTCATGGGTGTAGGTTTCGGCGTCGTCGATGCCGAAAAGCTGGAGATCGGTCCGGCCGATGACTTCCTCCTTGGGGATGCCGGTCAGCGCGCACCAGGCCTTGTTGACGAATTCCATGCTCAGATCCTGCGCCTTGATGAAGGCGGCGACCGGCAGTTCGTCCATGACGTGGCGGAACAGGTCGATCTGGCGCATGCTTTCCTGCAGCGCCTTTTCGCGGCTCTTGATCTCCGAGATGTCGACGCGCACGCCGATGAAGGTGCCGTCCTCGGTGCGCATATCGTAGACCTGATACCAGCGGCCGTCCGCATTGAGGCGCTCATAGGACGAGTTGGGCAGGCGATAGCGGGCGAGGATGGCATTGAGCCAGACATCGGGGTCGCCTTCATAGAGCCTATCGATTTCTCGATCGCCGCTCGATCGGAAATAGCCGACCGAATGTCCGAGTTCCAGGGCCTCGCGGAAGCTGCGGCCGGGCTGCCATGCCGGTTTCAGCTCCGGCAGCGTGTCCTGCAGCTTGCGGTTTGCAAAGACGAACTTGTCGTCGCGGTCATAGATGATGACGGCCGCCGGCAGCGACTCCAGCACCGTGGCGAGGTTCTTGCGGGCGTCCTCGGCTTCGGTCTCGCGGCGCTTCATGTCGGAGATGTCGAACAGGAAACCGGCGACATAGTTGCGGCCGCTGGGCATGCCGACGCGGTTCTTGCGCACGATGCGCGAGCGGCTGGCGCCCTCGGCGTCGAAAGTCTCCTCGACCTCGTAGGGCGTGCCGGTCGCCAGCACGGCGCGTTCGCTGTCTTCGAATTGGGCGGCGTCCTTTTGCTTGAGGAAGTCGCCGCCGGGCCTGCCCAGCATCGCTTGCGGGCTCTGTCCGAACAGTGCCGAAAACGCCTCATTGACGAAGACGAAACGCAGATTGTCGTCCTTGACGAAGATCGGATCCTTGACGCCGTTGATCACCGCCTCGGCCAGCCGCGATTTCTCCAGCGCTAGGGCGAGTTCAGCCTCGCGATCTTTCATGTTGGTGACGTCGACATAGGAGATCAGCCTTTTGCCGCCGGCGAGCGGCGCCAGCGATGCAATCAGCGTACGGCCGTCATTGCGTGGCAATTGCCTGGAGCCCACCAGGCCGGCCGAGATTTCTGCTTCGCGCTCGGCGATGTGGCCCTGCCATTCGGCATCGTCAGCACCGTACGGGTCCATATCGCGGCTGGCCTGCATCAGTTCGCGGAAGCCGCAGCCGATGCCGGCGCGTCGGGGATCGATTTCCCAGAAATCATAGAAGGCGCGGTTGATCACCTCCGCGCGCATGTCCGCATCAAGGACGAGCACGCCGATCGGCATCTGGTCGACCATCGTGCGAAGATTGGCGAAGGTCTCCGTAATTTTGGCGTTGGCACTCTCGATCTCTGCGTCGCGACGCTTGAGCTCGGAGACGTCGTAGTAGGTCAACAGCCGCTTGCCGCCGGACAATGCCGTCACCGAGAACATCATCGTCCTGCCGTTGGCATGGAGAAATTCGCGTGGCGCAACCGAGCCGGCGCTGATCTCCTCGATGCGGGTGGCTAGGTAGTGCCGCCACTGCTGTTCATCGAGATCGCCGTAGATGCCGTTGCGGCGGTTGAGTTCCATCAACAGACTGAACGGCGCGCCGACAGTGACGGCGCCGTCGGGAATCCTGGAGAGCTCGCGATAGGCCTTGTTGACGATGAGCGTGTCGAACTTCGCGTCAAGCACCACGACGCCCATATGCATGGCATCCATTGTCCGCTCGAGATCGGCGAGGTGCTGCGTAGCCTCGCCGGCCGGCGGATCGCTCTCGTCCTGCCGCAGTTCGTCCAGCGCACCGGCCAGTGCCGTGACGTTGCGGCCGATGCCGCGATAGCCGATGAATTCGCCTTCGCCGTCGAACCGCGGGGAACCGGTGATCGAAACCCAGCGGCAGCCGGGACGGCCGCCCTTCAACTCATAAACAAAGTCGCGAAACGGCCGATGCGCCTGCAGATCCTCCAGATGCGCGGCGGCGTGTCGATTGCCGTGCACCATCTGCTTGAGGAAATCGAAGCGGAAACGGCCAAGAATGCTGGCGGGAGCGATGCCGGTGGCGGCCTGGTAGTTCTCCGAAAGCCAGGAAAAGCGCAGCTCGGCGTCGGTCTCCCAGACCCAGTCGGCGCCGGCCCCGACCAGTTCGCGCAGCGCTTCGGGCGACCCCCCGACGGACGTATCCTCGCCGTTCACCACCCCTTTTCGGGAACCGCGTCCGCCGCGTGTTCCAACAGTCCCGTCAGCCATCCCGTTCCCACCCCGAAAGCCAAGGCCGAACCCCCTCAGCGGTTCGCCGGCGGAATGTGCCCGAGAAGCATTAATGATCCGCTAACCATAACCAATCCAGACTGCGGCCAGAGCCACATTGCCCTGCGGTATTCCGCCGGTTGTCGGCGGAACCCCGGCCGGGCTATAAGTCGGCGGGGGTGTTGCTGATGACCGGTTGGATCGTGCCTTGTTTCCTGTGCATGGCGCTGCTTGCGGGCAGCGGCTGCGCACGCAGCTATGACGGCACGGTGGTGATCCCGAAGCCGCTCGATATCAGGCGGGTCTGGGATCGCGATCCGTCGCAGACTGAGGCCAGCCGGATGCAGGCGGCAGCCGGTGTGTTTCCGACGCCGCCGCCGCAGGAGCCCTACCGGCCCGCGGCACGCAGGCACACAACACAAATAGCCGCGCCAAGGCGGCACGTCAGGTCCAGCCCTCCCAGCATGGCTTCCGAACCGGCCAATCCGCTCACCTGCAAGAATGTCAGCGAACCCGGCAAACGCTACAGGATGGTTTGCGAATAGCTGGTACTAGAGCAATTCCAGGAAAAGTGTGAAACGGTTTTCCGTCCGGAATTGCGTAAAACAAAGACATAGAGCGGTTCGCCGTTTCGGTGAAACGGTGAAACGCTCTAGGCGCAGGTTACTCCGCCGGGAAGAAAGCCGGCCCGACCACCCTGACCGGCCGCGAGCCGGCCAATGGCTCGACCGACTGTCGCTGGGCGGCGCCCCTGGCCTCTGCAGCGTCTGCGCCAGGCTGGGGAATTTGCGCCACGGTGCCAAGATCCGGCTTCGCTGACGGCAAAGGAATGATCGCGTTGGCCATATTGGCTGGCGTCACCGTGCGCGCTCTCAGCTCGGCAACGCGCTGGTGATAGCGCTTGAGGTCGCAGGCCCTGAAGTTCGCATCATTGCGATATTTGAAGGCCGTCGGCAGGTCCTTGTAGGATGTGCGCGTATCGAGCGCGACCATCTTTTCGGTTTCAAGGCTTGGGTCCCTGAGCGTGTACAGGTCGACGCCGGCATCGTCGCAGATGTAGCGGCACTGGTCGACCATCTCCTTGACATCGCCGCCTTGCACGAACTGCGATTTCGGCGCCGGGAAGAAATAGCCGTCGGAGAGACGAACGCAAAACAGCATCGAATTGCTGCCGATCATGGCGCCAGCAGGACGCTGTCTTTGTTGCCCGGCGGCGGGCGTGCAGCCGAGCGCGACGAGCCTGGCCTGCAGTCCGGACGCATCCCGGCGCGAAATCGCGGCGCCGGCGATCTGGCGTTGCACCTGTGTGCGGCTTTTGGCGAGGTCGGCGCAAGCATTGAAGAAGCCCCCCACCGCACTTTGCGCCGTGCACCGGCGTTGCCTCTCCAGCCCCTGGATCGCCGCAAGCTGGCGACGTAGCTGCGCAAGCTCGGAGCTGATCCCGCCGCTGCGGCCGGACGGTGCCAGCTGGCTCCTGAGCGCGGCGCATGGATCGGCAAGGGAAGCCGAAATGCCGAGGACGCTTGCCGCTACCGACACCAGTGCAAAGGTCACGACAAGCCACAAATGCATCATCGGCGACACCTGGTCCTTGTACCCCTGTGGAGCCGATCGCCGCTCCAGCCGATTGAGCCTCAATGCGTGAGGCAAGTCTAATTGAAGAGACGCCAAGAACCGCCAGGTATTTTATGCCGAGTGTATTATGCCGGTTCCCGTAAATTCGCTATTACACTTTTGTTTCAAGATTGAGACGTAGCCAGGCTCCGGCGAGCCCAGGCCGCCGCAATCATCGATCCCGCCTTATCGGCCCTTGCGGATGAAACCTTTCTCCGGTGTCTCGCGTTGTGTCGGGCAAAGGAGACCGAAGATGTCTATTCACTTCACTGTCTCTGGCCTGACCAGGAACCTGTTCCACTCGCTGGGGCTGGACCATGAGCGGGCGCCGAGAGCGCTCGATCCCGAACAGAGCCTGTTGCTGGAATGCTATCTCGCCGGACAGATTCCGGAATCCGCCTGGGCCGACTACGTCTTCGAGGCGCCGGAACTGCAGCGGCATGTGGATATCAGGCGCCCGCACAACTGATCAGAGCAATTCCAGGAAAAGTGCGAGCGGTTTCCGTCCGGAATTGCGTCAAGACAACGGGGGGCGGGTCGCCGTTTCGGCGAAACGGTGAAACGCTCGCCCGCTCGCCTACTGCTTGGGCGAAGCGAATTGCAGGGTGAAGACATTGCCCGCGAGGCCTTGCGCCAGCGTCGGCGAAAAGCTCAACGGCAAGCACTTTTGCAGGGCAGTGGTTGCGGCGTCGACGAACGACTTCCTGGTATCCGCATCGCCATCGACCTTGATCGCCGTCGGCCGCGGCGGACCGATCAGCGTGCCGTCGCGCTTGAAGCTGAAGCTCAAGGTGACGCTGGCATTTCCAACACCCGCCGGCGGCGTCCAGCACGCCTGGATGGCATCGCCGACCTCCGCCATCGTGTCGAGCGGCGCGGCATTGCACGGGTAGCCTCCGACCAACACAACACCGGCAATCGCAAACACTCTCGCTACGCCCTTCATCGCAAAGCTCCTCGTGTGTCGTCCGCCGACCATGATGGTAGGGTCGAAGCAGACGATGGCAATATGCCTGATGTCGGACTTTACAGCATGAGACGTGCCTGATGGCGCATCGGCGAAAAGCAAAAGGCCGGCATTGCGCCGACCTTTCCCTTCACCCTTGCGCCAGTACATCCGTGGTCGCGCGGTGCCTTCAATAGACAGCGTTCTGGTTAATGAATCCTTAGCTTTACGCGCTGGCCTGCGACTTCACATAGGCGATGTAGCCGCGCACGTCGCCGGCCGGCTCGGCATAGGCCTTACCGAGTTTCTTCTCCATCGCCGCGACATACTCCTTGGCCCATTTTGGCAGCGCATAGTCGATGACGGCCAGGAACTCCAGCGTCGATGCCAGGCGTATGTCGGCGATCGACGGGTGCTTGCCGCCGATGAACGGCTTGCCGTCCCTGAAGAAGGAGTGAAACACCTCCAGCGGCTCGGCAATCGCCGCCATGGCGGCCTTCTGCGCCTCGGACTTCTTCTCCGGATGAGCGTCGCTATGGCCGACCTCGCCGGCATAGTGCGGGAAACCCAGCGCCGGATAGGTGGCGCGCGCCACATACGGGTAGAGCGTGCCGATCAGGTAGAACATGGCGCTGTCGACCATCGCCCGCTTGGCCGGTGCCTTGGGATAGAATTTCTCCAGCCCGTGCTTGTTGGCGAGATACTGCATGATGGCACAGCTCTCCCACAGCACGCCGCGCGGCAGCCCCTTGTCCTCGATCATCGGCGTCAGATGCGCCGGATTGCGCGCCATATATTCGGGCGAGCGCGTGTGGCCCCAGGCGTCAGTCTCGGCGGCGTCGAACCCGGCCGCACGGGCAAACACCCGGACGGTCATGTTGTTGACGCTCGGCTTCAGCATCGAGAGCTTCAGCGCCGGTTTTTTCGCCGCCTTGACCTTCGGCGCGGATTTCTTGGCAGCCGGCTTTGTCGCGGCTTTCGCGGCCGGCTTCGCGGCTGCCTTCGGCGCGGCCTTTACGGCCGCCTTTGCGGCCGGCTTCGCTGCCGCTTTTGCTGCTGGCTTGGCCGCTGGTTTGCCAGCGCTCTTAACTGTCTTTGCCATTATGGTCCTCCCCTTTTGCTGGCCGTCAGTATGGATTCTTCGGCGTCCGGTCGTCCGACAAGGTCGCGCGCGACCGTTCGACCAGCGTCTGGATCGCGTCGGCAAGGTGCACTTCGGCGATGTTGTAGTCGCCGCGCGCAACGCGCAGCTTGTGCGCCTGCATCAGCACATCGGCGTGGGTGAAGCCGGCCGGCGGCTCAAAGCGATAGGACGCCAGCTCGATCAAGAGGCCGAGCGGATCCTCGAAATAGATCGAATCCATGAAGCCGCGATCCTTGACGCCGCTGTGCTTGATGGCGCGCTCGTCGAGCCGGGCGACCGCCTGCAGGAAGGTCACGCGCGACACCGAGAACGCAATATGATGGACGCAGCCCGGTTCGGTGGGCGTGCGCCGCTTGACCGGCGTGCGGCTCTCGTCGGTGAAGACGGTGATCAGCCTGCCGTCGCCGGGATCGAAATAAAGATGGCTTTCGCTTGGCTTGTCGAGGTTGGGCTGCTCGAAAATGAACGGCATGCCGAGCACGCCTTCCCAGAAATCGATCGAGGTCCGGCGGCCGGCGCCGACGAGCGTGATGTGATGGACGCCCTGCGACTGCAGTTTCTGCATCGGTCTCCTCCTCGCCGACCCTCGCCTATGTTCCCCGGCGTCTTGCGCGCCGCAAAGAGCCCTTTGGCTAGGCTTCGTACAGTGATGCTAGTGCAATTGGCAGCGCCGCGCCAGAAGCTCGCGGAGACTGCCGGCGCTGGATGGTGAAAGAGGCTTAAGGTTGCATGACCTGAGGCTACGCAACGGCTCTGAGTTCGGCCTCCGCCAGGGTACCCAGGCCCGCGCATTCGGCACATGCCATGGTCTGCCCGGGACAGCCGGCCCGATGCGTGCCTTGCGGGCAGCAATGCCCTTTCGACTCACGCCATTTCAAGCAATCGAAAACCTGCCCGCTGCCGTGACAGCACGGGCATATCATTTTTGCCGAATTCATGCCTGCTATGCCCAACCAAATCCGCGTTGCCGCAGATGCTATCCCCGCACCGCAAGTAACAGAGATCGCTACGCTTTCAAGGTCGCGGCCTGACTTAAATTGGGTGTATTCGGGTGCGCGGACTTGCCGAATTTCGCTGATGCCGCCGACCCTCGCGGTCACACGCGATCCGCGCGGCTGCTGCCCGAAATTTTCGATGATGCGGAAGGAAAGTCGTTGCTTGGTACGCCCAAGGGGAATCGAACCCCTGTTCCCGCCGTGAGAGGGCGGTGTCCTGACCGCTAGACGATGGGCGCGTTCAAGAACCGGCGATATAGGCTGACGGTTTGGAAAAAGCAACTGGCTTCGAACGGCCGGACCGCTTCTGTGCAATGTCGGTTCGTGGACCTAGCGTTTCGGCTCGATCAGGTCCCACAGATTGCCATAGAGGTCGGCGAAAACCGCCACGGTGCCGTAAGGCTCATGGCGTGGCGTTTCGTGGAACTCGACGCCGTTCTCCAGCATCGTCGCATGGTCCGTGGCAAAATCATCGGTTTCGAGAAACAAAACCACGCGGCCTCCGGTCTGGTCGCCGACGCGGCTCTTCTGCACATCGTCCAACGCCTCCGCCAGAAGCAGCCGGGGCCCTTGCCCGACCGCCGGCGTTACCGTCACCCAGCGCTTGCCGTCGCCGAGCTCGATGTCGTCGCAGAGGACAAAGCCAAGCTTGCCGACATACCAGGCGATCGCCTCGTCATAGTCGGCGACGACGAGCGTGATGGTTGCGATGCGGCGATGTTCGGCAAACCCGGTCATTGTTTCGGCCCGGCTATTTGTTGCGGATGGCGAAGCGGCCGATGATACGGCGCTCGGCGATGTCGTAGACAAAGATGGTGCGGCTGCCGTCGCTGAGCTCGGCGTCGATCGAAATGCGATTGCCCGACAGAGCCTGGCTAATCACCTTGGCTCCGACCGGGAGCACTATGTCGGCCGCGAGCGGCTCGCCGGGCGGAACTGGAATGTCGTTGGCGAGCGGCGGGTTCGCGGGCGGCGCCCTGCGCGATTTGTAGACAATGGCCGCGATCACCACCATAAGGGCCAGCAAAAGCAGGCCGAGATTGATGGCCATGAAGCGGATGAGCCTGCCGCGCACCTTTTCGATCTCGGGATCGAGCGGCTTTTCTTCTTCATCGGCAACGGGCCGGGCCATGGCAGAACTTTCCGGAACTTTTTCGATGAGCGCTCATAACGAAGAGACCCCTGAATTGATAGAGGCTGTACAATTCATAGAGGCGGCGCCGACCGTGCTCGAAGCCGGCGCGGAAGCGGCCGGCCAGCGCCTCGACCAATGGCTGGCGAGCGCCCTCGGGCCTGACATGTCGCGCAGCCGGGTGCAGATGCTGATCCGGCAAGGTGCCGTTTCGATCGACGGCAAGCCGGTCGACGAGACCAAGCGCAAGATGAGTGCCGGCGAGCGCGTATCGGTCGTCAGGCCCGAGCCGGAACCGGCCGAACCGCAAGGCGAGGCCATCGCGCTCGACGTGCTTTATGAGGACGACGAGTTGATCGTCATCAACAAGCCGGCCGGCCTCGTCGTCCATCCCGGCGCCGGCAACTGGACCGGCACGCTGGTCAATGCCCTGATCCACCACTGCGGCGACAGTCTCTCAGGCATTGGCGGCGTCAGGCGGCCGGGCATCGTCCATCGGCTGGACAAGGAAACCAGCGGCGTCATGGTGGTGGCCAAGACCGACCGCGCCCACAAGGCGCTGTCGGAGGCCTTTGCCGACCACGGCCGCACCGGCGACCTCGAACGTGCTTATCTGGCGCTGGTCTGGGGAATCCCGTCGCGGCCGACCGGAACGGTCGACGCGCCGCTTGGCCGTGCCGCCGACCGCGTGCGCCGCGCCGTCGTGCCGGAAGGCCGTGACGACGCCCGCCACGCCGTCACGCATTTCACCGTCAAGGAGCGTTTCGGCGAAAACCAGCAGCCGTTTGCCGCCGCCAGCCTGGTCGAATGCCGGCTGGAAACCGGCCGCACCCACCAGATCCGCGTCCACATGGCTCATATCGGCCACCCCGTCATCGGCGACCCGGATTACGGCCAGGCCTTCCGCACCAAGGCCAACCGGCTGCCCGAGCCGCTGAAAACCCAGGTCAAGGCATTTTCCAGGCAAGCTTTGCATGCCTGGCTCCTTGCATTTCGGCACCCGGCTACCCATTTACCGATGAGGTTCGAGGCGCCGATACCGGGGGACATGGAGGAACTCGTCGGCGGCTTCCGCAAGCTCTGAACCCGAGCAATTCCAGGAAAAGTGTGAAACGGTTTTCCGTCCGGAATTGCGTCTAAACAAGCCAGCTAAAACCTGAGCGGCATTGTTCACTTCAGCGTGACACACTGTTTCGTGTTGAACAAATGCCTGTCTTTTCTGGTTTTGTTCCTATATAAATCAGTTGTCGCGGGCGAGCCTTTTGGTGCTCGCGTCACATGCCCGCCGCGTTTCGGGGGCATCACTCCAATAGAGAGGGGGCGCAATCATGGCCCAGTCACTACCCAGTATTGTTTCCGGCGAAGGCGGCCTCAGCCGCTACCTGGAAGAAATCCGCCGCTTTCCGATGCTTCAGCCGCAGGAAGAGTACATGCTCGCCAAGCGCTACGCCGAGCATGAAGACACTTCCGCTGCGCACAAGCTCGTCACCAGCCATCTTCGGCTTGTTGCCAAGATCGCCATGGGCTATCGCGGCTACGGCCTGCCGATCGGCGAAGTGATCTCGGAAGGCAATGTCGGCCTGATGCAGGCCGTCAAGAAATTCGAACCCGAGCGTGGCTTCCGCCTCGCGACCTACGCCATGTGGTGGATCAAGGCCTCGATCCAGGAGTACATCCTGCGCTCGTGGAGCCTGGTCAAGATGGGCACGACCGCCAATCAGAAGCGCCTGTTCTTCAACCTGCGCAAGGTGAAGGGCAAGATCCAGGCGCTGGACGATGGCGACCTCAAGCCCGACCAGATCACCGAGATCGCCACCAGGCTGAACGTGTCGGAAGCCGAAGTCGTGTCGATGAACCGCCGCCTGTCGGGCGACGCGTCGCTGAACGCGCCGATCCGCGCCAGCGAGGGTGAATCCGGCGAATGGCAGGACTGGCTGGTCGATGACCACGAAAGCCAGGAAGACATGCTGATCGAGCAGGACGAGCTGGAAAACCGCCGCGGCATGCTGTCGGGCGCTCTGGCCGTGCTCAACGATCGTGAGCGGCGCATCTTCGAGGCCCGCCGCCTCGCCGAGGAGCCACTGACGCTGGAAGAGCTGTCTTCCGAGTTCGACATCAGCCGCGAGCGCGTGCGCCAGATCGAGGTGCGCGCCTTCGAGAAGGTGCAGGACGCGGTCAAGGCCGCCGCCAAGCGCCAGATGCAGGCGCTGCGCACGATCGAGGCGCAGCCGGCGGCGTAAAGCCGGGTTCGGCTAAGGAACAGAAGGCGGCGTCGGGAAACCGGCGCCGCCTTTTTTATGTCTTACGCTTACGCTGGCGATTGGCGAAAGCATTCTTGACATCCAATCTCCCCCGCAAGGGGGGAGATCGGCAGCTTCGCCAACTGCCCTCTCAAAGCCCATCAAGCGGAAACTTCAGATACCGCCTCCCATTGGCCTCCGGTTCCGGCAGCCGTCCACCATTCATGTTGACCTGCAGCGCATGCAGGATCAGCCGCGGCATCGGCAGTGTCTTGTCGCGCGCTTCGCGCAAGGCGACGAACTCGGCTTCGCTGCGCGCCGCAACGAGGTGGATATTCTTTGCCCTCTGCTCGGCGACCGTGCTCTCCCAGCACGGCTCGCGCCCGCCGGCCTGATAGTCGTGGCCGACGAACACGCGCGTATCGTCCGGCAGCGCCAGAATGCCCTCAATCGAATGCCACAGCCGCGCGGCACTGCCGCCGGGAAAGTCCGTCCTTGCCGAGCCGCTGTCGGGCATGAACAGCGTGTCGTGGACGAAGGCTGCGTCGCCAATGACATAGGTGATCGAGGCGAGCGTGTGGCCGGGCGAGAACAGCACCTTGACCGGCAGGTTGCCGATCATGAACGTTTCGCCTTCCCCAAACAGCCGGTCCCACTGCGAGCCGTCTGCGGGGAAATCCGGCCAGTTGTAGATCGCCTTCCACAGCGCCTGGACTTCGACGATCCTGTCGCCGATCGCCGTCGGCGCGCCGGTCTTTTCCCGGAGATAGTGCGCCGCCGAGAAATGATCGGCATGCGGATGGGTGTCCAGAATCCACTCGAGCTCCAGCCCGTTTTCGCGGATAAAATCCAGCAAGGCGCCGGCATTCTTCGTCGCCGTCGCGCCGGATTTTTCGTCGAAGTCGAGGATCGGGTCGATGACGGCGCAGCGTCTCGTCACCGGGTCGGTGACGACATACTGGATGGCGCCGGTCGGCTTGTCGTAGAAGCCGGCGACCTCAGGTTTGGCCGAAGCGATGTCCAATGTCCGGCCCCCCTGCCCCTTGCCCGACAGGAACCGTTTTCTCCGTCGGGTTGAACAACAGCATGGTCATCTGGCAAAGCGCGCCGGTCAAGCACGCCTTGCCAGAAATAGGACTGAAGCCCGAAATAGCTCCGACGGAGAAAACCTAGGCTGACGGCTGCTTGGTCTTCCTGAGATAGGGCAGGATCGTCTCGAAAGCGCCAAAACGCTTGACCGCATCTTCGTTCGAAACCGCGGCGGTGATGATCACATCCTCGCCCTGCTTCCAGTTGGCCGGCGTCGCCACCTGGTGCTTGGCGGTCAGCTGCATGGAATCGACCGCGCGCAGGATCTCGTCGAAGTTGCGGCCCGTCGTCATCGGGTAGGTCAGCACCAGCTTGATCTTCTTGTCCGGCCCGATGACATAGACCGAGCGCACCGTGGCGTTGTCGGCCGGCGTGCGGCCTTCCGACGTCTCGCCGGCGCCCGCCGGCAGCATGTCATAAAGCTTGGCCACCTTGAGGTCCTTGTCGCCGATCAGCGGGTAATTCACCGTCTGGCCGGTCGCCGTCTTGATGTCGGCCTGCCACTTGTCGTGGCTCGCAACGGGATCGACGGAAATGCCGATGACCTTGACGTTGCGCTTCTTGAACTCGCCTTCGAGCCCCGCCATCGTGCCCAGCTCGGTGGTGCAGACCGGGGTGAAATTCTTCGGATGGCTGAACAGGATCGCCCAGCCGTCGCCGATCCAGTCATGAAACTTGATCGGCCCTTGCGTGGTCTCGGCGGTGAAGTCAGGCGCGATGTCGTTGATACGAAGGCTCATGGCATTATTTCCCCAGCAACAGATTTCGTCAGGAGCGGCCGTGGACGGCGTCAACGCTCCGGCATTCCCGCATCTTAGCGCAAAAATCGCGGCTGCAGGACAATAGGAAACTATTATTGGCGACGGAACGAGCACTTTCGTTCTACGGACCGACGTTGGGCCGACAATCTTTCGTTTGTGCGGGGAAGGCTCAGGCCTTGTTGACCGCCAGCGACGTGGCCAGGTCTTCCATGCGCTGGGCGAGCGCGCCGAGCGCGCTGGTCAGCACGGTGTCGTTCTTGTCGGCCTTGGTCAGCGCTTCGTCGCGCGTCTTGCGCAGCGTCTGCACTTCGGTCTCCATGCCCTTGACCCGCTTCTGCAGCTCCGAAAGCTCGTCCATCACCATGATGCCGGCCATCACCGTCAGCCGCTGGTCGCCGATCTCGCCGAACGAATCCTTCAGATGCGAGACATAACGGTCGAACCGCTCGGCGAGGTCGATCAGGTGCTCTTCCTGACCCTCGTCGCAAGCCATGCGATACTGCTTGCCGTCGATGGAAACCGTGACCTGTGCCATGGCCTGCAGCTCCTACCTGTCCAGCACCGCGCGGATGGTTTCCATGGCGGTCACCAAGCGGCGCGACACTTCCTTGTTGGCATCTTCCAGCCGTTCGGCGCGGGCTTCGGAATTGTCGAGTTCCTGCGCCAGCCGTGAACGGTCGGCGTTCATGCGCTGCACCTCAGCCTCGGCTTCGGAATAGTCGCGCTCGTGCTCGAGCTTGGCCGCGACGGCGTTTTCCAGCCCCTCGATGGCCTTGCCCAGCCTGTGGATGACTTCCTTGAGTGTGGTTTCGCCGGTCATGGCCTTCGTCCTGTGCCCTGCCCATCACCGAATCGCTTCGCGTTCAGAACGCGTTAACAAGGAAACATTAGGCACCGGGTGAAGGCAACGTCAACAAAGCTCTCGCGACTGTCCCCCGCTAACGCTAATGTAGGTCGCCCCATAAGGTCTCAAAGCCATCACAAGACCGGCAAATGTGCAGCCGATTTGTTGACTAAAAGCCCGTGGCTGCTATGTGTCGCGCACTCTTTCCTGGGCTCTGCCAAGCCCACAAATCCCCACCCCGGAGGTACCATGACGTCGCGTGAACAACATGACCGGATGGCCAATGCGATCCGTTTTCTCTCCATGGACGCCGTCGAGAAGTCCCAGTCCGGCCATCCCGGCCTGCCCATGGGCTGCGCCGACATCGCCACAGTGCTGTTCACCCGCTTTCTGAAATATGATCCGAAGAACCCCCATTGGCCGGACCGAGACCGCTTCATCCTGTCGGCCGGCCACGGTTCTATGCTGCTCTACTCGCTGCTGCATCTGACCGGTTACGAGGACATGACCCTCGACCAGATCAAGCATTTCCGCCAGCTGGGTTCCAAGACTGCCGGCCATCCCGAATACGGCCATGCCACCGGCATCGAGACGACGACCGGCCCGCTCGGCCAGGGTCTCGCCAATTCGGTCGGCTTCGCGCTCGGCGAGCGCATCATGAACGCCGCCTTCGGCAACGACCTCGTCGACCACTACACCTATGTGCTGGCCGGCGACGGCTGCCTGATGGAAGGTGTTTCCCAGGAAGCCATCGCGCTGGCCGGCCACCTCAAGCTCAACAAGCTGATCGTCTTCTGGGACAACAACAACATCTCAATCGACGGTCCGGTTTCGCTTGCAGACAACACCGACCAGGTCGCCCGCTTCCAGGCCTCGGGCTGGAACGCCAGCCACATTGACGGCACCGACCCCGAGGCGATCGCCTACGCCATCGAAGCCGCCCGCCATTCCGACAAGCCGACGATGATCGCCTGCAAGACGACCATCGGCTTCGGCGCCCCGACCAAGGCCGGCACCAACAAGGCGCACGGTTCGCCGCTCGGCGCCGACGAGATCGCAGGCGCGCGGAAATTCTTCAACTGGGACTCGCCGCCCTTCGAAATTCCGGCCGACATTCTCGACGCCTGGCGCACCGCCGGCAAGGCCGGCGTCAAGCCGCGCACCGACTGGGAAGGCCGCCTGGCCAAGGCCAAGCCTGAGTTGAAGGCCGAGTTCGAGCGCCGCCTCGCCGGCAAGCTGCCGTCGAATTTCGATGCCGTCATTGCTGACTACAAGAAGAAGCTGTCGGCCGACAAGCCGAAGGTCGCCACCCGCAAATCGTCGGAAATGGCGCTGGAAGTCATCAATGGCGCGGTGCCGGAAACCATCGGCGGCTCTGCCGACCTCACCGGCTCCAACAACACTAAGACCAGCCAGACCAAGAACATCACGCCGGACGATTACGGCCAGCGCTATGTCCACTACGGCATCCGCGAGCATGGCATGGCGGCCGCCCTCAACGGCCTGACGCTGCATGGCGGCCTCATCGCCTATGGTGGCACCTTCATGTGCTTCTCCGACTATGCCCGTCCGTCGATGCGGCTGGCGTCGCTGATGGGCATCCGCTCGATCTTCGTCATGACCCATGATTCGATCGGTTTGGGCGAAGACGGCCCGACCCACCAGCCGGTCGAGCACCTGGCGGCGCTCCGCGCCATCCCCAACCACAATGTCTTCCGCCCGGCCGACGCGGTGGAAACCGCCGAATGCTGGCAGATCGCCATTGAATCGGAAAAGACCCCGTCCACCCTGGCGCTGACCCGTCAGAACCTGCCGACGGTGCGCACCGAGCACTCGGCCAGGAACCTCAGCAGCCAGGGCGCCTATGAACTGGCCGCGGCGAGCGGCGAAGCGGCGGTGACGATCTTCGCCACGGGCTCCGAGGTCGAGATCGCGCTCGGCGCCCGTGATTTGCTTGAAAAGCATGGGCACCCGACCCGCGTCGTCTCGGTGCCTTGCTTCGAACTGTTCGACCAGCAGAGCGACGCCTACCGCAAGGAGACGATCGGCAACGCGCCGATCAAGATGGCGATCGAGGCCGGCATCCGCCAGGGCTGGGATCACCTGATCGGCTCCGACGGCATCTTCATCGGCATGACCGGCTTCGGCGCTTCCGGCACCATCGAGCAGCTCTACCCGCATTTCGGCATCACCGCCGAAGCCGCGGCCAAGGCGGCGGAAGCCCGCCTGCACGGCAAGTAAGATCAGGGTCAGTCCCGCGCACCTCCAAGGCGGATTCGCGGGGCTGGACCAACCTAATCGATTTAAATTCGGCCTTCTGCGGCTGGATTCTTGTGCCATCCGCCGCTATGAAGCTGCGGACCCATCTGCCGCCTCCAGCTCCCAGGGAGAGTAAAATGACCGTCAGAGTTGCCATCAACGGATTTGGCCGCATCGGCCGCAACATCCTGCGCGCCATCCATGAATCCGGCCGCAAGGACATCGACGTCGTCGCCGTCAACGACCTCGGCCCGGTCGAGACCAACGCGCATCTGCTGCGCTATGACAGCGTGCACGGCCGCTTCCCGCACGAAGTGTCGGTCTCGGGCGACCAGATCACCGTCGGCAAGGAGAGCTTCAAGGTCACCGCGATCAAGGACCCGGCGCAGCTGCCGTGGAAGGAGCTCGGCATCGACATCGCGCTCGAATGCACCGGCATCTTCACCGCCCGCGACAAGGCTGCCGCGCATTTGACCGCCGGCGCCAAGCGCGTCGTCGTCTCCGCGCCTGCCGAAGGTGCTGACCTCACCGTCGTCTACGGCATCAACCACGACAAGCTGACCAAGGACCACATCGTCATCTCGAATGCGTCCTGCACCACCAACTGCCTGGCGCCGCTCGCCGCAGTGCTGCACGAGACCGTCGGCATCGAAAAGGGCATGATGACGACGATCCACTCCTACACCGGCGACCAGCCGACGTTGGACACCATGCACAAGGATCTCTACCGCGGCCGCGCGGCTGCCCTGTCGCAGATCCCGACCTCGACCGGTGCGGCCAAGGCGATCGGCCTGGTGCTGCCCGACCTCAAGGGCAAGCTCGACGGCATCTCGATCCGCGTGCCGACCCCTAACGTCTCGGTCGTCGACTTCAAGTTCATCGCCAAGCGCGCCACCACCGTGCAGGAGATAAACGAAGCGGTGATCGCTGCCTCCAACGGCAAGCTGAAGGGCATTCTCGGCGTCACCCATCATCCGAATGTGTCGATCGACTTCAACCACGATCCGCGCTCGTCGATCCTGGCGCTCGACCAGACCAAGGTCATGGACGGCAACTTCGTTTCGGTGCTGTCCTGGTACGACAATGAGTGGGGCTTCTCCAACCGCATGGCCGACACCTCGGTCGCCTTTGGCAAGACCATCGCCTGATCTGAAGGCATCGTCTCGCAGCTTCGAACGCCCGGCTGTGCCCGGGCGTTTTTCGTCAGCGCGCCGGGCAAGGCGCGCCGAGCCGCCAAACGCCGGAAAATCAGCGGCATAAGGCAAAAAGCCATCCTTGCGCCTTGCACCGGCCATGCCTTCGCCCCACTCTCCCGTGAATCGGGAGAAAGAGGAATTCGAGGGGCAAATCACGGATGGAGCATGCGATCTATCTCGTCACGCTGGTCGGCACAGCGCTAGTCGTCGCCGCAGCGTTCTCGAGCCTGATCGCCTTCCGCTTCGGCGCCCCGTTGCTGCTGCTCTTCCTCTGCATCGGCCTCGCCAGCGGCGTCGATGGTCTCGGCATCGAATTCGACAATGCGCGCGTGGCATATTTTGCCGGCTCACTGGCGCTGGCGGTCATCCTGTTCGATTCCGGTTTCGGCACGCCGCTCAACGCGCTGCGCCAGGCGGCCGGACCGGCGCTGTCGCTGGCGACCTTCGGCGTAATCCTGACCACTGGCCTGTTCGGCGCCGCCGCCTATTACCTGCTCGACCTCAGCTGGCTGGAATCCTTCCTGCTTGGAGCTGCCGTCGCCTCGACCGACGCGGCTGCGGTGTTCTTCCTGCTGCGCGCCGGCGAGATCAATCTGCGCGAGCGCGTGCGCGCGACACTGGAAGTCGAATCCGGCACCAACGACCCGATCGCCATCTTCCTGACCATCACGCTGGTCGAGATCATCGCTGCCCACGCCAATCCCGAGACCCATGTGCTGGTCACCGACCTGATCCTCGGCTTCCTGCTCAATATGGGGCTCGGCGCCGTCGTCGGCGTGCTTGGCGGGCTCGGCATCGTGCGCCTCGTCGACCGGCTCAACCTCGACCATGGCTTGCTGCCGATCTTCGTGCTGACCCTGTCGCTGATGGTGTTCGCCGCCGCCGGCGCCATTGGCGGCTCGGGCTTCCTGGCGGTCTATCTCGCCGGGCTGATTGCCGGCAACTCCGACATCCGCGCCGTCACCATCCTGAAGCGCTTCCAGGACGGCATGTCGTGGCTGGCACAGATCATCATGTTCCTGATCCTCGGCCTGTTCGCGACGCCCTCGCAGTTTCCGGCGATCATGGTGCCGGCGGTGCTGCTCGGCCTGTTCCTGATGTTTGTCGCGCGCCCGGTCGCCGTCTGGCTCTGCCTGATCCCGTTCCGCCTGCCACGTCCCGAGATCGCCTTCGTCTCCTGGGTCGGCCTGCGCGGCGCCGTGTCCATCCTGCTTGCCATCACCCCGCTGCTCGGCGGACTGGAGAACGGCCGCACCATCTTCAACGTCGCCTTCATCATCGTTCTGGTATCGCTGGTGGTGCAGGGCTGGTCGGTCGGTCCGCTGGCGCGCCGGCTCGGCCTGATCGTGCCGGCGAGACTCGGGCCGCTCGACAAGGTCGAACTCGAACTGCCGGGCTCCGCCCACCACGAACTGCTCGCCTACCGCGTCGCGCCCGGCAGCCCGGTGGCGCGCGGCGAGCGTATCCCGCGCTGGGCACGGCCCTCGTTGGTGCTGCGCGACGGCCGCTCGATGCGTTTCCAGGACATGGGCCGGCTCGCGGCCGGCGACCAGGTTTACATCTTCGTGCCCGACCGCTATCCGCGCCTGCTTGACAAGCTGTTTGCCAGCCGCGCCGTAGTCGACCCCGAGGATGCCGACTTCTTCGGCGCCTTCGCCGTCGATCCCGCCCGCTCGGCCGCAGAGCTCGAGGCCGCATACACACCGGGATTGAGCGAAGCCGAGCAGAAGCTCACCGTCGGCGCGCTGGTGACGGCAAGGCTTGGCGGCCATGCCGAATATGCCGACCGGGTGCTGATCGGCCCGATCGAATTGATCGTCCGCGACGTCGACGACAAGGGCAAGATCACCGGTCTCGGCCTCTCCTTCGAGCCGACCGCGCCGGTGGCGCGGGTTCCGGTGTTCCTGAGCGCCGGCGAGATCGGCGATCGTGTCTCCGCCTTCATCCGCAACTGGCGCAAGCCGACCGAGACGCAGACTGCAGAGGCGACAGCCAATGAGAAGGCCCTTGAGCCGACGGCGGAAAAGATAACGACAGAAGGCTGACAAGCGATCGGTTCACGCTGACGTCCCGCATCATCACGACAGCCTTCGCCTTGATCTCAAAATTTAGCTCGCACCCCGGCTCAAGCCTTGCATCGTCATCGATGCGAGGTATGGTCCCGGCGATTTTCCACGGAAAGGAACCCGCATGGCCGCCTTCAAGACACTCGACGATATCGGCAATATCAGCGGCAAGCGCGTGCTGGTGCGCGTCGACCTCAACGTGCCCGTCGCCGACGGCAAGGTCACCGACGCCACCCGCATCGAACGCATCGCGCCGACCATCGCCGAGCTGTCCGGCAAGGGCGCCAAGGTCATCCTGCTCGCGCATTTCGGCCGCCCGAAGGATGGTCCCTCGCCCGAATTCTCGCTGGAGCCGATCGCCAAGGCTGCCGCGGAGGTGCTTGGCCGCCCCGTCGGCTTTGCCGGCGACTGCGTCGGCGACACGGCGGGCAGTGCGGTCGCCGCCATGAACAAGGGCGATGTGCTGCTGCTGGAAAACACCCGCTTCCACAAGACCGAGGAGAAGAACGACCCGGCCTTTACAGAGCGGCTCGCCGCCAATGGCGATATCTTCGTCAACGACGCCTTTTCCGCCGCCCACCGGGCGCACTCCTCGACCGAAGGCCTGGCGCGGCTGTTGCCGTCCTATGCCGGCCGCACCATGCAGGCCGAGCTCGAGGCGCTGGAGAAGGGGCTCGGCAATCCGGTCCGCCCTGTCGTCGCCATTGTCGGCGGCGCCAAGGTGTCGACCAAGATCGACCTGTTGATGAACCTGGTGAAGAAGGTCGACGCGCTGGTGATCGGCGGCGGCATGGCCAACACTTTTCTCGCCGCGCGTGGCACCGCTGTCGGCAAGTCGCTGTGCGAGCATGACCTTGCCGCGACCGCCAAGCAGATCATGATCGAGGCCGCCGAGGCAGGCTGCGCCATCATCCTGCCTGTCGACGGCGTCGTCGCCAAGGAATTCAAGGCGGGTGCGGCCAGCGAGACCGTTGCCATTTCGGATGTCCCGGCTGACGGCATGATCCTCGATGTCGGCGAAAAGACCGTGAAGACGATCGGTGAATGGATCGACCGCGCCGCGACGCTGGTCTGGAACGGCCCGCTCGGCGCCTTCGAGATCGAGCCTTTCGACCACGCCACGGTGGCGGCGGCCAGGCACGCGGCGGCCCGCACCAGGGCCGGCAAGCTGGTATCGGTCGCCGGTGGCGGCGATACGGTGGCCGCCCTCAACCATGCCGGCGTCGCCGACGACTTCACCTATGTCTCGACCGCCGGCGGCGCTTTCCTCGAATGGATGGAAGGCAAGCCGCTGCCCGGCGTCGACGTGCTGAAGAAACAAGCCTGACCGGATCGGGGGCGCAAAAACGGACGCCAGGAACTTTCAATCGATTCGAGCTTTCCGATCCCATTCCTTTGGCGGTAGACTTCCGTTACGCGCGGAACGTACCCCCTTAGGAGAAGAAAAATGAGCGAACGTCTCGAAGACATTGCCGCCGCGATGGTGGCCGGCGGCAAGGGCCTGCTGGCCGCCGATGAGAGCTCCGGCACCATCAAGAAGCGCTTCGACGTTATCGGCGTCGAATCGACCGCCGATAGCCGCCGCGACTACCGCGAGATGATGTTCCGCGCCAAGGACGCAATGACGAAGTACATCTCCGGCGTCATTCTCTACGACGAGACCATCCGTCAGAAGGCTGCCGACGGCACGCCTCTGGTCGACATCATCAAGGCGGCGGGCGCCATTCCCGGCATTAAGGTCGATGCCGGCGCCAAGCCACTCGCCGGCTTTCCCGGCGATACCGTTACCGAAGGCCTCGACGGCTTGCGCGAGCGGCTCGCAGATTATTACAAGCTCGGCGCCCGCTTCGCCAAATGGCGCGCGGTGATCGACATCGACACCGGCAAGGGCGTGCCCTCGGTCAATTCGATTGCCTCCAACGCCCATGCGCTGGCCCGCTATGCCGCACTGTGCCAGGAGGCCGGCATCGTGCCGATCGTCGAGCCGGAAGTGCTGATGGACGGCGCGCACGACATTGACACCTGCTACGACATCTCGAAGGCAACGCTGATCAAGCTCTATGACGAGCTGCATGCAGCGCGCGTTGTGCTGGAAGGCACCATCCTGAAGCCGAACATGGTGCTGGCCGGCAGGAAGTCGGGCAAGGTGAGCAGCCCCGAAGAGGTCGCGGAAAAGACCATAAAACTGTTCCGCGAAACTGTACCGGCAGCGGTGCCGGGCATCGCCTTCCTTTCGGGCGGGCAGTCGGACGAGGAGGCTACCGCCAACCTCAACGCCATCAACGCCATCGGCCCGCATCCGTGGAAGCTGACCTTCTCCTATGGCCGCGCCTTGCAGGCCGCCCCGCAAAAGGCCTGGAGCGGCAAGACATCGAACGTCGCCGCCGGCCAGGCCGCCTTCACCCATCGTGCCCACATGAACCATCTGGCGGCGCTGGGACAATGGACGGCGAGCCTCGAACAGGCCGCCTGAGCGCAGTCCTCCCGTTGTCATACAACCCGGGCCGATGCGCCCGGGTTTGTTTATGCAAAGCCCGGCTTGGACGGAGTTCGTCCATCCTTATCTCCTTTTCGGCAAAAGCTGACGGCGATGTCGGTTTCTGCCCACCCCAAACGTCCTTGGGTGAACAGACAGGGAGAACTTCATGACTCGCAGCAAGGTGGTTTCGCGTGAAGACTGGTTTGAGGCGCACAAGGCGCATCTGGCGCGCGAGAAGGAATTGACACGGTTGCGTGAGCGCATCGCCGCCGAGCGGCGTGAACTGCCCTGGATGAAAATCCGCAAGGACTATGTCTTCGAAACCGAGCAGGGTCCGAAGAACCTGGCCGGACTGTTCGGCGCCAACAGCCAACTGATCGTCTACCACTTCATGATGACGCCAGGATCGAACCACCGCTGCGAAGGATGCTCCTTCCTTGCCGACCATATAGACGGCGCCGATCAGCATCTCAGGCACCACGACGTGTCGCTGGTGGTGGTTGCGCGCGCGCCGCTGGCGGAACTGCTGCCTTACAAGCAGCGTATGGGCTGGAAATTCGACTGGGTGTCGTCCTACGCCTCGGATTTCAACTTCGACATGCAGGTCTCCTTCACCGACAAGCAGATCGCGGCCGGCGACACCACCTACAATTTCGAGACGCGTCCGCGCACGTCAAAGGACCTTCCCGGCACCAGTGTTTTCTACAAGGACGAGAACGGCGACATATTCCTTACCTTTATGTCGCGCGCCCGCGGCGGCGAGGCCCAGATCGGCACTTACGACTATCTCGACATGACACCGAAGGGCCGCGGCGAAAATGGCCCTTATCATAGCCTGATGGACTGGGTGCGGCTGCATGACGAATATCAGGACAAGCAGGCGGATAAGCCGAACTGCTGCGACTAGAAGCGCGTTCACCTGCGCCCAAACATGCGCTAAGGCTGCCGTTAACCTCTAACGGTATTGCCATGCGCTTCCCGGCCCTTCTTACCTGGCTCGCCTACCCCGTCTATTTCTGGCAGGGCCTCGGCGTGCGCCGCCGCACCACCCGCATGCTGCCGGCACAAGGGCCGGTCATGCACGAAATATCGGGCAAGGCGCCGGCCATCTCGCTGCTGGTGCTGGGCGATTCCTCGGCCGCTTCCGTCGGCATCGGCAATTCCGAGAACGGGCTTGCCGCGCAGCTTGCCGTCATGATCGCGCAACGAACCGGCCTTGCCGTGCGCTGGCGCGCCGCTGGCTTCAACTCGGCAACGTCGGGCCAGATCCGCGACCATGTGCTGCCCAATCTGTCGGCCGATCCGTGGACGCATATCGTGCTCGCCATCGGCACCAACGACACCAAGAATTTCCACTCGGTACCGCGCTTCAAGAAGGAGTTCGGTGGCCTGCTCTACGCCTCGCGTGCCAAATGGCCGGAGGCGCGCGTGGTGTGGTCGCCGGTGCTGGAGTTCACCCGCGCGCCGGCCATGCCGCCGCTGCTCGGCAAGATTCTCGAAATCCGCGCTACCGCAATGAACCGCATGGGCGAGCGCCTCTGTTTCGAGCGCGGCGCCGTGCCGGCGCCACGGCTGCCGATCACCAACCCGGAGGCCGGCTTTGCCTCCGATGGCTTTCATGCCTCGGAAGCCGGTTACCGCGCCTGGGCCGAACATCTGGTCGGATGGGTGCTCGCCGATTGACCTGAGGGGGCACAAGCTCGGACTGGTGGGCTTCAGAGAACTGACATGAGTATTTCCAAATACTGTTGATTGCAGCCTGCTTCCAATGGATCTGAGCCAGAATATCATCCAGCAGCAATGGATGAGCTACGGCCTGGATTCCGAAACCGGCAACGACACCTGCACGCTGACCGGCAACCGCGCCGAATCGAGCAAGCATGTCATTCCGGCCGGCCCGGCCAGCGCCACGCCTTTTATTGCGGCGAACCTGCCGGAATTCATGACGACGCGCGGTGGCGATTACTTCTTCGTGCCCAGCCTCAACGCCATCCGGATGATTGCCATGGGAACGGTGGACCCGACCTGACCCTCAAGGCTATGTCCAGTGCCCCAGCGCACCCGCCAGCGCGATGGCCGCCATGGCGATCAGGGCCAGCTTCCAGAAATCGCCGCGCCGCTTCAGGCCCGGCCAGCCGAGCGGCTTGATCAGCTGAATGGCCATCATGCCGATGATGACGAGCGCGAGGAGTTTCGACATGCCCGCCTTTGAGCAGCATCGCGACAGGCTGTCAAAGCGGTTCTTGCATGGTCTCGGTCGACTTGGCCATTCCTGACAAAAGGCTCGTTTCCGAACCGACCGCCAAGCACCTCGCAGCTTTCTTCAACGACCTGACATGCTCCTGACAGACTGCTGTCAGGAGGGGTATGCAATAGTGTCTCCATCAGAGAAGAGGAGATGGTCATGAACAGCTTTGGTATTTTGAACAGCGTACAGCACTATGTCGGCAAGATCCGCACGATGCGCAATGAAGTTCGTACCCAGCGCTTCCTGAACTCCTTGCCCGCGGACATCCGCAAGGACATTGGCTGGCCGGATATGTATGAGGGTCACAGCCGCATTCGCGAGATCTGAGGCGTTTTACATGACAATGCTTGGATGCGAACCCCGCAACGCCCGGATCATTGACATGGCCCCCCGGGCGGCGACCCCTCGGGCTGGCGCAAAAACTTTGGCGCCTGCTACGGACAATGCTGAAGGCTCCTGACAGAATGCTGTCAGGAGCACCATGCCATAAACGTGTCAGGAGACATGAATGGTGAAAAGCTGGAACGACAGGCTGAACACGCCGGGCGTCAACGGCGTGAAGCCGACGCCACGCACAATGGGCGACGTCGTCGAGGGCCAGCCGATGCTGGTGCCGACGCCCCGTCAGGTCGATGATTTCATCCGCACGATCCCCAACGGCCTCGAGATGGATGTACGCGCCTTGCGCACCGCGCTCGCCATCGAGCATGGGGCGCAAGTGACATGTCCGGTCACCATCGGTTATCATCTGCGAACCGTCGCCGAAGCCGCCAATGAGGATCTCGAACGCGGCATGACGCTGAACGATATCACGCCGTACTGGCGTGTGCTCGACGTGAACACGCCGACAACGAAGAAGTTGTCCTTCGGCGCGGAATTCGTCGCCGTGCAGCGCAGGCGCGAAGGACTTAAACCATAATGCGTGTCGCCCAAAAGTGCGCAGCGGTTTTTGGGAGAACGACAAGCATAAAACAGGACATGGATGTCACCCGGAACCGGTTTTGGGACCATGACATTCATAGACAAGCAGTCGAGGGACCATACGATGCGACGTGCCGACAGGCTCTTTCAGATCGTGCAGCACCTGCGTGGCGGCCGGCTGGTCACCGCCCAGAAGCTCGGCACATGGCTCGAGGTTTCCGAGCGGACCATCTACCGCGATATCGCCGATTTGCAGTCGACCGGAGTGCCAATCGACGGCGAGGCCGGCGTCGGCTACATGATGAGGGAGGGTTTCGACCTTCCGCCGCTGATGTTCACGCGTGACGAAATCGTCGCGCTGGTCGCCGGCGCCCGCATGGTGCGGGCCTTTGGCGGCGCGGCCATGGCGCGTGCGGCCGACGAGGCGCTGGTCAAGATCGGCGCCGTCCTGCCCGACGCCGAGAAGGACCGCATCGCCCGCACCGAGATCCACACGCCGATGTGGGTGGTGAGCGACGCCGCGCGTGAGGCGATCGACGTGATCGAGCGCGCTGTCGAGAAGCGACAGGTGCTGACCATCGACTACCGCGACGAGGCCGGCCGCAGCACCGGGCGTGACATCCGTCCGCTCGGTCTGTGGTTCTGGGGCAAGGTATGGACGCTGGTTGCCTGGTGCGAGATGCGCGACGATTTCCGCGCCTTCCGCATCGACCGCATCGCCTCGGTGGTCATCGCCGGCCGCATCTTCAAGCCTGAGCGCGGCAAGCAGCTTGCCGACTTCTACCGCGCCGTCGAACGCTCGGAGGACTATGGCATGACGCCGGACCGGGCGGCGCGCAGCTGAGACTTCGATAATCAATGAAAAAGCCCGCTCGAAGCGGGCTTTTTTGATGAACTGTCGCAAACCTTACTCGTCGTCCGCATCTTCCTTCTTGGACTTGAGCGCCGAGAGCTTGGCGAACACGGCGTTTGCGTCGAGCTCGGCATCCTCGTCCTTCGGCTTCTCCGGCGCCGGCACCAGGCGCTCGGTCACGGCAGCCGGCAGCAGCGTGTCGCCGACAGGCTGCGCCTGCTCGCGGCCGCGCGAGGCGCGGTTGACTTCCATGTCGAGGTCGATCTGCGAAGCGAGACCCAGCGTCACCGGGTCCATCGGCTGCAGATTGGCCGAATTCCAGTGCTTGCGCTCGCGGATCTGTTCGATCGTCGACTTGGTCGTGCCGACCAGGCGCGAAATCTGCGCGTCCTTCAATTCCGGATGGTTGCGGACCAGCCACAGGATGGCGTTGGGCCGGTCCTGGCGCTTCGACAGCGGTGTGTAGCGGGGACCCTTGCGCTTGGATTCCGGCACCCGCACCTTGGGGTCGGACAGTTTCAGGCGCTGGTTCGGATCCTTCTCGGCGCGCGCGATCTCGTCGCGGGTCAGCTGTCCGGTCATGATCGGATCCATGCCCTTGATGCCCTGCGCCGATTCGCCGTCGGCGATCGCCTTGACCTCGAGCGGATGCAACCCGCAGAACTGCGCGATCTGCTCGAAGGAAAGCGCGGTGTTGTCGACCAGCCAGACGGCGGTCGCCTTGGGCATCAGCAGCGTATTGGCCATTTCAAAAATCCTTCTCGTTCGCCCGCGTTCCCGCGCGGGCGGTGGTTTAGAGCCACCAAAATGGGAAATTCGCGGCCTGTATAACCGCTCCGCTGCCGTTTCGCAATGTTTTTGGCGCAGGGCGCAGCCGTCGGACACCGGACAGCGGGGGAGGCCAGGAGGACCTCGGCTCCGGCGATCATTGATGCCGAGTTGTACAGGGGGTCCAAAACGACAAAACCCGCCGGACAGGGTCCAGCGGGCTCGGAACCGGCGACGGGATACCGTCTGCGGCGGCTCTTGCTTCTGCCGCGTGGTCAGGCCTCATCGGCCGACCAGGCTTCGAATTAGATGGCCTTGCGGGCAATCCTCTCGATGTCGCCGCGGCTGATGCCGAGGTCGCTGAGCTGACGGGCGTTGAGCTTGTTCAGCTCGCGCACGGTTTCGTTGTACATACGCCAGTTACGGAAAGCGCGGATCGGGTTCATGGTTGTCCTCCAGTTGTTGGATCAAATCGTTTCGATGACGTTTAGATAGGCAGTGCTGCCCACGAATTGAACAGACGTCTTTGCATAGCCGCAATGCAAATGCTGCATTGCAGCATTAAGCTTCTGTTCATCTTGCCGACAGGCTGAGCGCGGAGCATGGCGCGAGGTTCAGGTCAGGCCGAGCAGAGAATGGCGGCTCCCGAGAACCGGAGCGGAGCGTACTTCAGTACGAAGCACCGGCCTACGCCGGCCGTAGCCTTAACTGCCGCAACCCCTCATGAGGGCTTCGGCCGGCGGAAGGCCGGAAGCGCAGGGAGCCGCCATTCGCAGGCCGGCCTCACCTGAATCTCGCCCCATCTAGCCGACGTCGAGAACGATCTTGCCTATATGCTCGCCCTCTTCCATGCGCTCATGCGCCCGCCAGGCGTCGGTCAGCGGGAAGATCATGTCCATCACCGGCGCTACCTTCCGGGTGCCGAGCAGCGGCCACACCTGTGCTTCCAGTGCGGCGACGAGCGCCGCCTTGAACTCGACCGTGCGAGGCCGCAGCGTCGAGCCGGTGTGGGTCAGCCGCTTGACCATGATTTTCGAGAAATCGGCGCTCGCCACCGCGCCGGCCTGGACGGCGATCTGGACGATCCTGCCCTCGACCGCGGCGGCCTCGTAGTTGCGCGCGATATAGTCGCCGCCGACCATGTCGAGAATGACGTCGGCCCCCTTGCCGCCAGTCGCATCCTTGACCGCCGCGACGAAATCCTCCTCGCGGTAGTTGATCGCCCGGTCGGCGCCGAGCTTCAGGCAGGCGTCGCATTTTTCCTTGCTGCCGGCGGTGGTGACGACATACGCGCCGAAGGCCGACGCCAGCTGGATCGCCGTGGTGCCGATGCCCGATGAGCCGCCATGGACCAGCAGCGTCTCACCCTTTTCCAAGCCGCCGCGCTCGAACACATTGTGCCAGACGGTGAAATAGTTTTCCGGAACCGCGGCCGCCTCCGTGTGGGTGAAGCCGGCGGGCAGCGGCAGCACGCTGCCGGCATGAACCTTGACATATTCGGCATAACCGCCCCCCGGCGTCAGCGCGCAGACCCGGTCGCCGATGCGCCAGCGCGATATCTCGTCGCCAAGGGCGGCCACTTCGCCCGATGCCTCGAGACCGGGCAGGTCGGAGGCGCCGGGCGGCGCCGGATAGGCGCCCTTGCGCTGCTGCACGTCGGGGCGGTTGACGCCGGCCGCACGCACCCGGATCAGGATTTCGCCGGGACCAGGCACCGGCACGTCGCGCGTTTCCGGTTTCAGCACCCGCGGCCCGCCCGGTTGCGAGATTGCGATGGCCGTCATCGTGGCTGGAATTTTATGTCCGCTCGCCATGAAATTTCCCGTCTCGGTCCGCCGGTCTGTCGCCGGCTGCCAGCTTCTTGCCGGCTGTTTGCATCTGCGCCCCTGCCCTATGTATGCTGATTGCCGGATCAGGCAAATGGCCAAATCAGCCCAATACTGAATAGGGAGGAGCGACGATGGCGATCTTCGACGACGAACCCAAAAAGAAAGCCCGCCCGCATGAGATCGGACAGGATCTGTCGCTGCTTTCGGTCGGTGACCTTACCGAACGGATCAGCATCCTGCGCGAGGAGATTGCCCGGCTCGAAGCCGAGCTCCAGACCAAGGGCAGCACCAAATCGGCGGCCGAAGCCCTGTTTCGCCGCGGCTAGTTTTCGCGTTAGTTTCGGCGTTGAGCATCCGCCGCCGAAAAGCCCGAATGCGCCTGTCTTCAGACCCCGCCACCGAATCTCCAGACGGATCAAACAATGTTTGCAAGCTACAGGCCGATCCTCTCGCTGCTTCGCGGCACCGCTTTCCTGCTTGCAGCTTCGGGATTGCACGGCCTGTTGTTGCCGTTGCGCGGCCAGATCGAAGGGTTTTCGACCGCATCGCTCGGTCTGATGGGCACGGCCTGGGCCGGTGGCTTCGTCACCGGCTGCTTCTTCGCACCGCGCCTGGTGCGCCGCGCCGGCCACGTCCGGGCGTTCGGCGCCTTTGCCGCTTCGGGCGCCATCGTGGCGCTGCTTACCGGCCTGATCATCGACGAATATGTCTGGATCCTGCTGCGCGCCTTCACCGGCTTCACCATGGCCGGAGCCTTCATGGTCATCGAAAGCTGGCTGAACGAGAAGGCCACCAACGAGAACCGCGGCACCGTCTTCGGCCTCTACATGATGGTCACCTATGCCTCGATCATGGGCGGCCAGATGATCGTTGCGGGCGGCGACGTCAGATCGGCGTCGCTGTTCATGATCACCGGCATATTGTTCTGCTTGTCGCTGATCCCGACCGCGGTGTCGTCGGCTTCGTCTCCCAAGCCTTTGCAGGACGTCAAGCTCGACGTCAAAGGTCTCTACGCCAACTCGCCGGTGTCGGCGATCGCCTGCCTGTTGGTCGGCATCGCCAATGGCGCCTGGGGCACGCTTGGCGCCGTCTACGGCGCCCGTATCGGCATCTCCACCGCCCAGATCGCACTGATGATGAGCCTTGTCGTTATTGCCGGCGCGGCCATGCAGCTTCCGGCCGGACGCCTCTCCGACAAGACCGACCGCCGTTTCGTGCTGGCGGGCGCGGCTTTCGGCGCCGCACTGTTCGCCATCCTGATCTTCCTGTTCGAACCGCGTTCCGCCGTCCTCGTCATTGTCTTCGCCGCCGCCTACGGCGCCTTTGCCTACACGCTCTATTCGATCGCCGTGGCGCATGCCAACGACCACGCCCGATCGGAGGATTTCGTCAAGGTCTCGGGCGGCCTGCTGCTTCTGTATGGCTTCGGAACCATGATCGGGCCCCTGCTGGCTGCCGCCCTGATGGGTTGGCTCCGCCCCGAAGGCCTGTTCCTGGCCACCGCGCTGGCGCATCTCAGCCTCGCCGCCTACACGTTGCTGCGCATCAGCCGCCGCGCGCCGGTGCCGATCGAAGACCGCGACGCCTTCAAGACCCAGCCGGCCGATCGCTCGGTCACCCCTGAAGCACTGCGGCTCAGAAAAGCGGAAGCCGACGGTTGAGATTTGAAAAGCTTTGCCCCACAAGTATAGGCATGATCTTTTCTGACGCCTTCATGGCGATTGCGGACCCCAACCGGCGCTATCTTCTGGAAGAGCTCCGGCGTGGCCCGAAAACCGTCAACGAACTGGCTTCGGGCCTGCCAGTCTCCCGCCCGGCCGTGTCCCAGCATTTGAAAGTGTTGCTGGACGCCGGTCTGGTTCAGGCCAAGGCCGAGGGCACGAGGCGGGTCTATACAGTCAGCAGTGGCGGCTTCCTCAAGCTCAATATTTGGCTTGATCAGTTCTGGGAAGCATAGGCCGCGATTCCAGCTCGCCTCCCTGGCTTTCAAGTGTCCGTTGCCAGCGCCTTGCCCAGCGCATCGAGCAGGAATCCGGTACCATGCTCGCGCGATGACGGTGTGTCGTGCCCATCGAGAAACGCGCCCTGCTCGGTGAGCACCAGACGCGTGCCCGTGCCTTCCGGGCGAAGCTCAATTGTCGCCAGCGAAACCGAGATTCTGACATCACCGAACAGCATGTCGTAGCTGTAGACGATGCGCTGGTTGGGCACGATGTCCTGATAGGTGGCGGTATAGGTGTGGATCGGCCCGTCCTTCGGCCCGCCGGCATTGACCTCCTGGCCGCCGACGCAAAAATCCATTTCGTGCCTGTGGGTCATCGGGTTGTCGGGGTCGGCGAACCAGCGCCGCTTGGCGGCCGGATCGCTGAGCGCGAAATAGACTTTCGCCGGCGCAACTGGATAGAGGCGCTCGAGGACGAAGGTGGAGTGGACGACGGATCGTTCGGCCATGGTCGGGTCCTCTTGGTCAGCTTGATGGTTTCTGCGCGACGAAGACGCCGTCGCGATAGGACGCGCCGAAATAGACTTCGACGGCGCGCAACCTGTCGCCATGGAACAGATGCAGTTCGGTGTTGCGGAAGGTCTTTCCGTCCGCCGTCTCGCAGCGATAGAGGACAAAGGCGGCGTCCTCGTCCTCGCATATCCGCTCGATGACGATCGAGCTGAAGGCCGGGCTGTCCGGCCAGCAGCGCTCGAAATAGGTCGCACGGTCGATGGCGTCGTCATAAGGGCTGGTGAAGGTGAAATCGTCGGCGAGCACCGCCGCGACGGCAGCCTTGTTATTCGCCTGGTAGGCGGAAAAATAGCCGCGGATCAACTCCGCTCTGCTTTTGCCGGGCATGGTCATTTCTCCTCTGCTTCAGGTCATTCGGTCCCGGCGAGAAAATCGCCGAGCCGGTCGAGCCGACGCTCCCATGTCAGCCGCCGTTCGTTGATCCAGTGTTCTGCGCTGCGCAGCGCCTGCGGCGCGATCTGGCAGGTGCGCACGCGGCCGAGCTTTTCCGAGCGCACCAGCCCGCTTGCTTCGAGCACGTTGAGATGCTGGACGACGGCCGACAGCGACATCGCCAGCGGTTCGGCCAACTGGCTGACCGAGGCCGGCCCACGCGACAGCCGTTCGACCATGCTGCGCCTGGCCGGGTCTGCGAGCGCCTGGAACATCAGGTCGAGCTGGGCGGGATCGTGCAGCATCGCGATCAGCCGTTATTGTAGGGAAAGAACTTGAAGTAGGGCTGCGCCTCCTCGACCACCCGGGCGAAGGACGGCCGCTTGAGCAGGCGGTCGTGGTAGTGTTTCAGGGCCGGATAGCTGTCGCCGAATGGCTCGACTTTGTTGGCGTAGAACAGCGCCGGCGAGGCCGCGCAGTCGGCCATGGTGAAGGTAGGCCCGGCCGCCCAGAGTTTCGAGCGCATCTCCTCCTCGATGATCGCATAGGCGTTGCGCAGTTGTGCGCGCGCCTCATCGACCCCGAACGGATCGGTCTTGTCCTGCGGGCGCAACCTGTCGCCGACGATCTTCTGCATCGGCGCCTGCACGTAGAAATCGTAGAAACGGTCGGCCTGGCGGACCTGGAGGGCAAGGTCGGCCTCGGCCGGGATGAGCTCGACCGGCCCGGGATAATGCGCGGCCAGATATTCGATGACGATGGTCGATTCCAGCACCGTGCGGTTGCGTGCATCGTCACGCAGCGCCGGCATCTTGCCGGTCGGCGACACCTTCAGGAACGCTGCCCGCGACTGCTCGTCGCCGAGGTTGACGACAACCGGCGTGAAGGGCGTGTCGTTCTCGTAAAACGCTATCAGCGGTTTCCAGCAGAACGATGCCAGCGGATGGAAATGGAACGTCAGGGACATTTTTTGCTCGTCTGTTTGCGGTTCGTCGATACTGGAGCGGTGCTAGCCAGCGCCAACACTGAAGCATTCACTTAACTATTTCCGTGAGGCGAATGTGTCAAGGTTCGAGACTGCCTTCAGGGCTTGGTATGCGTGACGATGGCGGCAACGATCGTGCCCCAGTGTCGGGATGCAGTTCGTGGCCACCGCCTTCGACGCGGACAAGCCGCCCGCCGGCAACAGCGTCGGCAAGGGCTGCGCCATGCTCGACCGGAAAGATCGGATCCGATGTCCCGTGAATGACGAGCAGCGGAACCTTGATCTCGCGCAGGCGTCCTTTCAGATTCTCGCAGCTCTTCAGCATGAAATGGTTAGTCGCGCTCAGGAAGCCGCCGGATCGGTCGTAGTCCTGTTGGACGAACGCCCGCATCGCCTTCTCGTCGAAGGGATGCGCGGTGCTGGCGATCGCACGCGCATCCTTGACGACGAAGCCGATCACCTGGTCGCGGTCCGACCAATCGACCTTGGCGCCATCGGCCGAGTGCTCCATATAGGCCTCGGTCGTCCCCGGCAGGTGCGATGTATCGATCCCCACCGGCGAACTGCTGATCACCGTCAGTGTGATGACACGCGAGGGATGTTTCAACACCAGTCGTTGCGCGATCATGCCGCCCATCGACATCCCGACCAATGCGCCTCGCCGATGCCGCAACCGTCGAGGACGAGCACCGCATCGTCCGCCATGTCGTCGAAGGTATACGGCGGCTCGCCCGGCGCATATTTGGTCGACAGGCCGGTATCGCGATTGTCGTAGCGGATCACGAAACGGCCCTCGCCGGCGAGTTTTTTGCAGAGCGCCTCCGGCCCCCACAGCATCGAGGCCATGGCGCCCATGATCAGCAGAACGGTTGGATCGCCGGATCCCCAAACGTCTGGGAGACGATTTCGGGTGCTGCTGCCCGTGTCATGGGACTCTCCTCGCATGGGCCAATCAAAGGCCAATCAAACTGATTGCGTTTTGCAATCGGTTGCACGATAATAAAACTGATACGATAATGCAACTGGTTTTTGGAGAGAGTCGGATGAAAACCGAACACCGCTCGGGATGCCCTATCAATCTGTCGCTGGAAGTGTTCGGCGATCGCTGGAGCCTGATCATCCTGCGCGACATGATTTTTGGCGGCAAACGCCACTTTCGCGAACTGCTCAACGGCTCGATCGAGGGCATCGCTTCCAATATCCTGGCCGACCGGCTGAAGCGGCTGATGGAACTCGGCATGCTGACCAAGGCCGACGACCCCTCGCACAAGCAGAAGGCGATCTACAGCCTGACCGAGATGGCCATCACGCTGGTGCCGATCATGGCGCATCTCGGCGCTTGGGGCCGCGTCTGGCTGCCGGTGAGCGAGGAGCTTTCGATCCGCGCCGAGCTGCTGGAGAAAGGCGGACCGCCAATGTGGGAGCAGTTCATGGACGAGTTGCGCCACGACCATCTGGGCACGCCTGTCGCCACACCCGCGCAGCCTTCCGTCCGCGCTACATTGCAGGCCGGATATGAGGCGGTGGTAGCCCGCAAGGCGTCGAGCGGCATCGAGGCCCCGGCCGCTTGACCAACTTATTTCCCCATTATCAGGCCGGCTCTGCTATCAAGGGGCTGAAAAACATAATTTACGGGATTGGATAACGCTCTTGGTCGAGAACTCTAAGGATACTGCCCGCGCCAGGGCAGATATGCGTTTCAAGAAGCAGGAAGAGGCAGCCACGGTGCGGCAAAAGGCGATGGCGGAGTATGTCGCCGAGGCCGACGCCCGCCAGGCCAAGACCAACAAGCTCCGGGCATTGCGCCTTGCCAAGGAAGCGGAAGACCTCGCCAACGCCCCCGCCGCTCCGGTCAAGAAAGCGGCCCGAGCCAAGAAAAAATAACTCGGTCTCTTCATCGACGCGCCATCTGGATGCCGGCGGATCGTATCCGCCATGTGCCACGATCAGCAATGCCCGCCATTTCCGCTTTCCCAATTTCAACCGCAACCGGGATTTCGCATCCCGCATGTCAGGTCGATGATTGACGCGTTTTGATCAGGAGACAGCCATGACCGCACTGACCCTCGAAAAAGCCAAGCACATCATCGACGCCGCCTTCGCCAAGGGCGCCGAGATGAAGCTCAAACCGCTCGGCGTTTCCGTGCTGGATGCCGGCGCGCATCTCGTCGCCTTCCAGCGTCAGGACGGCGCCTCGTTCCTGCGCCCGCAAATGTCGGCCGGCAAGGCCTATGGGGCGCTGGCCATCGGCATGGGCTCGCGCCGTGTCGAGGCTTTCGCCAAGGAGCGGCCGCATCTCGTCGCCGGCATTTCCGACGTCTCGGGTGGACGCGTGTTGCCGGTCGTCGGCGGCGTGCTGATCCGCGACAAGGCAGGCCCCGTCATCGGCGCCGTCGGAATTTCGGGAGATACGTCGGACAATGACGAAGCCGCCGCCATCGCTGGCATCGAAGCGGCGGGCTTCACCGCCGATCCGGGCTGAGGGGGAGCTTCGTCATCCCAGGGCGAAGCAGGAGCGAAACTCCGTCGCGAAGACCCTGGGATCCATGCCGCGACCTTTGCCGCAAGTGTAAGCGGAGCAGAATTCTGAACCGTTGCAACGCCTTAGCTTCACGGAATGGATCCCAGGGTCTGCGCCGCGTCGCTTCGCTCCTTGCTTCGCCCCAGGATGACGACCAGAAAGAGCAGCCACGCCAATCGCGAACGGATGCGACCATCCAACGAAGGCGGCTAGTTCAAATTTATGTCTCTACTCGCCGACCGCATCGACACCGAAAACCCGGCCAGCACATCGAACAGGGCGATCACCATCAGCGTGAAGAAGACGGAGTGCGCCGCGCCCTTCACCAGCAGGAATTCGACCAGGAACGCCACGAAGACCAGCGTCGACAACAGATGGTCCATGATCGAGGCGTTCGTGGTGCGCACCGACTTCACCATTTCGAGGAACAGGAAGATCAGCCCGATCACCACCATCAGGTCGCCGAGCGTCATCGAGAACACCCCGCCCGACATCATGCTGAACGAGAAGATCTCGGTCGCCCACGGATCGTCGCCGCTGCCGAATATTCCGAGGAGTCCGAGATTGTAGGCCACGAAGGGCACGATCAGCAGCGGGATGGCACCGAACATCAGGCGTCTCCTCTAGCAATTCCAGGAAAGCGGTTTCCCAAGGAATTGCCTAAACAATGGGGGCACCTTCTGTAGAATGCCCCGCAGGCACGCCGTCAAGATTTTTCGCTAGCGCCCGCAAACACGGAAAAAGACCGCGCGAAACAACCCTGTCAGCCACAGTTGCCCCGGCTGACCACCGACACGCCGGATTCAGCGCTTGAACTGGCCTGTCCGCACGGCGGCGCCGATAGCGTTGAGGATGAAAAGGCCGGCGGTCATCGAGGTGATCTCGTTGACGTCGCGCGCCGGCGCGATCTCGACGATGTCGATGCCGACGACACGTCCCTTGGCGAACAGCCCCTTGATCAGTTCGATCGTCTGCCGGTAGCTGATGCCGCCAGGCGCCGGCCCTTCGACCGCCGGCATGACAGCGGGATCGAGACCGTCGGCATCGATGGTCAGGTAATAGCGGCCACGGTCCGGGATGCGCTTGAGCAGCGCCGCCGTACCGATATCCTGCCATTCATTGGCGGTGACGATGTTGGAGCCGTAGGCGCGGGCCGCCTCGACCTCCTCGAGCCGGGCGCTGCCCTGGCCGCGGATGCCGAGCTGGAAAATCCCGGCTATATGCGCCATCTCCGAAGCGCGGCGGATGGGGCTGGAATAGCCTTCCCTGACCCCGTTGACATTGTCGCGCCAGTCGAGATGGGCATCGATCTGAACCAGGGTGATCGGCCCTTCGCCGTCAAGCGCCCGCAGGATCGGGATCGGAATGCCGTGATCGCCGCCAATGGTGATCGGCAAGGCGCCGGCGACGCGGATCTTTCGGATCGCCGCTTCGGCCAACCTGTAGTGGCCGCCGGCGGCATCGCCGGCGACATCGCCGACATCGACCACCTTGACGTCCTGCCCGTCGAACAGGGTTCCGCCAATGTCGAAATCATAGCGGTCGAGCCCGAGGCTGATGCGCTGCGAGGCGCGCCGCACCGCCGTCGGCGCGTTGGTCTGGTCGTTGACCAACTCGTCGATCGTGTAGGGACTGCCGTAAGGCATGCCGATGATGGCGACATCCGCCTTCAGCGCATCGAGGTCCTCGACCAGCGGGAAGTTCATGAAGGTCTGGAAGATATCGCGCGGTGCTGTGGTGAGCTTGGTCATGCGGTCCCTCTGAAGCCGGCCGATCATCGCGCGGAAGCGCCGCGACAAGGCATCACTCAATACAGCACCGCCGCCGCAGCTTGTATCGCCACGGACGCCCGGTCTTTGGCATAGTTGGCGGCGCGACGCGCACCAAACGCAAAAAAACCGGCCAATGGCCGGTTCTTTTGGCATTCAAACCCTTCGAAAGCTGGTCTCAGCTTTCCTTGGGCGTCAGCACCTGGCGACCGCGATACATGCCGGTCTTCAGGTCGATATGGTGCGGGCGGCGCATTTCGCCGGAATTCTTGTCCTCGACATAGGTCGGGGCCTTGAGAGCGTCGGCCGAGCGGCGCATGCCGCGCTTGGACGGAGAGGTTTTTCGTTTCGGAACGGCCATGGATATGCTCCACTACATGGTCAAAATGCCCCGATAGCCCTCGTGAAAGGGCCGCGTCAGGGCCATAATCTGAGAAAGTCGGGTGCCTATACACGCCCTGCGCCGTTTTGGCCAGCACCGTGGCGATTTTTTTTGAGCCGGCAGCGGTTCGACCTAATCAAGACAACCGACATACGCGCCCGAACGGCCGGCGCGGCGTTCGATCAGCGACGCCAGCCGCCGCAGACCCGGACCGGGCTTGGCCGGATTGCGGGCGATCGGATTGGGCAGCGAGACGGCCAGCAATGCCGCCTGCCGCCGCGACAGCTGCTTGGCCGAAACGCCGAAATGATGCTGGGCCGCCGCCTCGATGCCGTAAACGCCCGGCCCCCATTCGGCGATGTTGAGGTAGATCTCCATGATCCGCCGTTTCGACATCACCGCGTCGAAATAGACGGCCAGCGGCAGTTCGACCACCTTGCGCACCGAGCCCAGCGGCCGCGACCACAGGAAAAGGTTCTTCACCGTCTGCATGGTGATGGTCGAGGCGCCGCGCGTCGCCTCGCCGGCCAGCGCATCGTCGACGACGCCGCGCAATTCGCCGAGATCGATGCCGCGATGGAAGCAGAACTGACCGTCCTCCGACATGATCACCGAATTGGCCAGCACCGGCGACACATCGTCGATCGACACCCAGCGCCGGTCGTAGCCGGAAAATGTCGCGAGGTCTTTGACCATCAAGGTCGATATCGGATGCACGAAGGACGGCAGATAGAGGAAGGTCAGCCCAACGGGTATCGCCGCCAGCACGGCGGCGACGACCAGGCAACGCCGGGCGAGGCGCTTCAGACCGGCGCGGTTCACGCGCCTCGGTCGCGCCATCTCAAACCCTTCGGTTTCATGATCGACGATCGGTTCCGTCAAGCCGCCCCCACCCGCGCCACTCTCCCGCCTCCGGCATAATGGCGCGAGGCTTCTTGCGCAACGTCTGAGTGTCGGCTACCGCTCCCGGCCATGACGAAAGACGAGCAATTGGCCTTTGAGGCCGCACTTCTGGGGCGGGCGGCGGCGATCGAGGCCGGGCTCAGGCTGCTGCTCGACGGCCGCACGCTTGCCGGCGAGATCGCCCGGCCGGAGCGTCTGATGGCGGCCATGCGCCATGGCGTGCTGAACGGCGGCAAGCGGCTGCGCCCCTTCCTGCTCATGGAAAGTGCCGCCCTTTTTGGCGCCGATGGCGAGGCGGCGATGCGCGTGGCGGCGGCGCTCGAATGCGTGCATTGCTATTCGCTGATCCATGACGATCTGCCTGCCATGGACGACGACGATCTGCGCCGCGGCCAGCCGACCGTGCACAAGGCCTTCGATGAAGCCACCGCCATACTTGCCGGCGATGCGCTTCTGACGCTTGCCTTCGATGTCCTCGCCGATGAGGCGACGGCGCTGCCGGCGGAGCGCAGGGCGGCGCTGGTGCTGGCGCTGGCGCGC
>NZ_AYVK01000016.1:0-97520 GCF_000503155.1 Mesorhizobium sp. LSJC285A00
GCGGCCTCTCGGCCTTGGCCGCAATGCTGCTGCAGCCCTTTGTCGCCTCTGTCGTCCCGCTCGGCGGGGCGCAAGTCGCGGCGTGGCACTGGCTGCTGCCGCTCGCCTGGGGCCTGACGCTGGTTCCCCGGCTCGCAGCCCTCGGCGATGCCGCACGCGCGCAGCCCGCGCTGCTTCCAAACGACCGCCTTGAAGACATGATCGACGCCGTTGTCCTGCATGTCGCCCGGCATGGCGAGGTCCTGGATGCCTCGGCCAAGGCGCGCACCATCCTGAAGCTGCCGCCGGAACTGCTTTTCGGCGCCGGGCTGTTCGACCGCATCCACCTGTCCGATCGCGTCGCTTATCTCAGCGCGCTTGCCGACATGCGCGATGGCGCCCTGGCGCGCCGGCTCGATTTTCGGGTAAGGCTGCCGCAGGACGGCAGCGCCTCGACGGCCGACAATTACCGGCCATTTCAGCTCGAACTGATGCGTGCCGAAGAGCAGCAGGAGACCTTCACTCTGCTGCTGCGCGAGAACGACGAGACTGCCGAATTGCGCGACGAGCTTGCTGCCGCCAATGAGGCCGCAGCGTCGGCCGAGGTGGCGAAGGGCCGCTTCCTGGCGGTCGTCAGCCATGAGCTTCGGACGCCGCTCAACGCCATCATCGGTTTTTCCGACATGCTGCTGCATGAGATGTTCGGCGGCTTCAAGGACCCGCGCCAGAAGGAGTATGTCGGCCTGGTGAAGGAGTCGGGCCAGCATCTGCTTGCCGTCGTCACCTCCATCCTTGATGTCTCGAGGATCGAGGCCGGCGCCTACGCGACCGAGCCCGAACCGTTCCGATTCATCGAAGCGGTCGAGATGTGCCAGTCGATGATGCAGCTGCAGGCGAATGCCAAGAACATCGGTCTCCAGGCGCAGATTGCGCCGGACGCCGGGGAGATCAATGCCGACCGTCGTGCCGTGCAGCAGATCCTGATCAACCTCGTCTCCAATGCGGTCAAGTTCACGCCCGATAGCGGCAATGTCGTCGTCGGCGCCAAGCGGATCGGCTCGCGGCTGCATTTCTGGGTCAGGGACACCGGCATCGGCATCGCCGAGGAAGATTTTGTCAATCTCGGCAAGCCGTTCATGCAGATCCAGAACGACTATACGCGCCGCTTCGAGGGCACCGGGCTCGGCCTGTCGCTGGTCAAGGGCCTGGTGGCGCTGCACGACGGCACGATGTCGATCGAAAGCATGCCGGGCGAGGGGACGACGGTCACGATCAGCCTGCCGGTGAACGGGCCGAAGAGGAGCGCGACCGAGAGGAACGGCGTGCTGCCGATGCCCGCGACCAGGACGAAAGGCGACGCGAAAGGGGACAGGAATGGCTCGCTCCGCAAAACAGCCTAAGGCGGTCAAGCGCCGCAGCGGCGCGTTCGAGGCCGGCGCGATTGCGCTGGGCGGCGCGATCTCGCGCAATCCGGTCCTGGTCGGCGGCTCGACCGCCTTCCTGGTGACGCTGTTCTACGTTTCCGCCAACGCGCTGTGGTACCAGCCGTTTCCGCATGCCGGCGCCTTCTTCGCCACCCGCAGCATCGAGGGTTTTCCGCACCCCGGCGCGGACGAACCCGAAACCACCATCAACATCCTGCGGCCCGGCCCGGCTCCGGTCAAAAGCGATCCGACCGTCGAGCAGGTCCAGGGCATCCTGAAGGATCTCGATTTCTACACGGGAACGGTCGACGGCATTTCCGGGCCGAATACCCAAAAGGCGATCCAGGCATACCAGCAGAAAGTTGGCCTGCCGGCCTCCGGTGAGATCGACGCCGTCCTGCTCGACCAGCTCGGCGCCAAGCAGACAACAGCTGGCATCCCGCATCCTGTGCCGAGGCCCGTGGATATGGCCGCCGCTCGAGTTGCCGCGCCCGAGGCCGCGCCTGCGCCCATCCCGGTTTCCGCGCCGGTATCCGCCCAGGCGCCCGATGCCCGCATCGTCAAGATCCAGGCCGGCCTGAAGGCATTCGGCAATGACGACATGCAGCTCGACGGCGTCGTCGGCGCCCGCACCAAGGCGGCGATCAAGGAATTCCAGTCGCTGTTCGGCCTGCCGGAAACGGGCGAGCCCGACGAGGTCGTCTACGTCAAGATGCGCGAGATCGGCCTGACCAATTGAGTGGTCAAGACGACCGCTCGCGGATAGACGAAAATCCGGCTAAGACGCCGCGCATGTCCTCCGGAGCCTAGTCATGCGCGTAACCACCGAGTTTTGGGTGTCGGCCCTGCTGCGCCGTGTTTTCGGCGCCGGCGGCTTTGCGGCCGTCGTCAAGCGCGGCGCGACCGAGGCCGGCGCTGTCTTCGTGCTCTCCCGCGGCAGGCTGGGCGACGTCTCCCTGTTCGGCCCGGCGCCCCAGACGAGCTACGATTCGGACAAACCGGATGATCGCTTTTTCACGCTGCTCGGCGCCGGCGACGATGCCGCCGCGCTTGACGCCAGGCTTGAGCGGGAGAAAAAATTCGATCCCGACATCTGGGTGGTCGAGATCGAGGCCGCAACGGTTTCCGTCGAGGAGCTTCTCTCCGTCAAGACGCCTTGAGGCTGGCCCCTAGGCTGGCTTTGTCGACGTCCGGCGCTTGGTCGCCATTCGCGGCGACAGGGGTGTTGCCGCGCACCGCTCGCGACAATGTTTCGGCCTTCCAGCCGCGCACCTTGTCGAGCGCCGCCTCGTGGTGCAGCAGCCGGTATCGGTCGAGGAAGATGCGGATCGCCTGCGGGTGCGGAAACTCCCGGGGGTAAACCGCGACCACGATCAGGAATGCCCTGTCCTCGCTGAGGTCGAGCGCCCGCAGCGCGGCGAGCAGCGAGACATAGCTCGAATGCTCGGTCAGCGACCGCGCCGTGGAGAAGTCGATGTCGAGCGCGTCGGCAAGCGCGGTCTGGAAGAAGGCGGCTTTGCCGGTCAGCGCCGTCTCGCGCAGCTTGCTGTAAGTTGCTGAGCCGACGAAGGGATTGACCGATGTCGCCTCGCCCTCGGCGAGCATCATCGAGCGCAGGCGGCGCCTGGCGGTTTCGGCGGCGCTGCCGGGCAGTTTTGGTGCGCTGGGAGCGGCGGCAGTGGCTTCGGCACCGTTGCCCGCCACGTCGGCGATCGGCTCGGGCTGCCGCACGCGCACCAGGGTCGGCTTTTCCAGCGCCTTGATCAACTGCGCGATGGTCGGGTTCAAATCCTTGCGGCGGGCAATGGCGCGCGCATGCGGCAGGCCGTGGCGGCCGATCAACGCGATCAGGTCGATGTCGCCCAGCGCCCGCGAACGGACCAGCAAGGGCGCGCAGACATCGACCGGCTCCTCGCAAAGCCGCCGCACCAGGGCGGCCGGCGCATATTCGCATTCGGACAGGGCGGCGGCGACATAGCGGCGCGATTCGACCGGCACGCTGTCGAACAGCGGCAGCGTCAGATCCTCGAGCTGGGCGATCTCGCGGCGCGACGGGCGGGTCAGCGAGCAGAACGCCGACACGGCGGCGCGAAACAGCCTTTCGGCTTTTCCCGATTCCGTCCGTATGGCGATTTGCCTGAAATCCGAAGCTGACACGGAAGATACGCCCGATACTCGACACAACCCGGACCATGCTCAACCGCAACTGTGTCGGTTTCGCGCAAGGCCTGGAACAAACATCAAATTAGCCGCGATCCGTTAGCGCTCCGTTAACCCTCTGCCGGCCTTAATCACATTTGGAGGCGTTGCGTTGTGCTCCGGGGCAACCGAGAGGAATACGCGAACCATGGGCATGGTACTGTCTTTCGTGCCGCGATCGGCACCAGTCAATCGAGCAGTTCAGGACACCGGTACGCCGGCGGCGGTGATCATTTTTCCCGGCGTCCGCTACGAGCATCCGCCATTGGCGGGCCAGGCGCGACCGGCGGACCAGCCGGGCACACCACGGACGCCTGTTCCGCACCACTGAATTTGCTGGTCGTCGGGGTGAGGTCAGTAGTCCTGCAGTTCGCAGGAGCTCTGGTCCAGGAACTGCGACACAACCGGCTTCCAGCTGTCGTCAGGCACGAAGGCGCGGATGACGAAGATGCCTTCCTCGATCGGGGCCTCGACGAAGATCGCCCCTTGCAGGTCTTCGGGAAGCTCCCTGCGCACGTCGATCATCTGTGCCGGCGTCAGCACCACGGTGTCCAGCTTGCTGCCGGTCGCCGTGCGGTCGTTGAATGAATAGAAATTGTGGCCGTTGCGGTCATAGACCGACACCGACCAGAACGGCACGCTGCCCGGCGCCTTGATCCGCACCATGCCTTCGGCAAGGTCGAAGCGGCAGGCGGCGGCGTAAAACAGCGGATCCACCGACTTCACCACCGGCGCGCCGCCCGCCTCGGCGTCCAGCCTGGTCATCTTGTAGAGGTCGGACGCCATCGCCAGCCGTGACCAGGCATCGCGCTCGGTAAATTCCGGCACCAGCAAAAGCACCACGATGTGGACGATGCCGGCGCCGAGCAGGCCGAGCAGGATGGCGTGCAGCAACCTACGCATTGCAGCCAGCCTTGACGATCCGGGGCAGCGACACGTCGGAAAGGCCGGTGCTTGAGGCAATCGGCGTGTCGTAGAAGGTGAGCACGAAATACATCCGGCCAAAACCTTCGGTCAGAAGCCAGTTGCCGGGGGCCGGACGGTTGCCGACGGCGATGATCACCGAATTGTCGGGCTGACGCAGCACCTGGTAGGATTGCAGCGCCGCCAGCCTCGGCTTGCCGGTGTCGACCACGCCGAGCGATTGATCCGCGGCATAGAGCGTCCAGAACCGGGCGGTCGGGAAACTGCCTTCGATCCTGTAGTCGCATTGCCGCTGAAGCTCATCGCCGGCCGCATCGCGTTCGGCGATGAAGGACAAGCCTTCCGCCTTGCCGAGCGCCAGCACGCCCTCGCGCGCCACGCGCGCCTTCGAATAGGGGTCGGCATCTTGCGTGCCGATCTCGGGGAAGGCGGTCCATTGGCCGATGCTGATCGCGCCGACGCCGCTCTGCGCCTGCAGCGCATACCAGACGCTGCCGCCGCCGAGGCCGATGGCTATGGCAAGCGAAAGCAGCGTGAAAAAGGCGGTCTTGAGCATGAAGAACCGGGACGAGAGAATTATCGTTGGGGATATAGCGGGGCAGGCCACAGAGCAAGCAGCGCTGTGGATCAAAGCGCCGACAGGGTCTCCGGTGTCTGCGGCGAGCCGAGCACGGGCGCTGTCTGGAACACCTTGGTCATCTCGCGCAGCGTCTGTGTCGTGCGGCTGGACAACACCGCCGGGCGCTCGGCCGCGGCATCGGCGGCTGCCTGATCGGCGCTTTTCTTCTCCGCTTCCTCGGCCTTGGCCGCGATCTCTTCGTCGACGAAGGGCTTGTCTAGGCCGGGGATCGGCTTCAGGTCGATATTCTGGTGCGCGTAGACCATCAGCCGCTGCCACACCATCGCCGGCAGCGTGCCGCCGGTCATGTTGCGGGTCGGGGTGAAGTCGTCATTGCCGAGCCAGACGGCAGCCGTGTAATTGCCGGTGAAGCCGACGAACCAGGCGTCGCGGTAGGATTGCGTCGTCCCCGTCTTGCCGGCGACGACGATGTTGGGCAGCTGCGCGCGCCGCGCGGTGCCGATCGCCGGCACCGCAGCCAGCATGGTGTTCATGTATTTCAGAGCCTGTTCCGACAGAACCCGATGCGGCGCCGGCGCATCCTTGGCAAAGTCGTAGACGACATCGCCGGTGCGGGTGACGAGCTGGGTGATGCCGTGCCGCGAGCCGGCGAAGCCGTTCTGCGCGAACACGCTGTAGCCCGTCGCTTGGTCCATGACCGTCATGCCCGATGTGCCGAGCACCATGGTCTTGTGCGACTCCAGCGGCGATTCCACGCCGAATGATTCGGCCATCGCCTTGATCGGGCCGATGCCGAGATAGTCCTTGGCCAGCCGTACCGGCACGGTGTTGATCGATTTGGCGATCGCCGTGATCAGCGTCACATTGCCGGCCGAGCCGCCATTGTAATTGTGCGGTGACCAGCCGCCCCAGCTGATCGGCCCGCCTGAGACGACGGAGTCCGGGGTGAACCCGTGCTCCATGGCGGTGGCGTAGACGTAAGGTTTGAACGAGGAGCCGGTCTGGCGCAGCGCCTTGGTGGCGCGGTTGAACTGGCTTGCGCCATAGTCGCGGCCGCCGACAATGGCGCGCACCGCGCCATTGGTCTCGATCACCACAACGGCGCCCTCGGTGACGTTGTACTCCTTGCCGAACTGGCGGAGATGGAATTCGACGGATTCCTCCGCCGCTTTCTGGATGTTGGCGTCGAAAGTGGTGTGGGCGACCAGCGAATGCTGGCCGGGCTTGGCGATTTTCTTGACCTCATCGAAGGCCCAGTCGAGGTAATAGTCCGGGCTCTTCTGCTCGCCGCGGTCGACGATCTCGGCTGGATGCAGCCTTGCCTGCAGCACCTGGCCTTCGGTCATGAAACCGGAATCGACGAGGTTCGACAGCACCACATTGGCGCGAGCACGGGCGGCGGGCAGGTTGATGTGCGGGGCGTATTTGGTCGGCGCCTTGAACAGGCCGGCCAGCATCGCCGCCTCGGCGAGGTTCAGATCCTTGACGCTCTTGCCGAAATAGAAATCCGCCGCCGCCTCGATGCCGAACGTGCCGCCGCCCATATAGGCGCGGTCGAGATAAAGCTGCAGGATCTCCTTCTTCGACAGATTGGCCTCCAGCCACAGCGACAGGAAGGCTTCCTTGATCTTGCGCTGGAAGGTCCGCTCATTCGACAGGAACAGGTTCTTGGCCAGCTGCTGGGTGATGCTGGAGCCGCCCTGGACGACGGAATTGGCCCGCACATTCTCGAAGATGGCGCGCGACAGGCCGAGCACGTCGATGCCGTAGTGCTCGAAGAAGCGCCGGTCCTCGGTCGCCAGCACTGCTTTGATGACATGGTCCGGCATCTCGTCGACAGGCACGGAATCGCGCTGGATGATGCCGCGCTGGCCAATCTCGTTGCCGTAGCGGTCGAGGAAGGTGACGGCGAAATCGCCCTGACTGCGCCAGTCGCCGGTGGTGATCTGGAAGGCCGGCATCGCGAGTGCGAGCAGCACGACGACGCCGCCGGCGCCCATCGTAAAACCTTCGCTCAGCACCTCGATGATGCCGCGTCGCCAGCCGGTGACTCGGAAGCGCCGCGAAAAAATGGTCGCCGATTCCCAGAACTGGCCGGCCTTGAAGCCGATTTCGTAGAGCGAGGAATCGATCCACGCGTCCACCGCCAGCAGTGCGGCGGCGATCGGACCTCTTCGTCTTGGACGTCGTTCTAAAGGACTGGCCATTCCCGAAACTCACCCAACCCACCTGAGAACCGCAAGCGGGCAATTTCAGGGCGGGCATACCCGGCGAAGACTATTCTTCCATTTCAGCCCGGCTCACAAGGGCAGCGAGGCCACACCGCACGGTTTGTTGAGCGCCGCCCGGATCGTGACGCTGGAGGTCGACGCCGTCGATGCCGACGCCATGGCTTCGAGCCAGTCTGGCACAAGGGCCGGCGCGTCGGCTTCGTCGCCTCAGCCGGCTATGGCTACACAATAGGCAAAAGCGTCGCGCTGACGTTGCTGGGCGACGAATTCGCCGGGGAGGGGACCGCGCTTTGGGTGCACATTGTCGGCGTCGAGCGGCCGGCGCGAATTATTCCGGCCTCGCCATACGACCCCGAGGGCAGGCGATGCGGCAATGAGGAGTTTTGGCCATGGTCGATGACATTATAAGGGAGACCAGGCGCGAGCGCCGGCGCGGGCACACCGGTGAGGCCGGCAGCGGGTCAAGCCGCCACCCGAACTATCGCTCGCTCAAGAACCCGTTCCTGCCGCAGCCGGTGTTTTCGGACGACCGGGTCGCGGCCATCCACGACACGGCGTTGCGCGTGCTGGAAGAGCTCGGCATCAAGGTGCTGCTGCCGGAGGCACGGGCGATCTACGCCAAAGCCGGTGCGCTGGTCGACGAGGACAGCCGGATGGTGCGCATCGGCCGCGATATCGTCACCGCCGCACTGGCCTCGGCGCCGAAATCCATCCGGGCGCTGGCGGGCAACCGTAGCCGCGATCTCATGCTGGAGCTCGGCTCGATGACGTTCCTCGCCGGAGCCGGGGCGCCCAACGTCACCGATCTCGAACGCGGACGGCGTCCGGGCACGCTCGCCGCTTTCGAAGAACTGACCAAGCTTGTTCAGAATTTCGACGTGCTGCATATGCTCGGCCCCTGGATCGAGCCTCAGGATGTCGACAACCGTTTGCGCCACTATGCCGTCAACCGTGCGCAGCTGACCCTGTCGGACAAGTTTCCCTTCGTCTTCGCCCGTGGCACGCCGCAGGTCGAGGACGGGTTCGAGATGATCCGGTTGGCGCGCGGCCTCTCGCAGGACGAGTTCCTGGCCGGCGTCCATTGCTATACCGTCATTAACACCAATTCGCCGCGCCAGCTCGATATCCCGATGGCGCAAGGCATCATCGACTTCGCCAAGGCCGGCCAGGTGTCCATCATCACGCCCTTCTGCCTGGCCGGCGCCATGGCGCCGATCACCGTCGCCGGCGCATTGACGCTGCAGCATGCCGAGGCGCTGGCTGGTCTCGCGCTGGCGCAGATGGTGCGGCCGGGCGCACCGGTGGTTTACGGATCCTTCTCCTCCAATGTGGACATGAAGTCCGGCGCACCGGCCTTCGGCACGCCCGAGCACGTCAAGGCGACGCTGGGCGCCGGTCAGTTGGCCCGCTTCACCGGCCTGCCTTGGCGGTCCGGCGGCGGCAGTGCGGCCAACATTTCCGATGTGCAGGCGGCGCACGAGACGCAGTTCGCGCTGTGGGGCTCGGTGCTTGCCGGCGCCACGGTCTGCATCCATGCCGCGGGCTGGCTGGAGGGTGGCCTCAGCGTCTCCTACGAGAAGCTGATCACCGATATCGAGGCATTGCAGACGGTTGCCGAACTCTGTGCTACGACCCCCGGCGACAAGGATTCGATCGGCTTCGAGGCGATCGCCGAAGTCCAGCCGGGCGGGCATTTCTTCTCCGCCGGCCACACCATGACGCGCTACCGCACCGCCTTCTACGAGCCGCTGGTCGCCGACTGGTCGAATTTCGGCAGCTGGACGCAGTCCGGTTCGAAGTCGGCCACCGAGCGCGCCACCGGCATCTGGAAGCGGACGCTGGCCGACTTCCAGCCGCCGGCGTCGGCCGTTGCCACATCCGATGTGCTCGACGAGTTCATTGCCCGCCGCACCGAAGAGGGCGGAGCGTTGCCGATGTCGTGAGGTTGGCAGCCGTCACATCGGCCGCTTGTCGCCGGTCTTCGGCGGCTCGCGGCGAATCGGCCCGGCATCGGCCTGCCTGTGCTTGTCGGCGGCAATCCGGCGGATGCGATCGAAGCGGCTCTCCTCCGCCGGCTTGGTCGCGGATACAGCGTTTGGCTTCGGGGCAAATGTGATCATCTGTCGATCTCCCTGTCGTTGCTGACTGGTCTTGACTGACTGACGGAAATTCCTGGCTCGCCGGGGAAATGTCCCCGGCAGCCTGTTCTGATTTATGCCCGCCCAGATTCCCAGGCGGGCAATTTTCGGGCGATGGTCAGTAGCCGCCCATGCCGCCACCGCCGCCCGCAGGCGCCGCATCCTTGGCCGGAACGTCGGTGATCATCGCTTCGGCGGTGATCAGAAGCGCTGCAATCGAGCCGGCATCCTGCAACGCGGTGCGCACCACTTTCGCCGGGTCGACGATGCCGGCCTTGATCATGTCGACATAGACCTCGTTCTGGGCATCAAAGCCCTGATTCTGGTCCTTGCTGTCGGACAGCCTGCCGACGACGATCGAGCCTTCGACGCCGGAATTCTCGGCGATCTGGCGGATCGGCGCTTCCAGCGCCCTGAGCACGATCGAAATGCCGGCGGTCACATCGTCATTGGCGCCGGTCAGGCCGGCCAGAGCCGATCTTGCGCGCAGAAGCGCCACGCCACCGCCGGGCACGATGCCTTCTTCCACCGCCGCGCGCGTCGCATTCAGCGCGTCGTCGATGCGGTCCTTCTTTTCCTTCACTTCAGACTCGGTGACGCCGCCGACGCGGATCACGGCGACGCCGCCGGCGAGCTTGGCCAGCCGCTCCTGCAGCTTCTCCTTGTCGTAGTCGGACGTGGTCTCCTCGATCTGGCCCTTGATCTGCGCGATGCGCGCCTGGATGGTCGCCTTGGTGCCGGCGCCGTCGATGATCGTGGTGGTGTCCTTCTCGATCAGTACGCGCTTGGCGCGGCCAAGCATCTCGATGGTGACGTTTTCGAGCTTGATGCCGAGATCCTCGGAAATCATCTGGCCCGATGTCAGCACGGCGATGTCTTCCAGCATCGCCTTGCGGCGATCGCCGAAGCCCGGCGCCTTGACGGCCGCGACCTTGAGGCCGCCGCGCAGCTTGTTGACGACCAGCGTCGCCAGTGCTTCGCCTTCGACGTCTTCCGAGATGATCAGCAACGGCCTGCCGCTCTGCACCACTGCTTCGAGGATCGGCAGCATCGCCTGCAGATTGCCGAGCTTCTTCTCGTGGATGAGCACGTAAGGCTCTTCCAGTTCGACGCGCATCTTGTCGGCATTGGTGACGAAATAGGGTGAGAGATAGCCGCGGTCGAACTGCATGCCTTCGACGACGTCGAGTTCGGTCTCGGCGGTCTTGGCCTCCTCGACGGTGATGACGCCGTCATTGCCGACCTTGTCCATCGCCTTGGCGATCATGGCGCCGACGCTGGCATCGCCATTGGCGGCGATGGTGCCGACCTGCGCGATCTCGGCCGACGACTTGACCTTCTTGGCCTTCGCCTTGATGTCCTTGACCACGGCGGCGACAGCCTGGTCGATGCCACGCTTGAGGTCCATCGGGTTCATGCCCGCGGCAACCAGCTTGGCGCCTTCGCGCAGGATCGATGCGGCCAGCACCGTGGCGGTGGTGGTGCCGTCACCGGCGAGGTCGTTGGTCTTCGAAGCCACTTCGCGCACCATCTGCGCGCCCATGTTCTCGAACTTGTCGGCAAGCTCGATTTCCTTGGCCACCGTCACACCGTCCTTGGTGATGCGCGGCGCGCCATAGGCCTTGTCGATGATGACGTTGCGGCCCTTGGGGCCGAGCGTGACCTTCACCGCATTGGTGAGGATCTCGACGCCGCGCAGCATGCGGTCGCGCGCGTCGGTGGCGAATTTGATTTCCTTGGCAGACATTTTTTTCAATCCCGTTGGTGTGGTGAAGCAAGCGGCTCGCCGGAGCCTGGCAAAGCCAGGCCGGTCAGGCAGCCTTCTTGGCTTTGACGCTCTTCTCGGTGACGACCGTCCCGCTCTTGCCGGTAGCGGCCGTCTCGCTCTTGTCGATGACGCCCATAATGTCGGCTTCCTTCATGATCAGCAGGTCCTCGCCGTCGATCTTGACCTCGGTGCCCGACCATTTGCCGAACAGGATGAAGTCGCCGGCCTTGACGTCGAGCGGAACAAGCGCGCCGTTTTCGTCGCGTGCGCCCGGCCCAACGGCGATGACTTCGCCTTCCTGCGGCTTTTCCTTGGCATTGTCGGGAATGATGATGCCGCCCTTGGATTTGACATCGCCTTCGGCGCGCCGGATGACGACGCGGTCGTGGAGTGGCCGAAACTTCATGAGAACTTCTTTCTGGGGCCGGCATAGGCGACCGCGCCGTTCTTATAGGCGTGTTGGCACTCGATAGATAGGAGTGCCAAAAATTATTCGTGGCCAAAATTAAATATTAAAAAGTATTATGATGTCTGCAGGGTTCAAAACGTCGCGAGGCGCCTAGATATTTCAAAAAATTGAATTTCGAGGCAAAAGTGACTATTTATATCGTAAGTTCGATTTCACAATTTCAGGCACGAAGGAGATTTAGGCGATGGCCGAAGGCAATCAGAGCATCATGGAAAAAGCTGAAGCCCGCTTCATGGACAAGCAGAAGAAGACGGCCGAGCGCAACAAGGCAACCTCCGACTACATGTCCGAAGCGAGGGCCAGGGAGATCAAGACGGCAAGGCTCAGGGAATTGCGCCTGGCCAAGGAAGAGGCCGACCGCGTCGCGGAAGCCTTGAACCCGACACCGAAGAAGAAGCGGGCGACAGTCAAGAAAGCCGCCGCCGCGCCGAAGGGGGGCACGTCATGAGCCTGACATTCCCCAATCCAAGTCGCTTCTATGACGAGGCCGGCAAGCGCATCCGCTTTGTCGGCCACGACGGCATGTTCCAGATTTCCTTCTCTGTCGCAGCCGATGCCCTCTCGAAGGCGCCATCAGGGACGGCGACCGCGGAAGCCACCTATCTGGCGGCTTTCGACACCGCGTCCAGCTCCATCCATGACATTGCCAGCAAGGCCTACGCCCGCACCCGCAAGAGCATATATGTGCTCACAGCCGCGGATTTCGGTTAGCGCGCGTTCGTCTCGCAATCAGAGCGGCTGAGATCAGCGTGCGTCAGGACTTGCGGTCGGCTTTTGCCCGCCGCTTGACGTCCCGGCTGTTCAGGCGGTCGGCCATCGCTTCCGCATCGCGCAAATTCATGGCCACCATTACCTGTTGCTTAAGCTCGACAGGCTGGCCGGTGAAGATGTCGAAGATAGTCCAGCTCTCGGGCTCGTCCATGCGCAACGCGTAGCGGTTTGCCATATCGGCATCAGGCCCTTGACATGAAAAATGCCGCCGCCAGGATCAGGATTGTCCAGGCCACCACCGACAGCTTCAAGGCCAGGCCGCCATGCATTGAAAGTATCTCGCGCATGCGCAGGGCCACGGTCCTCTTCGACAGGGCGGGTGCTGCCGCAATCGCGACCGGGGGCTTGACGCCAAGCTTTCCAAAAGCCGGCAGCAGCGGTGGCGTTCGCATGAAATGACCTCGAATTGCCGGACAAAACAGGGCTCCTCATAACACCCTTCTTGAAACTCCCCGCATGCCAAATAGAACCCGGTCCGTGAAAGGGCCATGCCGCCCGATTCGCCGCCTTCCATCAGGCGGATCGTCATCTGGCGAAATCCGTGCAACGCGGTTAGGTTGCGCGCGAAACTGAGGTTGTTCAAAGCGTGACAGGCGAACGGAGACGACGATGACGGCGCCCGGCGATTTGCTGCAAGCCTTGTTCATGAGATTGAAGAGCGATGCCTCGCTGACGGCGCTGCTCGGCGGCGCCGGGTTGCGCGAGCAGGCGGCCGACAGTGCCGCCTTCCCTTATGTGACCTATGGCAGGACCAGCGCATTCGATCTGGACACCGGCGCCGACAATGATGACGACCAGCTCATCACGCTGCATGTCTGGTCGAAGGCGCAAGGCGAGGCCGAGACGCGTCTGATTATGGACAGCATCCGGGCGCGCCTTGACGGCGCCGCTTTCGCCACCGGCTCGCGCGACCAGACCCGCCTGTCCTTGGAGTTCGCCGAGGCCCGCTACGACGAGGACCTGGCGCTCTACCACGGGGTGCTGCGGATACGCGCCCTCACCGAGCAAAGTGATTGAAGCAACCTAGATTTGCGCCTGGATCTCGGCCTTGTCGATGACTGACCACACCTCGCGGATGCGACCCTCTCCGAATTCGTAGAAAACATTCTCAGCGAACGACACGCGCTTGCCGTTCACCGGCAGGCCGAACAGCACGCCCTTGGGATGACAGTCGAAATGCAGGCGCGCCGCCACGCGCGGCGGCTGGCAGACCAGCAGTTCGATGTTGAAGCGGAGGTCGGGAATCGCCTCGAAATCGCCTTCGAGCATACGGCGATAACCCGACAGGCCGAGCATTTCGCCATTGTGCTGCACCTCGTCGCCGACAAAGTCTCCAAGTTTCCGCCCAGTCCTGGGCATTCAGGCAAGCGATATAGCCCCGGTAAAGGTCGGCAAGGTCTTTATCCGTCATGGCGCACTCCGATGATTTGGCGTTTCCCGCGCTATTTAGGGCGGCCCTTCAGAATGGTCTCGCCTTGACCTGTTCCCAATCTGGCTGCGAATTGAGAACCTGCGCGCAAACACCATAGCCGCGCAGCCGGTTTTCCGGTTATGAATCCATTGCCCGGTCTGAGGGACTGGGCGGTAGGATCGCATTCATTCGTTGCGCGCGCAGGGGGTATTGCGGGGATGGATTTTCACCCGTTTACCGTTCATTTCACGTTCAGCACAGTTGCGTTACAACGCCGACCATGAAAACGCTTCGCTCTCATGTCAGAACCGCGATACTGGCGCTCACAGCGGCCGGCCTGTTGGCGTCGCAAGCGACGCCGGCAGCCGCGGCGGATTGCTACGCGATCGGCCAGCAGGTTGCCGAGCAGAATGGCGGCACGCTGGCCAAGGCTTCGCAGACGACGCGTGGCGGCCAGGAGGTCTGCGTCATCGTCGTGCTTGTGCCGGGCAAGGACGGCCAGCGTCCGCGCCGCTCCGAGATCGTCGTCCCGGCGAACTGATCCAATCTTCCCCCTTGCAGGGTCGTTTCCCAGACCACCGGAATCGGCCTATAGCTGACCCATCAACAGGCCTGACCGATCATGCGCGTACTCGTCGTCGAAGATGACAAGGATCTCAACCGGCAACTGGCCGACGCGCTGGTCGATGCCGGCTATGTCGTCGACCGCTCCTATGACGGCGAGGAGGGGCATTTCCTCGGCGACACCGAGCCCTACGATGCCGTCGTGCTCGACATAGGCCTGCCGCAGATGGACGGCATCAGCGTCGTCGAGCGCTGGCGCCGCAACGGCCGCAAGATGCCGGTGCTGATCCTGACAGCGCGCGACCGCTGGAGCGACAAGGTGTCGGGCATCGATGCCGGCGCCGACGACTATGTCACCAAGCCGTTCCACATCGAGGAGGTACTGGCCAGGGTGAGGGCGCTGATCCGCCGCGCCGCCGGCCATGCCTCGTCCGAGCTCACTTGCGGGCCGCTGCGCCTCGACACCAAGGCCTCCAAGGCCGATGTCAACGGCGTGCCGCTGAAGCTGACCTCGCATGAGTTCCGCCTGCTGGCGTATCTGATGCACCATATGGGCGAGGTGGTGTCGCGCACCGAGCTGGTCGAGCATCTCTACGACCAGGATTTCGACCGCGATTCCAACACCATCGAGGTCTTTGTCGGCCGGCTGCGCAAGAAGATGGGCATCGACATGATCGAAACCGTGCGCGGCATGGGCTATCGCATGCGTGAGCCGGAGGCGTAAGGCGGAACCGCTCCCCATACCAGCAAGGAAGCCTTTTTCGGCGCGGCTCTGGCCTCGCTCGCTGGCCTTCCGCGTCATCGGCTTTTCCACGATCTGGGCGATCCTCACCCTGATCGTCATCTTCACTCTGATCACCACGCTCTACCGCCAGGCCAGCGAGCGCGGCTTCGACAGCCTGCTGTCGGCGCATCTGTTCAATTTGATCGGCTCCGTCGGCGTTTCCGAAACCGGCCAGCTCACCGGCGCTCCCGACCTTGGCGACCTGCGCTTCTCGGAGCCGAATTCGGGCTGGTACTGGTCGGTGGAGCCGGCTTCCGAAGGCGTGCACGGCAACCTTCATTCGTCCTCGATGACCACGACGATCCCGTCGCCGACCGTTGCCGAGGTGCCTTTCAATTCCAGTTTCCAGCGCAGCTATTCCACCGACGGCATCGGTGACGAGGAACTGCAAGTGTTCGAAAGCGAATTCGTCCTCGATGCCAAGAACCGCGCCGCGCGCTTCCGCGTGATGGGCAACAAGACCGAGCTCGAGCACGAGATCGCCACCTTCCAGGGCCGCCTGTTGACCTATCTCAGCCTGTTCGGCGTCGGCATGATCGCCATCAATGCGATCGCTATCCTGCTCGGCCTCCAGCCCTTGCGCCGGGTTCGCAACGCGCTTGCCCAGGTGCGCGAAGGCACGGCGCAGCGGCTCGATGGCCGGTTTCCCGCCGAGATCGAGCCGCTCGCCAACGAAACCAATGCGCTGATCGAAAACAACAAGCGCATCGTCGAGCGCTCGCGTACGCAGGTCGGCAACCTTGCCCATTCGCTGAAGACGCCGCTCGCCGTGCTGATCAATGAGGGCCGGGCTCTAGGCGGCGCCAAGGGCCAGCTCATCGCCGACCAGGCGGCGTCGATGCAGAAACAGGTCGACCACTACCTGCAGCGGGCACGGGTCGCGGCGCAGCGCGACAGCGTCGTCTACCGCACGCCGGTGACGCCGCTGGTGCAGCGCATGGTGCGCGTGCTGCAAAAACTCAAGCCTGATGTCAGCCTGTCGCTTACGCTGCCGGCGGCCGACATCGTCTTTGCTGGCGAGCGCGAGGATTTGGAGGAACTGCTCGGCAACCTTCTCGACAATGCGATGAAATGGGCGAAGAGCACTGTTGCCGTATCCGTCACGCCGGCCGCAGCCGGCCTGTTCGAGCTATCGATCGAGGATGACGGTCCCGGCATCCCCGAGGACAAGGCCCGCGATGTCTTGAAACGCGGCCGGCGCCTCGACGAGACAAAGCCGGGAACCGGGCTCGGACTTGCCATCGTTGCCGACCTCGTCAACGAGTATGGCGGGGCGCTGGCGCTGGAACGCTCCACGATGGGCGGGCTGAAGGCGGTTGTGCGCTTGCGGAGCTTGCAATGATGTACTGCCCAGGGCCAATCGACACGGCCGAATGCCTGTGTTATGGCGGCCCCTCGATTGCACAAAAGCCGTTAAAAACGGCCAAATTTCCGACAAATGTCAATAGTATGACGTCCTGACGCCCCCGATGACGCGGCCCCCAGCGCATCCCGTTCAAGAAAACCGGTTGTTGGCATGAAGATTCGCGTTGCGCTCGTTTCCGCACTGCTCGCTCTTTCCGGCTGCGGAACGCTGGGCAAGGGCAGTGGCCCGGATATCTCCATCACCAATCCGCCCGCGTCACCTCCCTCGGGTGCCAAGGTCGCGACGACGATCATCTCGGCCATGGCTGGCGGGCTCGTCGGCGGGTCGATCGGCAGCGGCCTGACCAGCACCGAGAAGCGCAAGGCGCTCGAGGCGGAGTACAAGGCGCTCGAATATACCGCGAGCGGCCAGAAGGTGACCTGGAAGGGCGACAGTTCGGCCCATTCCGGCGAAGTCGTCGCGGCCCAGCCCTACCGCGTCGGCTCGCAGGATTGCCGCCAGTACACCCATACAGTGTTTACCGGCACGGGCGGCCAGACCGCGCGGGGCACCGCATGCCGCAACGCCGACGGCAGCTGGACGCCGCTGACCTGAACATTGGGCCGGGGTCGGAATCCCGTCAAAGCGTCGCAGCGACCTCATGTTGTGAGAGCAGGGCTCTCGCTCTATTGGAAGAACCATGCTGTTCTGGGTCATAGCCGCACTCCTCACGCTGGGCGCAAGCCTGGCGGTGCTGCTGCCGCTGACCGGCGGCGGCACGGACGCTCCGACCAGCAGCGACCATGACCTCGAAGTCTATCGCGATCAATTGGCCGAGCTCGAGCGTGACGCCGCGCGCGGCCTGATCCAGCCGGCGGAAGCCGAGGAGGCGCGCGCCGAAATCGCCCGCCGCGTCCTTCGGCTGGGAAATGCCGGCCAGGCCGATGCCGCGACGCTTCAGCAGCCGTCAAAGGCGGCCAGGCTGGTGGCGACATCAGCGGTGCTGATGGTCCCGCTGCTCAGCTGGGGCATGTACAGCCAGCTCGGCTCGCCCGATCTGCCGTCGCAGCCGCTTGCCGAACGGCTGGCCAAGAATCCGGCCGATAGTTCGGTCGATGAGTTGGTGGCGCGCGCCGAGGCCCATCTTGCCGCCAACCCTGGCGATGGACGCGGCTGGGACGTGCTCGCCCCGATCTATCTGCGCCTGCAGCGCTTTCCCGATGCCGTGACCGCCTATCGCAATGCCATCCGCCTCGATGGCGACACGGCTGCCCGCGAGGCCGGTCTCGGCGAAGCGATTGCCAATGCGGCCGGCGGCATCGTTTCGGCCGATGCGCAATCCGCTTTCGAACAGGCGCTAAAACTCGACCCGGCAAACGCGAAAGCCTCGTTCTATTTGGCGATGGCGCTGGCCCAGGAAGGCCGCATACCCGAGGCAACCACGGCTTGGCAGAAAATGCTCGATTCCCTGCCGCAGGATTCGCCATGGCGCGGAGCTGTCCAACAGGCACTGGCCGAGGCCGCCAACCGCAGCGTCGCGTCAGGAGAGCCCGCCAAAGGCCCCGACGCCGCAGCCGTCGATGCCGCCTCGTCGATGGCGCCGCGGGACAGGCAGGCCATGATCGAAACCATGGTCGCCGGCCTCGACGAAAAATTGCGGCAAAATCCGCGCGACACGGAAGGATGGATGCGGCTCATTCGTTCCTATGTTGTGCTGGGCAAGGCCGACCAGGCGCGGGACGCGCTGCATCGCGGTATTGCCGTGTTTGGCGCCGACAGTGAGGAAGCGAAGAAATTCACCGCCTTTGCCGCCTCGCTCGGCCTGACGGCGACGGAGTAGGACATGACGCGCAAGCAGAAGCGATTGTCGGTGATTGTCGGAGGTCTTGCCTTCCTCGGCGCCGCCACCGGGCTGACCTTCTATGCGTTGGGCCAGAAGGCCTCCTATTTCTATATGCCCGCCGATCTGACCACCGCCAGCTTGCAGCCGGGACAGCGCATCAGGCTCGGCGGCCTCGTCGAAAAGGGCACGGTCGTGCGCGGGCAGGGCGCGACGGTTGCGTTCTCGGTCACCGACACGCACAAATCGGTCAAGGTCAGCTATACCGGCATCCTGCCCGATCTGTTCCGCGAGGAGCAGGGCGTCATCACCGAAGGCAGCTTTGGCGCCGACGGCGTTTTCGTCGCCGACAGCGTGCTGGCCAAGCATGACGAGCGCTACATGCCCAAGGAAGTCGCTGACGGGCTGAAGGCCAAGGGCGTGTGGCAAGAGAGCAAGAGCCAGTAATGGTTGAGACCGGACACTTCGCGCTCGTCCTCGCCTTTGTGCTGTCGCTGGTGCAGACGCTGGTGCCGCTGATCGGCGCCCGTACCGGCAACCAGAGGCTGATGGCTGTCGGCGGTCCCGTCACGGTCACAGGCTTCGCGCTCACGGCGCTATCGTTCGCAGCACTCGCCGGCGCCTATGCAAGTTCCGATTTCTCGGTGGCGAGCGTGTGGGAAAACTCGCATTCGCTGCAGCCGCTGATCTACAAGATCACCGGAACCTGGGGCAATCACGAAGGCTCGATGCTGCTCTGGGTGCTGATCCTGACCTTCTTCGGTGCGCTGGTCGCTGTCTTCGGCTCCAACCTTCCGGCGACGCTGCGCGCCAATGTGCTGGCCGTGCAGGGGGCGATCGGCGCCACCTTCTTCCTGTTCATCCTGGCGACATCCAATCCGTTCACCCGGCTCAATCCGGCGCCGATCGAGGGCCGCGATCTCAACCCGGTCCTGCAGGATCTTGGCCTCGCCATCCATCCGCCGCTGCTCTATCTCGGCTATGTCGGGTTCTCTATCTGCTTTTCCTTCTCGGTCGCCGCCCTCATCGAAGGCCGCATCGATGCCTCCTGGGCGCGCTGGGTGCGGCCGTGGACGCTGGTCGCCTGGATGTTCCTCACCGGCGGCATCGCGATGGGCTCCTACTGGGCCTACTACGAGCTCGGCTGGGGCGGCTTCTGGTTCTGGGATCCGGTCGAAAACGCCTCCTTTATGCCGTGGCTGGCCGGCACGGCTCTTCTGCATTCGGCGATCGTCATGGAGAAGCGTTCGGCGCTCAAGATCTGGACGCTGCTGCTTGCCATCCTCACCTTCTCGCTGTCGCTGCTCGGCACCTTCCTGGTGCGCTCCGGCGTGCTGACCTCGGTGCATGCTTTCGCCACCGATCCGACCCGCGGCATCTTCATCCTGTGCATTTTGACGCTGTTCATCGGCGGCTCGCTGGCCCTGTTTGCGCTGCGCGCCTCGCGGCTGACGGCCGGCGGCCTGTTCCACCCGATCTCGCGCGAAGGCGCACTCGTCCTCAACAATCTGTTCCTGACCACGGCCACGGCCACCGTGCTGGTCGGCACGCTCTATCCGCTGGCGGTCGAAGCGCTTTCGGCCGGCAAGATCTCAGTCGGCGCCCCCTTCTTCAACCTGACATTCGGCCCGCTGATGGTGCCGCTGCTGGTCGTGGTTCCTTTCGGACCATTGCTCGCCTGGAAGCGCGGTGACCTCTATGCCGTCGCCCAGCGCTTGATGGCGGCTTTCGGCGCCGCTCTCCTGGCGATGCTGGTCACCGGGCTGTTCATCGACGGCGCGTCGGTGTTCGCCGCCCTTGGTGTCGGCCTCGCCTGCTGGCTGGTCTGCGGCGCGCTCACCGACCTCGCCGTCAAGTCCGGCTTTGGCAATGTGTCGCACGCCATCATGCTGCGCCGTTTCGCCGGCCTGCCGCGTTCGGTGTTCGGCACTGCACTTGCCCATCTCGGCCTCGGGCTGACGACGCTCGGCATTGTCGGCACGCTGTGCTTCGGCACCGAAAGGATACTGTCGATGCATGCCGGCGAGAGCGTCGAACTCTCCGGCCACACGCTGCGTTTCGACGGCCTCTTCCCGGCGCAGGGTCCGAACTACAGCGAGCAGCGCGGCCGCTTTTCCCTGATCGGCGCCGATGGCGGCGTTTCAGCCGAAATCACCTCGGCCAAGCGCTTCTTTCCGGTGCGGCAGACGACGACGACCGAATCCGGCATCGAGACGATCGGCTTCAGCCAGCTCTATCTGTCGCTGGGCGATGAAGGCACCGATGGATCCGTCGTGGTGCGCCTGTGGTGGAAGCCGCTGGTGACGCTGATCTGGGGCGGAGCTCTGGTGATGATGGCGGGAGCCGCAATGTCGCTGCTCGACCGTCGCCTGCGGGTTGGCGCACCCTCGCGCCGCCGCAAGCAGGCAGCCTCCATGCCGTCGGCAGGCGCGCCGTGAGCACCAGGTTCTCGTTGGCCTCGCTCACCCTGCTTCTGGCGCTGCTGTTTGCCGGCGCGGCGCAAGCGGTGAAACCGGACGAGGTTCTCACCGATCCGGCGCTCGAGGCGAGGGCGCGGCTACTGTCGGAAGGCCTGCGCTGCATGGTCTGCCAGAACCAGTCCATCGACGAATCCGATGCAGACCTCGCCCGCGACCTGCGCATCCTGGTGCGCCAGCGCCTGGTTGCCGGCGATACCGACCAGCAGGTGATGGACTATATCGTGTCGCGCTACGGCGAGTTCGTGCTGTTGAAGCCGCGCTTCAGCCCGCGCAACGCCTTGCTTTGGGGCACGCCGGTGCTTCTGCTTCTAGTCGGCGGCATTTTCATTGTGCTGACCACACGCTCCCGCCGCTCGTTGGCAACCAAGGCGCTGAGCGCCGAGGAACAGGCGGCGCTGGACAAGATGCTGAGCGACTAGCTCGGCCATTCCTCCAAAGGCCAGTCCCGCGACGTGTGGATGGCGCGCAGGATAACAATGCTCTGACGGCCGGCGATCAGGCGCAATTCATAGGCAATGATGTAGGGCAGGCGGCCGATGGGCTTCTCATAAGTGCCTGTTACCCGGCCAGGTCGGCCCGTCGCCATATCACCAAGGCCCCGGCCCATTTCACGGATACGGTCCGCGAGGCGTCGGGCGGCGGCAGGATTGTCCTGAGCGATAAAGGCAACTTGCTGCGTGAGATCGTCCAGCGCCTCTCGCGACCAGGTGACGAACCGCTTCACGCCTTGCCTGCGCGCCTGGCTTTCGCTGCTTCGATCACCGCGTCGACCTCCGCCATGGCGTCGTCGTGGGGCACGACGCGGCCAGCCTCTGCGTCGGCCATGCCACGTTTTATGCCTTCGATGATATCCAGCTCGCGATCGACATAGGCTGAGACCGCCTCGGCGGCGAGGAATGATTTACTACGCCTGGTATCGGTAGCGATCTGCTCCAGCTTCAGCTTGGTCTCGGACGAGACTCGAATGGTCATGGTGGTGCTTGCTGTCATTGTGAAAGCCTTGTGCTGAGTTGTGTACACCATAGCGCAGCAGGCGAGCGCAACCAAGCGATTTGTGCGTCCGCCCAACATTACAAAACTTTCATGCTTCGGAAATGGCGCGGTAATGTGCGCCTCTCTATTTCTCTTGTCCGAGGATGCTCTGCCTGAGCCGCATCCAGTGAAAAGAGGATATGAGACCCATGACTATCGCCCCCAACCCATATTCCCGCACCCGCAAGCGCCTGTTGGCCGCCGCCGCTTCGCTGGCCATTGCCGGCGGCATCGGTTTCGGCGCCGTTGCCACTGGTACAGCTCCCGTTCTGGCCGATGCCGTGCGGGTCGAAGCGCCCCAGGTGCCGGGCTTTGCCGATGTCGTCGAGCGCGTTTCGCCGGCCGTGGTCAGCGTCAAGGTCAAGGCCAAGATCGAGCCTGCCGCCGATGACGGCTCCGACCAGTCCGACGATCCGGACGGCATGAACAACCTCCCCGACAATCCGCAGCTGCGCCAGTTCTTCAAGCAATTCCGGGGCTTTGGCGATCAGAACGGCCAAGGCGGCGGCAATCGTCGCTTCAGCCACCGCGACCATAACAACGACCAGCCGCGTCCGGTGGCGCAGGGTTCGGGCTTCTTCATCTCCGATGACGGTTATCTCGTCACCAACAACCATGTCGTCGAGGAAGGCTCCGCCTTCACAGTGGTGATGAATGACGGCAAGGAGCTTGACGCCAAGCTGATCGGCACCGATCCGCGCACCGATCTGGCGGTGCTCAAGGTCGATGGCGTCGGCAAGTTCACCTATGTCGATTTCGCCGACGATTCCAAGGTTCGCGTCGGCGACTGGGTGGTGGCCGTCGGCAATCCGTTCGGCCTCGGCGGCACCGTCACCGCAGGCATCGTCTCGGCCCGTGGCCGTGATATCGGCGCCGGTCCCTACGACGACTTCATCCAGATCGACGCCTCGGTCAACCGCGGCAATTCGGGCGGCCCGACCTTCAACCTCAACGGCCAGGTCGTCGGCATCAACACCGCGATCTTCTCGCCGTCGGGCGGAAGCGTCGGCATCGCCTTCGACATTCCGGCCTCCACCGCCAAGCAGGTGGTGCAGGATCTGATGAAGAGCGGCTCGGTGCAGCGTGGCTGGCTCGGCGTCGAAATCCAGCCGGTTACATCGGACATCGCCGAATCGCTGGGCCTGAAGTCGCAGAACGGGGCTCTGGTTTCGGGCGCCCAGGACGGTGGCCCCGGCAAGAAGGCCGGCATCACCGCCGGTGACGTGATCACCCAGGTCGAAGGCAAGGACGTCGCATCGCCGAAGGAACTGGCTCGTCTGATCGGCGCGTACCCACCCGGCAAGTCGGTCGACGTCACGGTGTGGCGCGACGGCAAGAGCCAGACCATCAAGGTCGATCTCGGCACGTTGCCATCCACTGACAAGCAGGCCTCGGCCGACCCGCAGCAGCCCGCGGCACCGGCAAAGCCCGCCGCGCTGGCCGATCTCGGCCTCACCGTCACCAAGTCGGAAAACGGCAAGGGCCTGGTGGTGACCGATGTCGATCCCGACAGCGATGCCGCCGACCGCGGCATCCAGCCCGGCGATGTCATCACCTCGGTCAATTCGACGGAGGTGAACGGCACCGAAGACGTCGCCAAGGCGATGGCCGATGCGGTCAAGTCCGGCCGCAAGGCGGTGCTGATGCAGATCACCCGCGACGATTCAAACCGCTTCGTCGCGCTGCCAGTCGCCAAAGGCTGACATCACACAGTTTCCAGTGCGGCGGTTTCAACACCCCCGAGCCGCCGCACGGGAAGCAAGGGGCCGAACGCGTTAGTCAGTCATCGTGTTCTGCCCCCGGCGGCAGCGGGCCCCCATCGCCCGCTGCCGCTCTAACATCGAAGCATGTCGCCCAAAAGTGCACGGCGGTTTTTGCAAAACGACATGCTTGAACGAAAGCTTTTGCGCTTATGGCGGCCCCTCAATCTTCCGGCGAAATCGCGTATAACGGCTCTATGAAGATTCTCGTCATAGAAGACGATCGCGAGGCGGCCGACTATATGCAGAAGGCCTTTGCCGAGGCTGGGCACACCGCCCATGTCGCCGGCGACGGCGAAACCGGCTTTGCGCTGGCCGATGCCGGCGACTATGACGTGATGGTCGTCGACCGCATGATGCCACGCCGCGACGGGCTCTCCGTCATTGCCGGCCTGCGCTCGCGCGGCAACACCACGCCGGTGCTGATCCTGTCGGCGCTGGGCGAAGTCGATGACCGCGTCACCGGTCTGCGCGCCGGCGGGGACGACTATCTGACCAAGCCCTATGCCTTTTCCGAATTGCTCGCCCGCGTCGAGGTGCTGAACCGCCGCGCCAGCGCCAGGGAGGCCGAAACCGTCTACAGGGTCGGCGATCTCGAGCTTGACCGGCTGTCCCATTCGGTCAAGCGCGCGGCGCGCGAGATCACGCTGCAGCCGCGCGAATTCCGCCTGCTCGAATATCTGATGCGCCATGCCGGCCAGGTGGTGACGCGCACCATGCTGCTCGAAAATGTCTGGGACTATCATTTCGATCCGCAGACCAACGTGATCGACGTTCACGTCTCGCGCCTGCGTGGCAAGATCGAGAAGGGTTTCGACAAGCCGATCCTGCATACGGTTCGCGGCGCCGGCTATATGCTGAAGAGCGGCTAGAGCATGATCCCAAAAAGTAGGTACCGGTTTTTGGAGAAGATCATGCTCCAACAAAGGGGTAGGTCATGATGAGATTTCAGCCAAATCTCATCATGAGCTAGAACTCGATGGCCCTTTCCCTGCCGGCCATCATGAGGACGACGGCGGCGCGGCTTTCAGCGCTTTATTTCCTGCTTTTCGCGCTATGTGCCGTGTTGCTGGTCTTCTACATGACGTCGTTGTCGGCCCGCATGCTGACCGGCCAGACCCAGCAGACCATCAATGACGAGGTGCTCGGCCTCGCCCGTGCCTATCAGAGCGGCGGCCTGCCGCGGCTGGTGCGCGTCGTCGAGCAGCGCTCGCGCCAGCCCGGCGCCAACCTCTATCTCATTGCCGATGTCAACGGCCAGATCCTCACCGGCAACGTGCAGAGCCTGGCACCGGGGGTGCTCGAGACCGATGGCTGGACGACCGAACCCTTCTCCTATCGCCGTTTCGGCGAAGGTGAGCTCGAACGGCAGCGCAACCAGGCTTCTGACCCGAATGGCGCGCAGCCCGGCGAGACCGAAATTCAGCCCGAGGGCGAGAAGGGCCACAACGCCATCGCGCTGGTGCTGCGGCTGCCCAACCAGATGATCATGCTGGTCGGCCGCGATCTCGGCGAGCCCGAGCGCTTCCGCGCCGTCGTCCGCCGCGCCCTGATGCTGGCGCTGGGCATGATGGGCCTGGGCGGGCTGCTGATCTGGTTCCTTGTCGGCCGCGCCGCGCTGAAGCGCATCGACAGCGTCTCGGAGGCAAGCCGCCGCATCATGGGCGGCGATCTCACGGGACGGCTGCCGGTGACCGGCGCCGGCGATGAGTTCGACCGCCTGTCGGAAAACCTCAACACCATGCTGGCCAGGATAGCGACGCTCAACGATGGGCTGAAGCAGGTCTCCGACAACATCGCCCATGATTTGAAGACGCCGCTGACCAGACTGCGCAACCGCGCTGAGGCGACACTTTCGGGCAAGCACAAGACCACCGACTACCGGCAGGCGCTGGAAGGCACCATCGCCGAATCCGACCAGCTGATAAAAACCTTCAACGCCATCCTGATGATCTCCAGGCTGGAGGCCGGCTATTCCTCGGAGAGCACCAGCAAGGTCGATCTCGCCGCCGCGGTGCATGACGTTGTCGAGCTTTATGAGCCGGTGGCGGAGGAGGCTGGCGTGGTGCTTGAAACTGCCGCGGACGGGAATTTTTCCGTCGATGGCAACCGCGAGCTGATCGGCCAGGCACTGTCGAACATCGTCGACAACGCCATCAAATACTCGACCGATGCGACGGAAAAGCCTGCCGTGCGCGTAGCCCTGCAGCGCGTCGGTCACGAAATCCGCCTTTCTGTTGCCGACAACGGCCATGGCATCCCCGATGACGCCGACCGCGCCAGGGCGACCGAGCGCTTCGTGCGGCTGGAAAAGAGCCGCTCGCAGCCGGGATCCGGTCTTGGCCTCAGCCTCGCCAAGGCGATCATGACTTTTCACAATGGCCGGCTTGAACTTCTGCCTGCCAATCCCGGATTGTCCGTTATCATGAGCTTCCCGGCGCGGGAGGACCATTGATGGCGGTGAGGATGGCTGCGAAACGGATCGAGACCGAATGGCGCCTGCAACTGGCGGCGCAGCTCGCGCCGCTGGATGAGACCCGCGCCCGGCGTGAACTGTCGGAGATCGCTGGCGATGCCAAGGACGAGAACCTGCCGCGGCTGGCGAAATTCCTAGGGGGCAAGGGCGCGGCCCAGGAGTTTCTCGCTGCCGTCTTCGATCTCTCGCCTTTCCTCCGCGATGTCGCGCGCCGCCGGCCGCAAATCCTCGACGCGCTGTTCGATGACAGTGTCGAGGCTCGGCTGCTCGCCATCGCCGAAGCGATCGGCAAGGCCGCCTTTTCCGAGACCGTTTCCGAATCCAGCCTGATGATGGAACTCAGGCAGTGGAAGGGTGAAGCTCACTTCCTGATCGCACTTGCAGACCTCTCCGGCGAGGCCGATGCCGCGCTGACGGTAAGGCGCCTCAGCAATCTCGCCGATGCCTGCACCTGTGCGGCGGTCGACTTCCTGCTGCGCGAGGCGCACAGCCAAGGCAAGCTCAAATTGCCCGATCCCGAAAATCCGTCACGGCAATCCGGCTGGATCGTGCTCGGCATGGGCAAGCTTGGCGCGCATGAACTGAATTTCTCCTCCGACATCGACCTCGTCGTCTTCTTCGATCCGGATGCGCCGGCAATCGTCGATCCGCTCGACGCCACAGAGCTGTTTGCGCGCCTGACCCGCAGGCTGGTCCGCATCCTGCAGGACCGCACCGGGCACGGCTATGTCTTCCGCACCGATTTGAGGCTTCGTCCCGATCCAGGCTCGACGCCGCTGGCGATCCCGGTCGAGGCAGCACTTCGCTACTATGAGGCGCGCGGCCAGAACTGGGAGCGCGCCGCCATGATCAAGGCGCGTCCCGTGGCCGGCGATCTCGATGCCGGGGACGCGTTCCTGCGGGAATTGCAGCCCTATGTCTGGCGCAAATACATGGACTATGCGGCGATCGCCGACGTTCATTCGATCAAGCGCCAGATCCATGCCCACAAGGGTCATGGCGAGATCGCGGTCAAAGGACACAACGTCAAGCTCGGCCGCGGCGGCATTCGCGAAATCGAGTTCTTCGTCCAGACCCAGCAACTGATCGCCGGCGGCCGTTTTCCGGAGCTGCGCGGCCGCGAGACGGTGCCGATGCTGGGTGCGCTGGCGGCGCGCAACTGGATCACCGCCGATGCACGCGACGCGCTCAGGCAGCAATATTGGTTTCTGCGCCGCGTCGAACACGCCATCCAGATGGTCGCCGACGAGCAGACGCATATTCTGCCCGACGATGATGAAGGGCTGGAACGCATCGCCCATATGCTGGGCTTTGCCGATGCCGCCAGATTTGCCCAAACCTTTCGCGCGGCTTTGCATGAGGTCGAGCGCCATTACGCCGCGCTGTTCGAGACCGCGCCTGAATTGTCGGCCGGCGTCGGCAATCTGGTCTTCACAGGCGATGTCGACGATCCCGACACGCTGCAGACCTTGCACGGCCTTGGCTTCCAGCGGCCAAGCGACATCTGCCGCGTCATTCGAGGCTGGCATTTCGGTCGCTATCGCGCCACCCAGTCGGCGGAAGCGCGCGAGCGGCTGACCGAACTGACGCCGGCGCTGCTCAAAGCCTTCGGCCAGACGCGCCGGGCCGACGAGGCGCTGGTTCGCTTCGACGAATTCCTCGCCGGCCTGCCCGCCGGCATCCAGCTGTTTTCGCTGCTGCAGTCGAATCCCGCCCTGCTGAAGCTTATGGCGACGATCATGGGCGCCGCGCCTCGGCTGGCGGCAATCATCACAAGGCGCCCGCATGTCTTCGACGGTCTGCTCGACCCGGCGCTGCTCGCCGAACTGCCCAACCGAGCCTATCTCTCAGCGCGGTTGGCCGCTTTCACCGAAGGCGACCGGGCTTATGAGGACGTGCTCGACCGTTTGCGCATCTTTGCCTCCGAGCAGAAATTCCTGATCGGTGTCAGGCTGCTCGCCGGCTCGATCGACCCGGCGCGCGCCGGCCGCGCCTTTTCCGATCTCGCCGACCTCACCATCGACGCCGCATTGCAGGCGGTGACCACCGAATTCGCGCTGCGTCATGGCCGCATCGCCGGCGGCACCGTGTCGCTGCTCGGCATGGGCAAACTCGGCAGCCGCGAGCTCACCGCCGGCTCCGATGTCGACCTCATTCTGCTCTACGACCACGACGCGAATGCCGACGAGTCCGACGGCGACAAGCCGCTCGCACCATCGCACTACTATACCAGGATGACGCAGCGGCTGATCGCGGCTGTCTCGGCGCCGACCGCCGAAGGCGTTCTCTACGAGCTCGACCTGCGCTTGCGGCCATCCGGCAACAAGGGGCCGGTGGCCACCCACATCGATGCCTTCAAGAAATACCAGCGCCAGGAGGCCTGGACCTGGGAGCACATGGCTTTGGCAAGGGCTCGCGCCATCGGCGGTGACGCGGCCCTTTGCGCCGAGGTCGAGGCCGAGGTGGCGGCACTTCTGGCCTTGCCGCGCGACGCCGCCAAGGTGAGGGCGGAGGCATCCGAGATGCGCGCGCTGATCGAGAAGGAAAAATCGCCGCGCGATCTCTGGGACATCAAGCTCATCTCCGGCGGCCTCATCGACCTCGAATTCATCGCGCAGGTGGCGGTTATAACCGGGCAGGTCGAAGCCGGCCGCAGGGTGACCGCGACCGGCGAAATTCTGGCGCATCTGTCGCCGGATTTCGCCGAGGCTGACGTCAGGCAGCAGCTTTGCGAAGCCTACCAGCTCTATCTGGCGCTGACCCAGATGACGCGGCTTTGCCTCACCGGCGCATTCGAACGCGATGACGTTCCGCCGGGACTGTCGGATCTGCTTCTGGCGGTGACTGACCTGCCGGATTTCGGTGTGCTGGAAGCACACCTCAAGGAGACGTCGCAAAAGGTCAGAAAGGATTTCGACCTTTTGCTTCGTACGAAACGGTTGTGAGGGCGTGAAGCGCTGGCGGCTGTTTCGGATCGCATCGGGGGTGACGATGCAACAGGAGAATACCCATGAGAAAGACAACCGGACTTGCCCTTGCCTTCGTCGCGCTTGCCGGCGCCGTTGGCACCACCGCCTATGCCGAGAACAATGCCAGCGCCAGAATGCGCGAGGGCACCATGATGCGCCTCGACAAGGCGATGAAGGATTCCAACGGCACCATCAGCTTCGACCAGTTTTCCGACGCCATGAACGCGCGGCTGAAGAAGCTGGTCGCCGATAATGGCGGCAAGCTGACAGTCGCCCAGCTCGCTGACGCGCTGGAGAAGGCGCGGTTCGAGGAAATGGCCAAGCGCATCGTTGCCCGCTACGACAGCAAGGGCGACGGCACGCTGACCACGGACGACATCACCGGGCGCGAGAAAAAGGTGTTCGCCATGCTCGACCGCAACAATGACGGCAAGATCGAGCGCAACGAACTCCCAAAGAAAGGCCGCATGGGCCGCCACCACCAATGGGACGGCGGCGACGACAGCATGGAGTGAAATGGCGATATGTCTCCGGCGGCGAAAGCCGCCGGAGCCCTTACATGACCGGGGCTACTCAGTCCTTGAACGCGGCGGAGAGCACCGCTGGCATTGGCGGGCCGTCAGGCCGCCGCCTTCACCGCCGGCTGCGCCTTCTTCACCGGGATGCGCACCGACACGATCGTGCCGACGCCTTCGGTCGAGCGGATTTTCAGCGCTCCTCCTTGCAACTCGGCCAGCGAGCGCGAGATGGCAAGGCCGAGGCCGGAACCGGCGTGGTTCTTCGAAAACTGGTTCTGCACCTGTTCGAAGGGGCGGCCGAGCTTGCTCAGTGCCTCCTTCGGAATGCCGCAGCCATTGTCCTCGATGGTCAGCACCAGCGCGCCTGACGTGTTGCGGGCGCGCACCGAGATATGGCCGCCCTGGCCGGTGAACTTCACCGCATTCGACAGCAGATTGATGGCGATCTGCTTGATCGCCCGGCGGTCGGCGAACAGCGTCATCGTATCGGCGATGCGGGTTTCGACCGTGATCGATTTCTCCGCCGCCTGCAGCGAGATCACCCGCACCGTCTCGCGGATCAGCGGGCAGAGATCGATTTCCTCGCGGTCCACCGAGAATTGGCCGGCTTCGATCTTCGACATATCGAGTATGTCGTTGATGACGCCGAGCAGATATTTGCCGCTGCCGTTGATGTCGTTGGCATATTCCTCGTAGCGCGGCGAACCGAGCGGCCCGAACAGGCCTTGTTCCATCAGTTCGGAGAACCCGATGATGGCGTTGAGCGGCGTGCGCAGCTCGTGCGACATGTTGGCTAGGAATTCGGATTTGGCCCGATTGGCGGCCTCGGCGCGCTCGGTTTCCTTCATATATTCGCGGTTGAGCTCGACCAGTTCCTTGGCGCGCTCTTCCTCGGCCCGGCGGGCGAGGCTGAGGTCGTGGATGGTCGCCATCAGCCGGCGCTCGCTGTCGACCAGCTTTTCCTGGTGCAGCTTGATCTGGGTGATGTCGGAGCCGACGGAGACCGTGCCGCCGTCCCGGGTCCTCAGTTCGTTGACCTGCAGCCAGCGGCCGTCGGAGAGCTGCCGCTCGAAGGTTGCGCCCCCTTGCGGCCCGTTGGTGTTGGCCAGCCGCCGTTCAGAGGCGAAGGCCAGCATGCGCTCTTCAAGCACGGCGCGCGCAGCGCCCGGCATGACGTCGCGGTCCGACAGGCCGTTGTCCTTCTGGTATTTGGAATTGCACATGATCAGGCGCTGGGCGGCATCCCACAGCACGAAGGATTCGTTGATGTTTTCGATCGCGGTCCGCAGGCGCAGGTCGGCCGCCTCCGAGCGCAGCGCCAGATGCCGCTGCTCGGTGACGTCGACGGCAATGCCGATCAGCTGGATCTCAGGCGCTTCCGGGTCGATCACCTGGGCCCTGGCGCGCATCCACACCCACTGGCCGTCGGCGTGACGCATCCGGAACACCTGGTCGATATGGTCGATCTCGCGCTCGACGATTTTGTTGGCCAGCTCGAACAGGTCGCCGTCCTCGGGGTGGATGATGTCGTCGACCTCGCCGAACGACAGCATCGAGTTGCAGGGCTCGTAGCCCAGCATGTCGTACATCGAGCGCGACCAGTACATCTTGCCGCGCACCATGTCCCAGTCCCACAGGCCGCAGCGACCGCGAACCAGCGCCATGTCGATGCGCTGATGGGCTTCGAGATAGATGCGGTCGGCTGTCTGGGCGCGCGATGCCTGGCCGAAATAGGCGTAGAGGATGATGATCAGCACGCCGGCTGTCAGCACAAACAGCGTGACGTTGAGCGAGACGGTCTTGCGCCAGTTGTCGAACACCGCTTCCTGCGGCACCAGCACGGCGGCGGCGTTCTTGCGGTCCCGGGTCAGGCTCACCGCCGCGTACCAGTCCTGGCCGCCGATGCTGACATCCATGACCCCGGCGCGGTCGCCGAACATGAACAGCGGCTGGCCGTCCAGCACCAGGCTGTCCAGCGATCGCCCTTGCCAGCCGGTCGACAGCGGCGACACGGCAATGATCTTGAAGGCGCTGTCGGTGATCACAAGCACATGGCTTCTGCCCATGGCGCCCTGGCGGCTCGTGCTTTCCAGAAGATCAATTGCACCGCTGGATGCCGCGGTCGGGTCGGCCGAGATTGCGTTCGCCATCTGGCCGGCGGCGAGACCTAGCACCGCCTTACCGTCGCGCTCGGCCTCGTCGCGCTCGTTCATCAGCGACAGCACGCGCAGTGCGGCGATGACGATCAGGAAGATGATGATGAGAGCCGGTATCGAACGGCGCAGAAGGGGTTCGGCAGCCAGGAGCCGCCGGTAGGCTGGTTCAGCGATGAGCCGCGTATTGCCGGCGAGGCCGTCGCCTCGCGCCTTGCGCCGCTCAAAAGCCGTCCCTTCGGGCGCGCCCCACGCGTCCGCCTTGGCCATAAATGGCACTCCCCGAATTTCCGTACGCTTGACGATCCGGCAACACCGCACATCCGAATCGTCTGTAAAGAATCAAAGGTGATTCGCCTTGTCCAGAGGCGCGGCCGAAAAACATTAAAAATTGATTGAAAAACGCTGAAATCCCTCCCCTTGAGGGGAGGGTGGCCCGAAGGGCCGGGTGGGGTCCTCGGCGAAGCGCTCGACTCTCTCAATCACGGTCGAAGTTGGTCGAGGTCGCGCACTGCCGCAACGACCCCACCCGTCCATCCGCCTTCGGCGGCTGTCCACCGTCCCCTCAAGGGGGAGGGATCAGGCCAGCGTTCGCTCCACAATGTCCCGCAAATCCGCCGACAGGTTCTCGGCACCGGCGATCGCCAGCAGCGCTTCCCTGGCCTTGGCTTGCCTGCCCGGCTCCAGCGAGCGCCACGAGCGCAGCGCTGTCGCCAGCCTGGCCGCCACTTGCGGATTGCGTTTTTCAACCTCGAGTACGGTCTGGGTAAAAAACCGGTACCCTTCGCCATCGGCGCGGTGGAAGCCGGTCTGGTTGGCGCTGGCGAATGTGCCGACCAGCGAGCGCACCCGGTTCGGATTGGCCATCGAGAAAGCTGCGTGACCAGTCAGCTCGCGTACCGTGTCGACTGTCCGGCGTCCCGGCACGCTGGCCTGGATCTGGAACCATTTGTCCATGACCAGCGGATCGGCGCCATAACGCGCCTCGAAATCGGCCAGCGCCTTGATCGCCTCCGGCGAACCGTCATGGCGGTGCGCAAGGACGGTCAGCGCTGCGGCGCGGTCGGTCATGTTGGTCGCGGTTTCGAAATGCCGGGCGGCGAGCGCAGCACCTTTCGGCAGCAGCGAGAGGTAGTCGAGCAGGATGTTGCGCAGCGCGCGGCGTCCCGCACTTGCCGCGTCGGGGCTGAACGGCCCGTCGCCGGCGAGGCGGCCGTATAGGTCGGTGAACGTTTGCTGATTGGCGCGTGCGATTGCCAGCGCCAACGCCTCGCGAGCGGCAAAGATGGCGTCGGGATCGATGTTCGTGCCGATGTCGCGGGCAATGTCGGCCTCGCCCGGAAGTGACAGCGCCAGCGCCCGGTAGGCAGGTTCCAGGGTCTCGTCGCCGGCGATCTTGCCGGCAAGTCCGGTCAGCCTGGCGGTGAAAGCCGGCTTCGCGCCGCCGAGGATCTGGCGGAAGGCCGCTATCAGCGCATCGGTGAGCAGCGTGTTGAACGCCTGCCAGCGCGCGAAGGCATCGCTGTCATGGCCGGCGAGGAAGAACTGGTCGTCGGCCTTCTGCTCGACCGAAAGCGTGATCGGTGCCGAAAAGCCGCGGTTGAGCGACACCGCCGGCCGCTCGGCAACGCCTGAGAAGCGCACCATGTGACGGCGCTTGCGAATATGGATGACACCGTCCTCGACGGCGGCGCCCTCGACGCCGCCATAGGCAACCGGTTCGCCGCCAGCGCCGACCAGCCCGAAGGCGAGCGGGATGTGCATCAGCCGCTTGCGGCTTTCCGACGGCGTCGGCGGCACCGACTGCTCGATCTCGAGCGTGAACTCGCGCGTGGCCGGATTGTGCGTCGAACTGACGGTCAGGTTCGGCGTGCCCGCCTGGTGGTACCAGAGCGCGAATTGCGACAGATCGCGCCCGGAGGCGTCCTCGAACACTTTGAGGAAATCCTCGATCGTCGCTGCTTCGCCGTCATGGCGCTCGAAATAGAGATCCATTCCGGCGCGGAACGTGTCAGGTCCGAGAATGGTGCGGATCATGCGCACGACTTCCGAGCCTTTTTCGTAGACGGTCGCCGTGTAGAAATTGTTGATCTCGCGGTAGCGGCGCGGCCGCACCGGATGCGCCAGCGGTCCCTGGTCCTCGGGGAACTGGTGTGCCCTGAGCGTGCGCACTTCGGCGATGCGCTTGACCGCGCGCGAGCGCTGGTCGGCGGAGAATTCATGGTCGCGAAAGACCGTCAGCCCTTCCTTGAGGCAGAGCTGGAACCAGTCGCGGCAGGTGATCCTGTTGCCGGTCCAGTTGTGGAAATACTCATGCGCGATGATCGCCTCGATATTGGCGAAATCGGCATCGGTGGCGGTTTCCCGGTCGGCCAGCACATACTTGTCGTTGAAAATATTGAGGCCCTTGTTCTCCATGGCCCCCATGTTGAAGTCGGAAACGGCGACGATGTTGAAGACGTCGAGGTCGTATTCGCGGCCGAAGGCCTGCTCGTCCCATTGCATCGAGCGCTTCAGCGCATCCATGGCGTAGCCGGCAAGCCCCTCCTTGCCTGGCTCGACATAGATGCCGAGTTCGACCTCGCGCCCGGACATGGTGACGAAACTGTCCGCAAACTTGCCGAGATTGCCGGCCACGAGCGCAAACAGATAGGACGGCTTGGGGAAGGGGTCGTCCCAGACTGCAAAGTGCCAGCCGTCGGCAAGCGCGCCGCTTTCGACCGGATTGCCGTTGGAAAGCAACAGCGGCGCTTCGTCCAGCCTCGCCTCGATACGCACGGTATAGACCGACAGGATGTCGGGGCGGTCGAGGAAATAGGTGATGCGGCGAAAGCCCTCGGCCTCGCATTGCGTGCAATAGACATTGCTGGAGCGGTAGAGGCCCATCAGCGCCTCATTGCTGGCCGGCGCGATCTCGGTCTCGAGCAGCAGCTGGAAACGGGCCGGCGGCCCCAAAATGGTCAGCTGGTCCGGCGTGGCGAGATACTCGGCCGGGGCAAGCTCGCGACCGTCGATGGCAATGCGCTTGAGCACCAGCCCGTCGCCGTCCAGCACCAGCGACGTCGAGGCGGCGGCGCCATCGCGGCGTTCGATCGTCAGCACTGCGGTGACACGCGTTGCGTCTGGCGAAAGGCGGAAGGTGAGGCCGGTTTGCGGGATGGAAAAGTCGTTGGGGCGGTAGTCTTCGAGCTTGAAGACCTGGCCGGTATCGGTTCGCATTCCCTTGGGTTTCCCTGTCGCTATCGGAGCCGCTGACGTGTCCTGGCCCATTAATCTAAAGTTGCGCGCTCTTTACACGAAACGGTCACTCGACAAAACTGCGCCAATGCCTATTTCGGGGCGTTCCCCTTCCGCCATCATCGTGAGGCCTTGATGACCGTCGTCAGATCGAAGTTCGGCATGGGCGCCTGTGTACCGCGTCGTTCGACGCGCATCTCAGCGGAGATCCGGGAAGCAACAGAACAGTGAAAGCCGGACCTGGAGACGAAGCGGGCGGGAAACTGTCCGATCATCCCGGCGCGCATCGGCCCAAAAATCGATGTCGATTTTTGGAAAGCACGATGCGCAGATTTAAAGTGTCAGAGCGTCCTTTGCGCGTCGAAGACGACGCGCGGCGCTCTAATGTTCTCACTGGGATCATGCTCAAGGTCATGTCGGTGGCGGTCTTTGTCGGCATGCAAACCTGCATCAAGGCCGCCGGCACTTTGCCGGCCGGCCAGATCGTCTTCTTCCGCTCCTTCTTCGCCATCTTCCCGATCATCGTCTTCCTGGCCTTCAAGAGAAAACTCGGTACGGCGTTCGCCACCAAACGCCCGCTGAACCACATTGCGCGCGGTGTCGTCGGCGTTTGCGCCATGGGGCTCGGCTTCTTCGCGCTGACCCGGCTGCCGCTGCCGGAAGCGATCACGCTGAACTATGCCCAGCCTTTGCTGGTGGTGGTGTTCTCTTCGCTGTTCCTCGGCGAAGCTATCCGCGTCTATCGCTGGAGCGCGGTTGCGGTCGGTCTGGTCGGCGTGCTGATCATCTCGTGGCCGGAGCTGACGCTGCTCACGTCGGGCGCCGCGCTCGGCGACCAGGAGGTGCTGGGCGTCATCGCTGCTCTCTTCTCAGCGGCAATCTCCGCCAATGCCATCCTGCTCGTGCGCAATCTGGTTCAGACCGAACGGACAGCGACCATTGTGTTGTGGTTTTCGGCGACGGCGAGCGTCATGGCGCTGTTTTCGCTGCCTTTCGGCTGGCAGGCGCTGACGCTATTGCAGACCGGCCTTCTGGTCGCCGCAGGCTTCTGCGGCGGGCTGGCGCAGATCCTGATGACGGCAGCCTATCGCCACGCCGAGGCCTCGGTGGTGGCGCCGTTCGAATACACCTCGATGATCCTCGGTGTCGTCGTCGGCTATTTCGCCTTTGGCGATATCGCCACCATCAACACGCTCGTCGGCGGTGTGATCGTCGTTGCCGCCGGCATGTTCATCATCTGGCGCGAGCGCCAACTCGGCCTGGAACGCACCCGAACGCGCAAGGCAGCGCCACCACAGGGGTGAGGAGGTCCGCGGGGTTGGCTCAGTTAGCTTCCGCACGTTCCTTCGCCAGCCGCACCAGCACCGCTCGCGTCTGCTCGTCGGCCGGGAAGAAAGACTCGATCGCCAGTTCCGACAGCGTCACGTCAAGCGGCGTGCCGAAGACGGTGATGGTGCTGATGAAGGACAGCACCTGGTCGCCATGCGCCAGCCGCAGCGGATGGACGATGCCGTTGGGCTCGACCGGCACCGGCCGCGCACCCTTGAGCCCGGACGGATAGGTTCGCAATTCGCGCTCCAGCTCGACCAGGACGGGATCGCCGGCGGCATCGTTCTGGTGTTTCAGCCGCTCCAGCAGATGCGCCCGCCATTCCGCGAGATTGACGATGCGCGGTGCGATGCCGTTCGGGTGCAGGCTGAGGCGCAGCACATTGACCGGCGGCTGGAGCAGCGACGGCTCGGCAACATCGGCCAGAAACGGGCCGATGGCGGCATTGGCGGAAATCAGGTTCCAGTGCCGGTCGACGGCGAGCGCGGGGAACGGCTCATGCCCTTTGAGCACGCTCTCGACCGCGGCAAGCGCCGGCGCCAGCGTCGCATCTGTGAGTGGCCGCTCGCTGAAGCTCGGGGCAAAGCCGGCAGCCAGCAACAGCTGATTACGCTGCCGCAGCGGAATCTCAAGCTGCTCGGCCAGATGCAGCACCATCTCGCGCGAGGGCGCGGCGCGGCCGCTTTCGACGAAGGAGAGATGACGCTGGGAAATCTCAGCCTCCATTGCGAGATCAAGCTGGCTCATGCGCCGGCGCGTGCGCCATTCGCGGATCAGGCTGCCGGCGGAGGTTTGGGCTGTTGTCATGGGAGGATGAGTAGGCCGGGGCGGGCGGTATTTCAATTACCTCTGAGGTCATTGGCGCGGTTCTCCCTTCTCCCCCTGTGGGAGAAGGTGGCCGAGCGAAGCTCGGTCGGATGAGGGGTGTTCCAGGGAACGCCAACGTCTCACTCCGCTGGAACACCCCTCATCCGTCTCGGCGCTGCGCGCCGATCCACCTTCCCCCACAAGGGTGGAAGGAAGAGGCGCGCCTCACCCCACCTCTCGCAACTTCGCTTTCACCTCGAGAAAATCCCGCCACGCCAGTTTCTTGTGCGCCGGCGTCCGCAAGAGATAGGCCGGGTGCAACGTCGGCATGGCCGGAATGGCAGTGCCCGACACCGTCGTGTGCACCTGCCAATTGCCGCGCAGGCGCAGGATGCCCTCGGTAGTGTTGAGCAGGGTTTTGGCCGAAGGGCCGCCGAGATTGACCAGCACCTTCGGATTGACCAGCTCTATCTGCCGCTCGATGAAGGGACGGCAGATTTCGGTCTCGTGCGGCGTCGGCGTGCGGTTGCCGGGTGGCCGCCAGGGAATGACGTTGGCGATATAGACCGAAGTCCGGTCAAGCCCGATCGCCGCCAGCATGCGGTCGAGCAGCCGGCCCGAGCGGCCGACGAAGGGCAGGCCCTCAATATCCTCGTCGCGGCCGGGCGCCTCGCCGACCAACATCACCGAACCTTCCGGATTGCCGTCGGCAAAGACCAGGTTCTTGGCGGTGAATTTGAGGTTGCAGCCATCGAACGACGCCATGTGCTGGCGCAGTTCGTCGAGCGTCGAGGCACTTGCCGCCATTTGCCGGGCCAGGGCCGCCTGTGCCTCGTCGGGCACCGTCGCCATGGCCGGAACGGAACGCGCCGGCGCGTCCGGCACCCGGCTTGCGTCCAGCCCGGGGCTGGCGGCGGCTTGTTCCGGAAACTTGTTTTCGCGAGGCGGCGCGGCAGGCGCCGTTGTGCGCTCGGGGCGCTTCGGTGCTGCCCCGGCAAACCGGTTCACCGGCGCGTCCTCCAACGCTTCGTCGACGCCGGCAGAGGCGTAGAAGGCGAGCAACTCGGCCAGGTCGGATCGGTTGTTGGGGGAGGCGGCAGTCATGCCGGGCACATTCGTCCGCCGAGAGACGATTTGCAAGGTTGGGCGGTTAGTAATCTCCCCCCTCGAGGGGGAGATGTCGCCGAAGGCGACAGAGGGGGTCGGCACGACCGGACGCGGCCTGTCGGCGACAGAGGAGGTTGGCGCTCGACGCGCAGCGACCCCCTCTGGCCTGCCGGCCATCTCCCCCTCAAGGAGGGAGATTACGCGCTCGTCGGCTTTCGCCAATCACGAAGGGCATTTCGTGGCGATTTTCACGGCGTCTGCCGCTTACCCCGTCGGTATCCGCGGATCCTGCACCAGATAGAACGTCCAGCGCGGCGTGTAGTCGGTGATCAGAAACTCGAAGCGTCCCCTCTTCAGCGGGTCGATCTGTCCACTCTTGAACAAGAGCCGGTCATAGGGTTCGAAATCGCGGTCGAAATCGGCGTACGCGCTCGACAGGATGTTGTCGGGCGTCTTGTTGCGCTGGTCGAAGGACAGGCCGTCGCCGAACACGCTCGGCTGGTTGAGTATCTCCTGCAGCTCGAACTGGAACTCGACCCAGGCCTGGCCGCTGTTGTTGAGCACCTCGATACGCATGTACAGGATGCCGTTGGCGAATTCGCCGTTGGTGCTGAACGGCTGGATCGGTTTGGTGGTGCGGATGGTGAGCGTCACCGGCGTCGACGAATTCAGCTCCTCGGAGATGACCAACGGATCTTCCTTGGTGCCGGTGCCCGAGGCGCCGGTGATGTGGAAACCGCCAAGCTCGTCGGAAAAGGAATAGGCGCCGGTCGCCCACACCTTCACCGGCTCGGCCTGAGCGCGAACCGGCGTAAGCATTGAAAGGGCGAGAAGGATCGCTCGGCAGGTCCGGCCGGGCGGAAGGGGGAAGCGCGTCAATGAATAGCCGGACGGCGTGCGCATGGAAATAAGTATGGCCGATAAGAGAGCCGTCGAACAATTAAAATATGGGACGCTGAGCGCGGCCGCGCGCAAAACGCTTGCGGCAGAGTTGTCATCCGCGACTTTTTGTCGAAATCGGCATTGTCACGTCAGCGCCGGTTTCCTGTCGCGGATTGATGCGCTATGCAGCGCAGGAGCCAGCAAAATGCCCGGAAACGGTCGGCCAGTGCGGAGGGGTTGATGAGCGAGATCGAACGCGAGAGCATGGAATTCGACGTGGTCATCGTCGGGGCCGGCCCGGCGGGCCTTGCCGCAGCGATCCGTCTCAAGCAGGTCAATCCCGAGCTTTCCGTCGTGGTGTTGGAAAAGGGCGGCGAGGTTGGTGCCCACATTCTGTCAGGCGCCGTCGTCGATCCCATAGGCATCGACCGCCTGTTGCCGGGCTGGCGCGAGGAAGATGGCCACCCCTTCAAGACGCCGGTTACGGCCGACGATTTCCTGGTGCTCGGCCCCGCCGGCTCGTTCCGTCTGCCCAATATCCTGATGCCGCCGCTGATGAGCAATCACGGCAACTACATCGTCTCGCTCGGCAATGTCTGCCGCTGGCTGGCAACCAAGGCTGAAGCGCTAGGCGTCGAAATCTATCCGGGCTTTGCTGCCGTCAGCCTCGTCTACAACGATGCCGGCGCCGTCACGGGCGTCGTCACCGGCGACATGGGCGTCGAAAAAGACGGCACACATGGCCCGGGCTTTGCGCCGGGCATGGCGCTGATGGGCAAATACGTGCTGATCGGCGAGGGCGCGCGCGGTTCGCTGTCCAAGCAGCTGATCGCAAAATACAAACTGTCCGACGGCCGTGAGCCCGGCAAATACGGCATCGGCCTCAAGGAGCTGTGGCAGGTCAAGCCCGAGAACCACCGGCCGGGCCTGGTGCAGCACTCCTTCGGCTGGCCGCTCGACCTGAAGACAGGCGGCGGCTCCTTCCTCTACCACCTCGAGGATAACCAGGTCGCGGTCGGCTTCGTCCTGCATCTCAACTACAAGAACCCCTGGCTGTCGCCCTTCGAGGAATTCCAACGCTTCAAGACGCATCCGGCGATATCGCGCACCTTCGAGGGCGCCAAGCGCATCGGCTACGGCGCGCGCGCCATTACCGAAGGCGGCTGGCAGTCGGTGCCGAAACTCTCCTTCCCCGGCGGCGTGCTGATGGGGTGTGCGGCGGGCTTCGTCAACGTGCCGCGCATCAAGGGTTCGCACAATGCGGTGCTGTCCGGCATGCTGGCGGCCGAGCATGTCGCGCAAGCGATCGGCTCCGGCCGCGCCAATGACGAACTGTCGTCTTATGAGGACGCTTGGCGCGCGACCGATATCGGCAAGGATTTGAAGAAGGTCCGCAACGTCAAGCCGCTCTGGTCGCGCTTCGGCACCATTATCGGCGTCGGCCTCGGTGGTCTCGACATGTGGCTGAACACGCTGTTCGGCTTCTCGCCCTTCGGCACGCTGAAACATGGCAAGGCCGATTATGCCACGCTTGAGCCCGCGGCCAAGCACAAGAAGATCGCCTATCCCAAAGCGGACGGCGTGCTGACCTTCGACCGCCTGTCCTCGGTGTTCCTGTCCAACACCAATCACGAGGAAAACGAGCCGGTGCATCTCATCGTCGGCGACGTGGAGTTGCAGAAGCGTTCCGAGCATGATGTCTTTGCCGGGCCTTCGACCCGCTATTGCCCGGCCGGTGTTTACGAATGGGTCGACAAGGACGGCAACGCCGCCGCCGATCCGTCTGACAAGGATGTGCGCTTCGTCATCAACGCGCAGAACTGCGTGCACTGCAAGACCTGCGACATCAAGGATCCCAACCAGAACATCAACTGGGTGCCGCCACAAGGCGGCGAAGGCCCGGTCTATCAGGGCATGTGAGCCTCACCGACCGGGGCCGTCTCAACCAGCAAAAATGGCGGCGATGGCCGGGTTTACCAAGGCATGTAAGGCGCTCGGCGCCAAAGATTGTTGAAACCGTCGTCTGCTTGTGGTCTCATTGCCGCGTCCATGGGGAAAATGGCATGCGCGTGGTGGTCTTGTTTTGCGTCGCCGTCGTAAGCGCGGCCTGCGGCGTCGTCGGGACGGCGTCGGCGGGGGTGAAAACCGTCGTCAAGACGCGAACCTATGACATCACCGGCACGACAGGTGCCGGTCTGGTTATCGCCATGAACCGCAGGGGCCCCAAGCACGGTTTCATGACCCACGCCATCGCGCAGACAAGCTACACCGCCGACTGGAGCCTGGACGTGGGTCAGGTCAACGGCGTCTGCCGCCTGCGCCAGGCCAATGGAACGCTCAACATCGCCTACACCTACCCGCGCGTCGCCTCGGCCGTCACGCCGGCGCTGCGCAAACGCTGGAACCGGTTTTTCACAGGCGTTCTCGCTCATGAAGGAACCCATGGCCGTATCGCCGGGCAGATGATGCAGGCTGCCGAGCGGTCGGTTCGCGGCCTGAAATTTGCCAACGATCCGCAATGCAACAAAACGCGCGTCGAAGCCACGCGGCGCTTGCAAGCCACTTCCAAGCTCTATGAGGCAAAACAGATCGCGTTCGACGCGCGCGAGCACAGTGAAGGCGGCCATGTCGAGCGCATCATCGAGGCCTTGGTAGGCTTGTGAAACCGTAAGCCCCGTGGCGTACGATCTAGCCGCCCATGCTGGGCTGGATCAGCGACACAGTCGCGGTAGAATCCTCGTCGACCGGCTTGGTCTCGTCGCGCATCAATGAAAATTCCACCATCACCGGCAGATGGTCGGAGCCGGTCTCTTCCATCTGCGTCGACGACAGGATGGTCACCCCGCCCTTCGAAAACACCTGGTCGATCGGCAGGCCCGCATAGCGCCGCAGGAAATCGGGCAGGGTCCGGTGGATCCAGGTCGGTCCGGCCGACGGCATCACGGTCAGTCCGCCGAGCGAGGCAACGCGCCGTACCGCGGCGCTCCACGGCACGGCGTTGCAGTCGCCGGCCATGATCGCCGTCTCGCCGAGCGAGGTGAGCGTCTCGGTCAACTCGCCGATCTGCCAGTATTGTTCCTTCGGCCACGGCCAGCTCAAATGGATCGCCGCGACATCGACCGGAGTGCCGCCGAAATCGACGGTGGCGGCCGCCATCGCGCCGCGCGGTTCGCAATGCGGCTCGGTGCCGGCCGCAAAGGGTCGCCGGGACAAAAGCGCCACGCCCCACACGCCCTCGGGATGGGCGCACAGGATGCGATAGGGATAGGCGTTCTCGATATAGCCGAGTTCGGTCGCCCACATGGCCGATACTTCGTCGAGCGTGATCACGTCCGGGTTGGTCCTGGCGATCAGCGAAAGAACCTTCTTGGGTGTCGGATTGTTGAAACGCAGGTTCATCTGCAGCAGCCGGTAGACCGGTTCGTTGCCGGGCGCGGCGTCATTGGCGGCCTGCACCGGCCACAGGCGCGGCAAGGTGCTCAACGTGCTGGCGAAGGCGGCCACGGCCAGCAGCAGGCCCACGCCCGCCTGCAGGCGAAACGAGGTGGCGAGCAGCGGCAGCGCAATCAGCCCCATCAGCACGGCAAAATGGATGCGGAAATGGGCGAAGGAATCGAAGGCCGGATGCAGTGCGCCAAAGAACCCGGCTACAAGCGCGGCCGAGAGGCCGAGCATTGCCAGGAACGCCATTGAAGCCATCATCTTTCGCACGCGTGCCATCAGACCGGGTTTTGCCCATAGACCGGGTAATACATTGCCGAGGTATCAGGCCTTTATCGGCTGAAATGCGGCCCAATCAAGATGACGAAACGCCTCGCGGCAAACATTTACGGCAAGCCGGTCTACTGAAAGGCCGTCTCCGAAAAGCTTCTCAGCTTGCGCGAATGCAACCGTTCCATCGGCATTTCCGCCAGCTTCTCCATCGCCTTGATGCCGATGGTCAGATGCTGCGCCACTTGCCGCTTGTAGAATTCGGTCGCCATGCCGGGCAGCTTCAACTCGCCATGCAGCGGCTTGTCGGAGACGCAAAGCAGCGTGCCGTAGGGCACGCGGAAGCGGAAGCCATTGGCGGCGATCGTGGCCGATTCCATATCGAGCGCGATGGCGCGCGACTGCGACAGCCGCTGCACCGGTCCGCGCTGGTCGCGCAGTTCCCAGTTGCGGTTGTCGATGGTGGCGACGGTGCCGGTGCGCATGATGCGCTTGAGATCGTAGCCGGAAAGTCCGGTGACTTCGGCGACCGCCTCCTGCAGCGCCACCTGGATCTCGGCCAGCGGCGGTATCGGCACCCACACCGGCAGGTCATCGTCCAGCACATGGTCTTCCCGGACATAGGCATGCGCCAGCACATAGTCGCCCAGCGCCTGAGTGTTGCGCAGGCCGGCGCAATGGCCGAGCATCAGCCATGCATGTGGCCGCAGCACCGCGACATGGTCGGTGATCGTCTTGGCGTTGGACGGGCCGACGCCGATGTTGACCATGGTGATGCCGCCATGGTTCGGCTTCTTCAGATGATAGGCTGGCATCTGAGGCAGGCGCGGCGCCGCCACGCCTTCGCTGGGCGCGTTTTGCCCTGCCTTGGTGATGACATTGCCCGGTTCGACGAATTCGGTATAGCCGTGGCCGCCTTCAGCCATCTGGGCCCGCGCTCGGGCGACGAACTCGTCGATGTAGAACTGGTAGTTGGTGAACAGCACGAAGTTCTGGAAATGCTGCGGGCTGGTCGCCGTGTAGTGCGTCATGCGGTGCAGCGAATAGTCGATGCGCTGCGCCGTGAACGGCGCCAGCGGCCTTGGTTCGCCGAACGCGACCTCGAAGGTACCGTTGGCGATCTGGTCGTCGGTGCCGTCGAGATCCGGCACGTCGAACAGGTCGCGGATCGGCCGTTTGATGCGGTCGGCGGCGGCGCCATCGACATGGGTTCCTTCAAGGAACGCGAAATGCAGCGGGATCGGCGTGGTCGATTCCGAAACCGTTACCGGCACGCCGTGATTGCGCATGATCAGGCGAAGCTGCTCTACGAGATAGCGTTCGAACAGCACCGGCTGGGTGATGGTGGTCGAGAAATGCCCGGGGGTCGGCATGTGGCCGTAGGCCTGGCGCGAGTCGATCTGGGTGAACGAATTGGTGGTGACGCCGATCTCCGGGTAGAAGGCGCGGTAGCGCTTGCTTTCGTCGCCGCCGGCGGCAAGCGTGGCAAAGGAGTCGCGCAGAAACTTGGTGTTGCGGTCGTAGAGCACCTGCAAGGCGGCCACGGCCTTTTTGGCGTCGTCGAAGCTCTGCTTGCCGAAAGGCTCCGGCATGACGACCGATTCGATAGCTTGTGGGTAGATTCGCTTTTCCATGGCTCAATATAGAGACTTGAGGCCGCACTTGGGAGGGGAGGGTGGCCGCCAAGTGGTCGATTTATTCGTCCACGCCCAAGGTGTGCTGAGATTCAGGTAAGGCTGAGCCGGAGTCGAGGACGGGCGCGAAGCGACCAAACTGGTTGGCTTCGAGAACCGGAGCGGAGCGTACTCGAAGCATGTGAGCACCAAGGCCGCCACTTGCAGGCCGGCATCACCTTAATACCGGCACACCTTACCCGCGCTGCAGACTGACCAGCAAGACAAAGCCGACGCCATGCTTCTTCGTCGCCGGCGCGTCGATCGTCGTGTCGGCATTGGCCCGCATCATTGGCATGGCCAGGACCGGCGCCGACAGCACGACCAGGACGAGCGCCGCCCGCGGCAGGAGCCGAAGGGTCTGGAGGGCGTTGATGGCGATGCGGTTCATGGCTTTTGCTTTTCTGTTTGGATCTATGTCTTTGTCGTCTCAGGGGCGAAAATGGTTCATGCAATCGAATTGGCAGGAACTGGCTGCATCCCAGGAACGGGCCGGACGGCCGGATTCGGCCACGAGGATGGCGAAGAGCATCCCGAACAGGCTCATCAACAGGCAGACGATGGTGAAGCGGCGAGCGAGCATTTGCGGAGTGTCTCCTTGAACACGCCATCAAAATGCCCTGATGCGACTGAACCGGCGCTGATGCCGACGTTCATCTGCGGTTCAAAGTGATTGACGATGTTTTAGGGAGAGCATCGGTTCGGGTTTGCGCCGCCGCAAACGGCACGGTCGTCGCTATGGCGCGGACCGTCCTGCAAAAGAAAACGGGGCCTGTGAAGGCCCCGTTGGTCAACTCAAAGCAGCAAGATCAGAGCTTGTGCCAGGTCTGGCTCTTGCAGATCAGCCCGCCGAGCACGCAGCCGCTCATCTTGAGCGAGGTGCCCGACAGTGTTGCCTTGCCCGAATAGGTCTTGTCGTTTGCCGGATCGGTGATGTTGCCGGCATATTTGTTGCCCCCGGCCGCCTTGAGCGAACCGATGGTCTTCCCGGCATATTTGCCGGTCTTCAGGGTGATGGAGAATGAACCGCTGCCGCCGATAACTGCTGTGTCGCCGGCTTGTGTCTTCCAATTGCCTTCGATCGGATCGGCCCAGGCCGCACCAGCCATCATCACGGTGGCCGCCAGGGCCAAGCTCACTTTGCGAAACATATCTGTCCTCCCTGGTTTAGATGGGGCAGCCGCCTCTCTGCCCCTTACGCAAACGTAAGCTAATCCAGCTCCCGGCAAAACAAAAGCGTGCCGCGACGGAAGGTTTCGCAATTTTCATGCGGGGTCGGGAGAGTGCAGCCCGTGGAAATGAAACGATCGAGGCGTTGGCTTTGGTTCGCGTGGTTAGCAGAGTGTTGATCGGCGCCTTGCAAATTTTCGTCAAATCGGTCGAGAAACGGCGGGATTGCTGACTTTGTATCCTTAACGAATTTCCGCGTTTACCTCTTGTTTTAGCTTTGTTTTCTCCAAATTAAGCACGCCATTTAACGACGGATTCAAGGCTCGGCCTCATTCTCGGAAGCATCGAAAGAGCGGCTCCCCAGGGAACACCGGGGGACAGAAGAGGCCCGCTCTCGGGAGCCAGACAGGGGACTAAAATGGCACGTTTTGAAATGCTTGAAGCCGGCTTCGGCGCCATGGGGGCAACTGCCCAGGCCGACATTCTTTTCGAACTGGGCATGATGTATGCGACCGGCCGCGATTGCGAGACCGATGTCGTTGCCGCCCACAAATGGTTCAACATCGCCGCCATCAAGGGCTCGGTCCGCGCCGCGGAACTGCGCTCGGAACTGTCGGCCGCAATGTCCAAGGTCGAGATCGCCAAGGCGCTGCGCGAAGCCCGCGAATGGATGACGATGCACTGAGATCGCGAGCAGATTATCGCAGGCAGATTATCGAAAACAGGGAAGCCCCGGGATCAAGACCGCAAAGACGGTCGGAACCGGTGAAACGACAAGGCCGCGACAAGACGGCCGACCATGAAAGAACAAGAACGCGGCAGGCCGGCACGGTCCAGTCGTGCACAATGGGGACGGCGGGCAGGTTTTCGTGGCGCGGGGGCGCATGGGCACTGCTACGAGCAAAAAGCCACGACCGGCCGGAACAGGCTGGCGTGGCTTTCTGCGTTGATGAGGCCCAATCGAGCGGCGCCGATGCGCCTAGACAGGCCCAATGAAGGATGAAATTGTCCCGCCTTCGGAAAGAAGCGCGGCCAGAGCGGCTGCGCGAGTGTGGGAGGAGTTCTATCACCATGAAAAAAATGGGTATTTTGAGCGCGGCCGTATTTGGCCTGATGATGAGCGCGCCGGTTGCCTTTGCCGATGACATCACCATTTCGGTGGTCGGCCCGATGACCGGACAGCTCGCCACGATCGGCGACCAGTTCAAGCAGGGCGCAACGGCAGCCGCCGACGCGATCAACGCCGCCGGCGGTGTCAACGGCTCGATGATCAAGCTCGACATCGAGGACGACCAGTGCGATCCCAAGCAGGCGGTTTCGGTGGCCAACCGGATCGTTGCCAACAGCGTCAAGTTTATTGACGGCCATGCCTGTTCAGGTTCGAGCATCCCGGCTTCCGCCGTCTACGCTGAGGCCGGCGCGCTGATGATGAGCCCGGCCTCTTCAAATCCCGAGCTGACCGATGCCGCCGCCAAGGCCGGCTGGCCGACGATCATGCGTCTCTATACGCGTGACGACGCGCAGGGCGCCTTCATTGGCCCGTGGATCGCCAAGAAATATGCCGGCAAGAATGTCGTTATCCTGCATGACAAGAGCGCCTACGGTCAGGGCGTTGCCGATGCCGTGAAGGCGACGATGAATGCCGGTGGCCTCAAGGAGATCGACTATGAAGGCATCAATGCCGGCGAGAAGGATTATTCGGCTCTCGTCACCAAGCTGAAGGACCTCAAGGCCGACGTTGTCTATTTCGGCGGCTATCACCCGGAAGCCGGGCTTATCCTGCGTCAGTCGGCCGAGCAGAGCGTCAAGTTCCAGCTGATCATGCCGGATTCGATCGCCTCGCCAGAATTCTGGCAGGTCGCCGGCCCCGCCGGTGAAGGCACCCTGTTCGTCTTCCCGTCGGACCCGCAGGCCAAGCCGGAAGCCAAGGAGGCCATCGCCAAGATCAAGGCGGGCGGCTTCGTGCCGGAAGGCTTTACGCTGTTCTCCTACGCCGTCGTTCAGGCGTTTGCAGAGGGCGTCAAGCGCGCCGGAACGGACGATCCGGTCAAGGTAGCCGAAGCGCTGAAGAACGGCACGCCGTTCAGCACCGTGGTCGGCGACGTGACCTTCGACGAGAAGGGCGATCTGAAGAACGCCAGCTACGACATCAACCAGTGGCACGACGGCAAATACGCACCGATCGCGCAGTAATCGTCCGCGTACTCATGGCAATGGCCGGGCTTGTCCCGGCCATTTTTCATTCAAGCCTCCAGCCGGCTATGAAGCCTCTTCAACGAAGCGCACCAGCACCGTTCCGTCGGTGACCTGCGCGCCCTCGGTGGCGATTTCCGCGATCACGCCGTCATGGCTGGCCGCGATCGTGTGCTCCATCTTCATCGCTTCCAGGATCAGTAGCGGCTGGCCCTTGATCACCCTTTCGCCCTTTGCCGCGCGCACCAGCTTGACCACGCCTGGCATCGGCGCGCGCAGGCTGCCGGAAGCGGCGGCCGCCTCGTCGGTGCGCGCCAGCGGATCCGGGACGAGGAAACTGTAGCCGACCGCGCCTTCGAATACGGTGACGTGGCCTGGCCAGCGGGCAAGGCGAGGGGCGGCGCGAAGATCATGCGAATTGACGCTGTCATAGGGCGCGTCCAGCGCCACCTCGAAGCGCCCGTCCGGCCGCACTGAAACACGCGCCAGTATATCGTCCTCGCCATGGCGCAGGCGCGTGCGGCGCGCAATGCTGTGGAAATGCGTATAGCCGGCAAGCGACGACCACGGATCGTTCGACGGCGGCAAGGCACCGGCGCCCGCTGCGGCAAGGGCCGCCGCGGCAACGATCTCGCTGCGCGGCGGGGCGACCGCGGTCAGCGCTTCCTGATGCCTGCCGATCAGGCCGGTATCGACATCACCGGCCGAAAAATCGGCGTCCGCGGCAAGTGCCGCGAGAAACGCGGTGTTGACGGTCGAGCCGGCAATCTCGGTCTGCGACAACGCAGTCCCGAGCGCATCGAGCGCCGCCTGCCTGTCCTTGGCGTGGACGACCAGCTTGGCGATCATCGGATCGTAGAAGGGCGAGATCGCATCGCCGGCCCGCACGCCGGTCTCGATGCGCATGCTGGCGCCTTCGGGCGCGTTGTCGGGAAACGCCAGGTGATGCAGCGTGCCGGTCGCCGGCAGAAACCCTTTCGCCGCGTCCTCGGCATAGATGCGCGCCTCGAAGGCGTGGCCGGAAAGCGTGATTTCGCTCTGCGTCTTCGGCAGCTTTTCGCCGGCGGCTACCCGCAACTGCCATTCGACGAGGTCGGTGCCGGTGACCATTTCGGTGACGGGATGCTCGACCTGCAGGCGGGTGTTCATTTCCATGAACCAGAAACGGTCGGCCTTCAGCCCTTGCGAGGCATCCACGATGAATTCGATGGTGCCGGCGCCCGAATAGCTGATCGCCTTGACGGCCTTGACCGCCGCTTCCGTCATCGCCTTGCGCAGCGCCGGCGTCATGCCGGGCGCCGGCGCTTCCTCGATCACCTTCTGGTGGCGGCGCTGCGCCGAGCAGTCGCGCTCATAGAGATGCACGGCATTGCCAAAATTGTCGCCGAACACCTGGACCTCGATGTGGCGCGGCTTGTCGACATATTTTTCGACCAGCACGCGGTCGTCGCCGAACGCGGCCTTGGCCTCGCGCCGCGCGCCTGACAGCGCTTCCGAAAAATCTTCGGGATGTTCGACGCGGCGCATGCCCTTGCCGCCGCCGCCTGCGCGCGCCTTGATCAGCACGGGATAGCCGATCTCACGCGCCTTGGACGCCAGCAGCACGATCTCCTGCGCCTCGCCATGATAGCCCGGCACCACCGGCACGCCGGCCTTTTCCATCAGCCGCTTGGCCGCATCCTTCAGCCCCATGGCGCGGATCGAGGCGGCCGACGGGCCGATGAATGTGAGCCCCGCCGCCACCATCTGGTCGACGAAATCGGGGTTTTCCGAGAGGAAGCCGTAGCCGGGGTGGATTGCTTCGGCGCCGGTCGCCAGCGCCGCCGCAACAATCCTGTCGCCGCGCAGATAGCTTTCGCCGACCGGCGAGGAACCGATATGCACTGCCTCGTCGGCCATTTCGACATGCAGGGCCTTGGCATCGGCGTCGGAATAGACGGCGACGGTGCGCACACCGAGCCTGCGTGCGGTGCGGATCACACGGCAGGCGATCTCGCCGCGATTGGCGATCAGGATCTTGGCGAACATGGAGCCTCCCGGGTTTGTCTCGGGCGGCGCCGGTCTGGCAGGAATGAGCCTATTTCGAAGCCGCGATTTTGCAGCCGCCGCTCGCGATCTGAACCTTCCACTTTTTCAGGCCAACCTGACAGCTTCGCAACGCCAACTCTTCCGCGGCCTTCTGAGATGGCGCGTTCAGCCGCGCACCGCAGATGATGTAAAGATCGTCGACGCGCGAGTAGAATGTGGTCGCGTAGGCCGAGTGGCCACTCGCCGCGACATAGGCGTTGTACGACTTCGTGCAGGGCTCCTTTGGATTCAGTGACAACGGAGGCCAGAATCGGGTGTCTCCCTTGCTGCCCGCCAGCGATCCAGCCGCCCCGATACCGGGTGCCGTAAATACGAGCAGGCCGGCAAGCATCGATACAGTAATTCGTTTGATGCGTGTCGATTTCATCTTGCGCCGCCCATTTGAAAAATGCCCAAGCCGATGCTTGTCGGCCTACTTCGATGCCGCAACTTCGCAGCCCGCCCCTGTAATGACCTTGTAATGGCTGCGGGCGGACTCGCAGGATTTCATCGCCCGTTCTTCGGCAGCCTTCTGTGACGGTGCATTCAAGCCCGAGCCGCAGATGATGTACAACGAACGGATCCGGGCATAGGGCGTGGTCGCATAGGCCGAATGGCCGCCGGCGGCCACATAGGCGTTGTAAGCCATGGTGCACTGGTCTTTCGGGCTTTTCGGCAAATACGGATAGAAATGGATGTCGCCTTTGCTTCCCGCCAGCGATGCCGCGGCGCCAACGCCGGGTACCGCAAATATAAGCAAGACTGCAAGTACCGACGCAGTCGTTTTTCCCGAATATTTCGGCCTCATCTTTACCCCATCCCCGTTGCCCAATGCGGAATGAACAATAGCGTCTATTCTCCAGTGCCGCCAGCCTGCTCACCGAAAATTTATTTTGCGTAGGTGGATGAACCATCTTATCCATGCAGACTAGCATCCTTCAATGGCAGCAACGGCTTGTCGGTATAGTTGAGCTGTTGGCTCGTCGAAGCAGCAGAAAATAACTGTTTCGGGCGTTGAGTTCTGTCCGACGAAGGTACCTGCGATGCCAACGGCAATCTGCGTCGCCTCATTTTTCGGATAACGGTAGATGCCGGTGGAGATCGCCGGAAATGCCACGGTCCGGCAATCCCTGGCGGCGGCGATTTCGAGCGACCTGATATAGCAGGAGGCGAGCAGCCCGGCTTCGCCTTTTCCGCCGCCTTGCCAGACAGGTCCGACCGTGTGGATGATGTAACGTGCCGGCAGGTGATAGCCCTTGGTAAGCTTTGCTTCGCCGACCTTGCAGCCGTTCAGCATCCGGCATTCGAATTCGAGCTCCGGGCCTGCGGCGCGGTGAATGGCGCCGTCGACGCCGCCGCCGCCCAGCAGCGAGGAATTGGCGGCGTTGACGATGGCATCGACCGCAAGCCTGGTGATGTCGCCGGTGTGGACATGTATCCGTTCGCCGAACTTGCTCATCTACATCCTGAACACGCCGAACTTCGTTTCTTCGATGTCGGCGTTGAGCGCGGCCGAAAGGCTGAGCGCGAGCACTTCGCGCGTTTTCCCCGGATCGATGATGCCGTCGTCCCACAGCCGCGCCGAGGAGTAGAGCGGGTGGCCCTCATGCTCGTATTTCATCAGGATCGGCTTCTTGAATTTCGCTTCCTCGTCCGCGCTCCACTCACCGCCCTTGCGCTCGATGCCCTCGCGCTTGACCACCGCCAGCACGGTCGCCGCCTGTTCGCCGCCCATCACCGAAATGCGCGCGTTCGGCCACATCCACAGGAAGCGCGGCGAGTAGGCGCGGCCGCACATGCCGTAATTGCCGGCGCCGAACGACCCGCCGATGATCATCGTCACCTTCGGCACCTTGGCGGTGGCAACCGCCATCACCAGCTTGGCGCCGTCCTTGGCGATGCCGCCGGCCTCGTACTTTCGCCCGACCATGAAGCCGGTGATGTTCTGCAGGAAGATCAGCGGGATCTTGCGCTGGCAGCACAGTTCGATGAAATGCGCGCCCTTCACAGCACTTTCGGAAAACAGCACGCCATTGTTGGCGATGATGCCGACCGGCATGCCCTGAAGATGGGCAAAGCCGGTGACCAGCGTGGTGCCGTAATTCTGCTTGAACTCGTCGAACTCGGAGCCGTCGACGACGCGCGCGATCACCTCGCGCACATCATAGGGCTGGCGCAGATCCGTCGGCACGATGCCGTAGAGTTCCTGCGCGTCATGAAGCGGCGGCATGGGTTTCTGTAAGGTCAAGCTTACAGTCTTGCGCCGGTTGAGGTTTTTGACGATGCGCCGGCAGATGGCCAGCGCATGTTCGTCGTCCAGCGCATAGTGGTCGGCGACACCGGACAGCCTGGTGTGCACGTCGGCGCCGCCAAGCTCCTCGGCGCTGACATCTTCGCCCGTAGCCGCCTTCACCAGCGGCGGGCCGCCGAGAAAAATGGTCGCCTGGTTGCGCACCATGATCGTCTCGTCCGACATTGCCGGCACATAGGCGCCGCCCGCAGTACATGAGCCCATGACGCAGGCGATCTGCGGAATGCCGGCCGCCGACATGTTGGCCTGGTTGTAGAAGATGCGGCCGAAATGCTCGCGGTCGGGAAACACCTCGTCCTGGTTGGGCAGGTTGGCGCCGCCGCTGTCGACCAGATAGACGCAAGGCAGATTGTTTTGCAGCGCGATCTCCTGCGCCCGCAAATGCTTCTTCACCGTCAGCGGATAATAGGTGCCGCCCTTCACCGTGGCGTCGTTGACCACGACCATCACCTCGGTGCCTTCGACACGGCCGACGCCGGCGATGAGGCCGGCCGAGGAAATCTCCTCGCCATACATGGACCATGCCGCGAACTGGCCGATCTCGAGGAAAGGCGAGCCGGTGTCGAGCAACTGCGCCAGCCGCTCGCGCGGCAACAGCTTGCCGCGCGAAACATGACGCTCGCGCGCCTCCTCCGAGCCACCGCGCTCGACGCTTGCCGCCTTGTCCGCAATGTCGGCAACCAGCGCCCGCATGCGCTCGGCATTGGCGAGGTAGGTTTCGGAGGAGGGCGAGATCTGGGTTTGGAGTACGGCCATATCGATCTCTACACCTGCGCTAGGAGTTTGCCGTTGCGGCGTTCGAAAATTTTATCGGATAGCAGATTGAAGCCCATCCTCGAACGTGACGTCGATCATCTGTCTGGCCGCGCTTTGGGCCTTCGGATTGCTCGCATCGAAGATGAACAATTGATCCCGGCGCGGCAGCGCAAATAAAACATCGCCGGGAAACTGTGCTTTGATCGACAGCCAGAACTCGTCGAGCAGCACAAGGCTCGTGGAGAGCATCGTATTGCCGTCGACGTAATAGAGATAAAATGTGCCAATCTGGCCGTCGGAGACAATTTTCGGCAGCCATTTCTTCACATTGCCTAGTGCGACATCGCGCAAATCCGAAAGCGCCCGGCCGGGGAAGTCCTTCGGAGCAACAGGTGAGACTGAATCGGGAAGGTCGGCCATGTATACGACCGCAATTTCACCAACCAGCGGTTCGCACAATAAATCCAGACCCATCGATCTGAGGTGCTCGACATACTGCTGGGTCCGTATCACCGCGATCAGACTTTCTTCACTCGCCCTAGGTCGTATTTCGGCGAGGCCTCGGACTAGCCTGCGTATGGCCGCATCGGCGTCTTCGTCGGGGTATGAGTTCAAGTGCCCGAACACGTTTGTGACGTCTGCCGTCACTTCTGCGCCATCGAGTTTTGCACCGATTTTTGCAGGATCCGATGGGTCTGCGACAGCGCTATCGACACCTGGCTGCCGTTTGAGTTCGGCAATTACGAGCTCTCTGAATTCCGCCATATTAGAAAAGCGACGCTTCTGAGCCTTCGCGCGCCCGAGAAAGCCAGCGATTGTGGAAAACAAAGCCATCGCAAATATCCCCCGCCTTGTGACTGGATGTCCCGATGACGTAACCATCTATCGCCCTACTTGTCTCTCGATACCCGCAAAACAACAGCCTGCCATCTTGGCAGGCACTAAACCCCCTCCGCCATGATCTCGCGTCCGATCAGCCAGCGGCGAATCTCACTGGTCCCGGCGCCGATCTCGTAGAGCTTGGCGTCGCGCAACAGCCGGCCGGTCGGGTACTCGTTGGTATAGCCGTTGCCGCCAAGCAGCTGGATGGCGTCGAGCGCCATCAGCGTCGCCTTTTCGGCGGCAAACAGCACGCAGCCGGCAGCATCCTTGCGTGTCGTCTGGCCGCGATCGCAGGCAGCCGCGACAGCATAAACGTAAGCGCGCGCGGCGTTCATCGTCGAATACATGTCTGCAAGTTTGCCCTGCACGAGCTGGAACTCGCCGATCGGCTGGCCGAACTGCTTGCGCTCATGCACATAGGGGATCGCCACGTCGAGACAGGCCGCCATGAGCCCGAGCGGTCCGCCGGCGAGCACGGTGCGCTCGTAGTCGAGGCCCGACATCAGGACCTCGACGCCGCGGCCCTCCTCATGCAGCACATTGTCATAGGGCACCTCGACATTGTCGAACACCAGTTCGCCGGTGTTGGAGCCGCGCATGCCGAGCTTGTCGAGCTTTGGCGATGCCGAGAAGCCGGCCATCGTCTTTTCGACGATGAAGGCGGTGATGCCGCGCGATTTCCGCTCGGGATCGGTCTTGGCGTAGACCACCAGCGTTTCGGCATCGGGGCCGTTGGTGATCCACATTTTCGAGCCGTTGAGCACATAGCGGTCGTTGCGCTTTTCGGCGCGCAGCTTGAGCGAGACGGCGTCGGAACCGGCGCCCGATTCCGACATGGCCAGCGCACCTGTCCTTTCGCCCGAGCACAATGCCGGCAGGAATTTCTCCTTCTGCGCCGGCGTCGCCCAGCGGTTGATCTGGTTGACGCAGAGGTTTGAATGGGCGCCGTAGGAGAGGCCGACCGAGCCCGAGGCGCGCGAAATCTCTTCCACCGCGATGACATGGGCGAGATAGCCCATGCCGCTGCCGCCGAAATCGGGATCGGCGGTGATGCCGAGAAGGCCGAGCGCGCCCAGTTCTTTCCACAGATGCGTGGGGAATTGATTGCTGCGGTCGATCTCGGCAGCAATCGGCGCTATTTTCTCCTGGGCAAAGCGGCGCACCAGATCGCGCAGCGCCTCGATGTCCTCGTCATGCCCGAAGCTGAGTGTGTTCGTGTACATGCCGTTCCCTCCTGCCGCATGACCCCGAAAATCGACTTCGATTTTCGGAAAGGATCATGCGCAAACTCAAAATGCTACAGCGTCCTTTGCGCGTCCGAAGTGACGCGCGGTGCTGTAGGTCTTGTATTCGATCTTCGCGCCAACCAGGCGCATTGTCATTGAAAGATATGTCGCCGTGACTTCAGCCATCGACAGCCGCTCGCCCGGCCGGAACCAGACGATGACGCCGGTCATCATCTGGATCAGGGCCATGGCAGTGAGCCCGGTGTCATCGACACTGAAGGCGCCGGCCTCCGCGCCGTCGCGCAGGATGGCGCGCAACTCCTTCTCATAGGCGGTGCGCATGCGCAGGATCTGCGTCAGCCGTTCATGCGACAGGCTGCGCAATTCCATGTTCGAGACATGGGTGGAGTGGCGGCGCTCGATGTGGAAAGCGATGTGGTTTTCGACATAGGCGGCAAGCCGCGTTGCCGGATCGGCGGCATCGGGGCGTGCGGCGTCCCACGCTTCGATCAGCCCTTCCATATGCTCGCGCATCAGCGTGAACAGGAGGTCTTCCTTGGTCGGAAAATAGCGGTAGAGCGCGGCGGCCTGAACGCCGACCTCGGCGGCAAGCTGCCGCATCGACATCGCCTCATAGCCGAAGCGGGCGATCAGGCTGACCGCTGCCTCTCGGACGGCCGCTTCAGTCTTTTCGCCATCGGATCCCGTGGTGCGCGCCATGATCGCCTCCCTGAATGCAGCAAGAATAAAACGAACGTTCAATTAATTCAAGTGGGCGATAAGAACCGTCTAAACGATGATCCGGTAGTCCACGGGCGCGTCGAGGACTTCGAATTCCTCGGTCTCGACCTTCGAAACCGAGGATCCCGTTGGTCCTTGCCGCAGCCGTTCGATCATTGTCGAAACCGCAGCATCGGCCCCGGCAATCGAGGTCGTCACCGTGCCATCTCGTTCATTGCGCACCCAGCCTACGAGGCCAAGCCCTATCGCTTCGCGCCGGGCCCACAGCCGGTAGCCGACGCCTTGCACCTTGCCATGCACACGCGCCTGCACTGCCCTTTGCCGGTCATCCATCGTTGCCTCCCATGCACAGAAACTGGCGCGGAATCGGACGAAAGCAACAGTCTTGAACGGTTGGATTGCTGCTGGATCGACGGGTCGCGGCTGATTCTATCGTGGCTTTTGGCGGCGTCGGCAGGCTCTGTCGCGATGGCAATCGGCCGGGCTAGTTTCCCTGCGCCGCGGCGAGTGCGCCGGGCAGTTCCTCGGCAAAGATGTCGAGTTCATGATCGAGGCCGACGCTGACCCGGATGCAACGGTCGAGCCCTGGCGCCATCGGTTTGCGAATGAACACGTCGCGCGACAAAAGATTTTGCAGCACCTTGAGCGCGAAGACGCCATCCTTGCCGCAATCGATGGTGACGAAATTGGTCGCCGATGGCAGCGGCTTCAGGCCGTTCGTCTCCGCAATCCCGGCGATGCGTGTGCGGCCGGCCGCGACTCGCGCCACCACGCTGTGCAGCCAGTTCTGGTCGGCCAGCGCCTCGACGGCGGCGATTTGCGCCATGCGGCTGACGCCGTAATGGTTGCGGATCTTCTCGAAATCGCGGATCACCTCAGCCTCGGCCACCGCGTAGCCGCAACGTATGCCGGCCAGCCCATAGGCCTTGGAGAAGGTGCGCATGCGGATGACGTTGGGCCGCGCGACGTCGATCGGCGGCAGCGCCGAGGCCGGTCCCAATTCGCCATAGGCCTCGTCGAACACCAGCATGGTGGTTTCCGGCAGGGCTTCAATGAAGGCGATGATCTCGCTTGCATCCCACCAGCTGCCCATGGGGTTGTCCGGGTTGGAGAGATAGACCAGCGGCGCCTTTTCCCGGACGACGGCCTTGAGCAGGCCGTCCAGACTTTCCTTGTCGTTCTCGTAAGGAACCGTGACCAGCTGGCCGCCGACGCCGGCAATGTGGAAATTGAACGTCGGATAGGCGCCGAGCGAGGTGACCACCGCGTCGCCGGGCGCCGCATACATGCGCGCCACCAGGCTGAGCAACCCGTCTATGCCTTCGCCGACCACGACGTTTTCGGCGCCGATGCCGAGATGGAGGGCCGCCGCCTGCTTCAGGTCATAATTGTCGGGGTCGCAATACATCCACTGGTCACGCGCGACGCTCTCCATGCGCGCGATGACGCGCGGCGAAGGCCCGAAGCTGCTCTCATTGGCGCCGATGCGGGCGCGAAAGGCGCGGCCGCGCTCGCGCTCCTGCGCTTCCGGGCCGACAAACGGCACCGTCGAGGGAAGCGCGCCGACAAGCGGCGTGAGGGCAGGGCGCTGGCGCATGGCAAAGGCTCACGAGAAGATGGGTCTTCTTGCTAGCGTGCCCGATAGGACGGCGCAAGTTCTGGCGCGGCTGGAAATAGTGGCCATGACGCCCGGGATGAAATCGGCGCGGGTGGCCACGCTCTACGACCTGACTGCCGGTAGGCGGCAGCCTTTTGAAGGCCACTGCAGCCAATGACATGGCGACGGATGCTTAAAAAAAACCCGGCGGTTGCCCGCCGGGTTTGCTTTTCAGCCAGGCTGAGCGTCTTAGAACGAGCGCTGGAAGCGGAGGAGACCGCCGATGCTGCTCTTCTTGTCGGCATCGGTAAAGTTGGAGAAGTTGGCGTCGTCGAACTTGCCTGCGTTGAGGTAGTCGACTTCGGCCGTGACCGTGAAGCCGGGAACAACGTCGTAGGCGATGTTGGCGGCAACACCGAGATTCTTCCATTCGTCATACGAGACCTGGGCATTGAACGAGGTCTTCTCGTTGATGGTGTAGGTGCCACCACCCCAGAAAGCCCAGTTGCCGCCCCACTGCTTGTAGAAGCCGCGGCCGCCGGCGTCGATCGCATAGCTCGAGTCCGTCAAATTGTCGTCGGTGCCGTAGCCGCCCATGATGAACAGCGACAGGTTCTGCATCGGGGTGATGTCCAAACGCACCTTGCCGGCAACTTCTTCATAGTTGCTGTCGTACGCGACGACGCCGGTGATGGCGCCCCAGCCCTGAGTATACTTCAGACCGCCGACGACATGCGGAACGTAGCTGTCGATCGTGTCGAAGCCCGAACCTTCTTCGAGAGAGACGACGGCCGAGAAGCCGTTGCCCGCATCGAAGTAGTACTGGACCACGTTGGTATCGAAATCGCCGTAGGGAACCAGCGTATCCTGGAGGACGTTGCCGGCATAGCCGATGAACGTGTCGAAGGCCGATTCGTCTTTACCGACGCGCAGGCCACCAAGCTGGATCCAGGCGAAGTTCAGCGAAACGTTCTTGTTGCCGGCAGGGTTGGAGTTGAACTCGTCTGCTTCCGTGGCCGGATCGTCTGCCGAGGGGTAGCCGTTGCGGTTGCCGAAGTTGAAGCGGGTCTCGGTGTAGGTCTTCAAGGTGCCGAGTTCGGTTTCCTGGCCGGTCCAGGTCTTCAGCGTGAAACGGGCGTTCTTGTAGAAGGTATCCTGCTCGTCGCCATCCTTATGGTCGAAGGACCTCGCACCGTCGAACGAGCCGACGTCGCCGGCACCGATGTCGTAACGGACATAGCCGCCGATGCGCAGGCAGGTTTCGGTGCCGGGAATGTAGAAGTAGCCGGCGCCGTAGACGTCGCAGATCTTGACGTATTCAGCCGGTTCCGGCTCGGCGACGACGACGGCGTCGGCGGCGCGCGCACCGGAAACTGCGATCANATCTTGACGTATTCAGCCGGTTCCGGCTCGGCGACGACGACGGCGTCGGCGGCGCGCGCACCGGAAACTGCGATCAAGGCCGCAGCGGAGCCGAGAAGAAGGCTCTTAATGTTCATTTTCTGACCTCCAGTCAGAATCGAACAAGACAGTGAAGCCGGCGACAGGCGTTTTCTCTGTAACCAATTGTTATTGTTGAAGTTTAATGAAATAATGGACCTTTGCGGCAGGTGATGCGGCCATCACCACAGGCGCTTGTTGGCGAAAGCATGCCCTGAACCGGATTTGAGATAGCGCTCGAATGAAGCTGCCTTGGCCTGGTTCGAAAAGGCCATATAGGTGACGATCCGCCACGGCAGAAACTTGGATGTATGGCTGGATTTCCCCGCATTGTGCTCGACGAGCCGTCGTTTCAGGTCCGTCGTTATGCCGATATAGCGTTCGCCTTCCGCAGCCGTACTCTCCAGAAGATACACATACCACATGAGCTGCTCTCCTTTGCCGGGGCTTCGGAGGGCATCCTCTCCGCCATCCTGCTTCGCGCTGAGGTGGGCTTGTCCTGCGAAGCTCGAAGAGCGAAGCAGGACTGCCAATCGAATTTTGCAAGGGATTCTCTGGGCTCACGCTGTGCGGCGGCCCTCCTACGCCAAGGCTTCGGAGGGCATCCTCTCCGCCATCCTGCTTCGCGCTGAGGGTTGGGCTTGTCCTGCGAAGCTCGAAGAGCGAAGCAGGATGGCGGAGAGGATGGGATTCGAACCCACGAGAAGCTTTTGACCTCTACTCCCTTAGCAGGGGAGCGCCTTCGACCACTCGGCCACCTCTCCGTTGCGCCGCTGGATAAAGAAAAGCGCGGGCACAATCAACAAGCCGGCGCCATTATCTCTGAAAATTCCGGGTTTGGCCGCAGCGCCGCCTTTTGCATGCGGCGAATCTGCGGCGGTTCCCTGGCTGGCGAGTCGGCGACATGGCCGCAATCTCGGCCGGTCGTCGCCGGATTCGGCCGCATTCGGGCGCTGCGGCAAAGGCTTCCGGGCCCTTCGATAGTTAATGAGAGCTTTCTGACTGAGGCCAAATCGTGTCATTTGTGCAACAACGCATGGGGATAGCGCCCGCATAGCCCTTTCGCCGGTACGATCGTGGTTGAACGACGCCGCCTCATGGGTAATGTCGATTTCGAAGGAGCGGCGCGGTGCGCATCTTTTTCGGTAGTGGGGATGGGGCAGGGAACGCTGTCCTTCAGCAAAGAATACCCAGACCCGTTTTTTAACTTTTGACTGGAGGTCAGAAAATGAACATTAAGAGCCTTCTTCTCGGCTCCGCTGCGGCCCTGATCGCAGTTTCCGGTGCGCGCGCCGCCGACGCCGTCGTCGTCGCCGAGCCGGAACCGGCTGAATACGTCAAGATNTGATCGCAGTTTCCGGTGCGCGCGCCGCCGACGCCGTCGTCGTCGCCGAGCCGGAACCGGCTGAATACGTCAAGATTTGCGACGTTTACGGCTCGGGCTACTTCTATATCCCCGGCACCGAAACCTGCCTGCGCATCGGCGGCTATGTCCGTTACGACATCAGCGGTGGCGATGTCGGTTCGTTCGATGGTGCAAAGACCTTCGACGCGAAGGATGGCGACGAGAACGACACTTGGCGCAAGAAGGCCCGCTTCGCACTGAAGACCTGGACCGGCCAGGAAACCGAGCTCGGCACCTTGAAGACCTACACCGAGACCCGCTGGAATTTCGGCAACCGCAACGACTATGCCGCCAATGACACCGACGATGACAATTTTGCTGGCAACTCGGGCGTTTCGCTGAATTTCGCCTGGATCCAGCTCGGCGGTCTGCGCGTCGGTAAGGACGAATCGGCGTTCAACACGTTCATTGGCTACGCCGGCAACGTCATCCAGGATACGCTGGTTCCCTACGGCGATTTCGACACCAACGTCATCCAGTACTACTTCGACGCTGGCAACGGCTTCTCCGCCGTTCTCTCGCTTGAGGAAGGCTCGGGCGACGGCTCGTACGGTTCCTACGGCAAGGGTACGATCGACAGCTACGTTCCGCATGTCGTCGGCGGCGTGAAGTACACGCAGGGCTGGGGCTCCATCACCGGCGTGCTCGCTTATGACAGCAACTATGAAGAAGTCGCCGGCAAGGTTCGCCTGGACATCACCCCGATGCAGAACCTGTCGCTGTTCATCATGGGCGGCTACGGCACCGACGACAACTACACGGATCCGAGCTACGCGTTCGCAGCTGGCGGCCGCGGCTTCTACAAGCAGTGGGATGGCAACTGGGCAGTCTGGGGTGGTGGCACTTACACCATCAACGAGAAGACCTCGTTCAACGTCCAGGTCTCGTATGACGAAGGTGAGAACCTCGGTGTCGCAGCCAACATCGCTTACGATGTTGTCCCAGGCTTTACGGTCACGGCCGAAGTCGACTACCTCAATGCAGGCAGCATCGACGAGGTCAATACCCTTGGCAACAACCACAACTGGACCAATGCCGATAAGAAGAGCAACGTCGGCGGCATGCTTCGCTTCCAGCGCTCGTTCTAAGGGCTGGCTTTAGATAAGTGAATACCAGCCCGGGCGCTTCAACGCCCGGGCTGTTCTGTTCGCGACTGGGTCAAGACAAGCAGAAGGAACAGGGGGAATCGGCAGCTGAACAGTCCGTAGGGTGAGTTCGTGGGATTCGCTGATGGGCGGATGAATTCACAACTGCGTGATTAAATCTCTTGAAAGGACGCTTCCAAGCGGGTAGGTCTGACCCTATCCACTCGGGGGTGTGGCAATTTATGACCATCGACGCGATACAAGAGGGCGACCCCTCCGAACATTTCTCAATGTTCTCTTCTCAAAATGCGAAGATAAGATACAGCTACAACAAAATCAGAGAAGTAAAGTCGCACCGGGTCGGAGAGCTTTTTTCAGCATACCGAGACATACTCTGGGATGATGGGCGACATAAATACAATGTCAGCTCCTTCATCGGCGAAATAGACGAGATTCTCCTAGGAGAACGGTTCAGCGCCTTCGACCAGAGCACCCTGGACAATCTTATCGGCACCTTGCGCCAGCGCGGCAACAGCAACGCAACCATCAATCGAAAGATGGCTGCCCTCAGCAAACTACTGCGCAAGGCTTACAAGATGGGGGATATCCACAGCCTGCCCGAGTTCCGCCGCCAGAAGGAGCGGGCGGGACGGATTCGTTTCCTCGAAAGGGACGAAGAAGCAAGGCTGTTCGCCGCCATCAGGACCCGCAGCGAAGACGCCTACCGTCTCTCGGTCTTTCTCGTCGACAGCGGTTGCCGCCTCGGCGAGGCGCTCGGACTGATCTGGAACGATATCCAGGAACATCGCGTCTCGTTCTGGATCACCAAATCCGGCCGCAGCCGCACCATCCCGATGACCGAGCGGGTCAAGGAGGTCATCAAACTGCCCCCGTCGGAGGGCCGCCGGCCCAAGGGTCCGTTCACCAAACTCAGCCAGGCGCAGTTTCGCGCCATCTGGAACGATGCCAAGGCCGAAGTCGGTCTCGGCGCCGACGACCAGGTGGTGCCGCACATCTTGCGCCACACCTGCGCGTCGCGTCTGGTCCAGGGCGGCATCGATATCCGGCGCGTACAGATGTGGCTCGGCCACCAGACGCTTTCGATGACCATGCGCTATGCGCATCTGGCCACCAACGATCTCGACGGCTGCGTCGTCGTGCTGGAAACGCCCCGCGGCGAAGGGCTGTCCGGCGATGGAAAAAACTCCGCCTTCGCATCGCCGCTGACCACGGCCTCAGTGCCAGCGCCTGCCCAAAAGGGCAAAGCGGCAGCGGCGAAGGCACCCAAGACGCCCCGGAAAAGCTCGAAAGCCAAATAGTTACCCAAGGCTTTCATATACTGCCAAGGCAACCCCAGGATCATATTTGATCTTGGGGTTACTTTTTTCTGGGCCGTATTTGATGCTCCATCCACGAAGGCCGCGATAGCGCCCGGCAGGTTGCCTGTCTCCAGGAAGGGGGCATGGCCCTGGCCCTCGACGGTGATCGCTTCCATGCCGGGATGACGCTTTTGCATCTCGTCGAGTGTGTCGGCCGACAAGAGTTTCGAGTTGGCGCCGCGAATGGCAAGCAAAGGTATCGCCGCCAGCGCCTCGAACTGCGGCCACAGATCCGGCAACGGCTTGCTGAGGTCGAGGCCCGCCACCGTCTCGACCAGTTGGGGGTCGAAATCCGGCAGCAGGAGGCCTTCGTCCGTCTCGCGGTAGAGCGCCGACACCATCCGCTCCCAATCCGCCTCGGTCAGAGCGGGAAAATCCGCCCCGTGCGCGACGCGTTGCGCATCGATCGCCTCAGCGCGGCTCTTCGGTTTCGGTGCCGGGTCGAGATAGGTTTGGATATGGGCCAACCCCGCTGCCTCGATCACCGGTCCGATGTCGTTCAGCACTATGGCTTTCAGTATGGCTGGCCGCAGCGCGCCGAGCACGTGGATGATCAGTCCGCCACGCGATGTGCCGATGAAGGCCGCTTCCTCGATGTCCAGGGCAGCCAGCCCGGCGAGGACATCGCCGGCCTCGATGCCGATAGTGTAATGGCCGATATCAGGGTCGTAAGCGGACTGGCCGCGCCCGCGATAGTCGAAGGCGATGACCTTGCGCGGATTGTCGGTCCGCGACAGATAAAGCGCCAGCTCATGGAAATCGCGCGCGTTGCGGGTCAGGCCGGGCAGGCAGACCACCGGCGAGGTTCCCGAGTTTGTCTCACCGTAGATGCGAGCGTGAAGTCTGAGGCCGTCCGGCGCTGTGTAGAAGAAATCGGAAAAGCCGTCGGTGCTCGACATATTGAAAGGACTCCCTGCCCGGATTGTCTCCGTCTGCTACAGGCGAGGGTGGGAGCGGTCAAATCGAGGGTTGTCGGCAAGCTGACACTCTTGGAAATGTCGGAGGGACAGCGCCCCCCTCTGTCCTGCCAGACATCTCCCCCACGAGGGGGGAGATTGGCGGTTCCGGCGCTACGCCCTTCCTTCGACGTTGGAGATTGGCGAAATCGGCAACGAAGCTGATCTCCCCACTCGTGGGGGAGATGGCCGGCAGGCCAGAGGGGGGCGCGAAGGATCGCCAACGTCTGCCCGTGGCGACAGCTCTGCGGCCTCAGCCTCTTCCGTTCACCAAATCCCCAACGATATCGTACTTCCCCGAAATGCGCATCTTGTAGACCTCGTAATTCTCCATCACGCGCTGCACGTAACTTCTTGTTTCGGTGTAGGGAATTCGCTCGATCCAGTCGACGACGGCGTCGATGCCCTTGCCGCGCGGGTCGCCGTACTTGGCTACCCATTGGCTGGCGCGGTTAGGGCCGGCATTGTAGCCGGCGAAGGTCAGCACATAGGAGCCGCCGAAGCGGTCGAGCTGCTCGCCAAGGAAGGCAGCCCCCAGCGTCGCATTGTAACCGGCATCGCTGGTCAGCCGATCCTGGGAAAAGCTCAGTCCTGCCTTCTTCGCCAATTGCTTGGCGGTGCCCGGCATCAGCTGCAGCAGGCCACGCGCGCCGGCACTGGAGACGGCGCCGACATTGAATTCGCTTTCCTGGCGGGCGATCGCATAAGCCAGCGCCTTGCCCGAACCGGAAATGTCGGCGGTGTCGGGAATGACGCCCAGCGGATGCGACAGCGCGCCGACATCGATGCCGCGCGCGCCGGCGATCTTGCCGATCTTCAGCGCCATGAAATGATTGCCCTGCTTTTCCGCCAGCACCGCAAGCAGCGCCAGCTCGCCGGGGCTGGTCAACTGCCCGGCGAGGTCGCGGTAAAGCGTCTCGGCATAGCGGTCGTAGCCCGCCTCCTGCAGCCGCTTGATGGCGCTGACGGCTTCGCGGCCGTCAAAGCTTTGGCGGTCGGCAGTGCTTGGCTCGGGATAGACGATGTTCAGCGTGCGCAAGCCAACCCGTTCCGCCGCCAACTGCCCGTAGAAAGTGGTGCCATAGGCTGCCGCCTTGGTGAAATAATCCTTCGCATTGCCGGGACCGCCGACTTCCGCCGCGCGGCCAAGCCAGTAATAGGCGCGTGACAGCGACATCGGTCCCTGCGCGAGATCGGCGATGCGGGCAAAATGGGTCGAGGCCGTCGCAGGATCGTTGAGGCCGCGCAACGCATACCAGCCGGCGTGGAATTCGGCCTCGGCGGCGCTGGCGGGGCTTTCGGCGGCATGCGCGGCAACGATCTTGTAGGCGGTCTTCCAGTCGCCCTGGTCGACCAGTGCGCGCGACAGCACGCGGCGCTCGACCCACCAGGCATCGGGATCGACCAGCGCGTCGCGGTTCGTTGGCGCTTTCATCATCACCGCGGCGGCGTCCGCAAACTTCCGCTGCTTGCGCAGATATTCGGCTTGCGCGAAGAAATAGCCGGCCGATTGCTGCGCGGCAGGCACCGCTTTCAACAGCTTGGCCGCGTTCTTGTCGCCACGCGAGGCGGCGGCCCAGGCATCGGCCAGCGGTTGCGCGCCGGCAAGTGCTGCGACCCGCAGTGCCGAATTCTCCCGGTCGGCATAAAACATCCGTTCCATGCGGAAACGATGGTCGGCAGCCGGAATGATGGCGCCAAACTCCTTGCTGACGGCCGCCTCGTCCCTGGCTTCCAGCTTCTCGGTGCGCCAGAATGGCGACAGCACGGAAAGCGCAGCCTTAGTGTTGCCAAGAGCTACATAAGAACGGGCAAGGATGACCACGCCTTGAAAGGTCAGCGGCTGGCTGCCGTCAAAGGCTTTCACCACGGTCTGCGGCGAGGGGTTTTCGCGATAAAGCGCGCGCTCGCTGTTCTTGCGCAGAGCGATGGTGCCCGGCCAATTCGGCAACATCTTTGCGGTATCGGCAATCTCGCTGCTCGGCACACGGTCGCCGCCATAGAGCGCGATCGCCCAGGCCAGGATATGGCGGTCCAGCGAACTGGCCGGCAATGTTTCGCGCACCGCTCGTGCCGCGGCGATATCGCCGGTCGCCAACGCGTCGAGACTGCCTTTCAACACGGCGATATTGGCGGAGGGCGCATCGGTCTGCGCTCCATCTTGCATGTCAGGCATCGGGATCGATGAGGTCGTCTGCTCGTCGACGCTCTCGTTTGCCGCCGTTCCCACTATCAGCAGGGCAACGGCGCCAAGCAATATGAAGCGGAGTGGCCGACTGGCCGGCATGATCCTGATCTTTCCCTGTTGCGGCACTTTAGATGGCAAGCCCAGGTGCCCGAGAGCCTAGACTTAGGTCGTGAAGAGCTCGTAAACAAAGGGTTATCGAGGCCGTTCGAATTGCGCTTGCTGGCACCATCGGCATGCTTGCCGCGCAACAGTGTCGAGACTATGGTGCGCGGCTTCGCTTTCGGCTAGAAGGCGCCCGATGCATGTCGCCCAAAAGCGGGAACCGGTTTTGGGACGATGACACGCATAAACAAACAAGTTCCAAGGAGTTGGACGACATGCTGAGAGGCTCGCTTACTGCGCTCGTGACGCCGTTCGAAAAGAGCGGACGTTTCGACGAGAAAGCCTTTCGCGCTTTCGTCGAATGGCAACTTGGCGAGGGCACGACGGGCCTCGTCCCGGTCGGCACCACCGGTGAGTCGCCGACGCTGTCGCATGACGAGCATCGCCATGTCGTCAAGGTCTGCATCGATGTGGCCAAGGGCCGCGCTCCGGTCGTCGCCGGCGCCGGCTCCAACAACACCGCTGAAGCGGTCGGTCTGGTGCAGTATGCCGAGCAGGCGGGCGCCGACGCCGCTCTGGTCGTCACGCCTTATTACAACAAGCCAACACAGCGCGGCTTGTACGAGCATTTCGCTGCCGTCGCCAGTGCGACCAAGCTGCCGATCATCATTTACAACATCCCGCCGCGCTCGGTGATCGACATGATGCCGGAGACGATGGGCAGGCTGGCGCACGACTTCAAGAACATCGTCGGCGTCAAGGATGCCACCGGCAAGGTCGAGCGCGTGTCCGAACAGCGCGCCACCTGCGGCAAGGAGTTCATCCAGCTTTCAGGTGAGGATGCCTCTGCCCTCGGCTTCAACGCTCATGGCGGTGTCGGCTGCATCTCGGTGACGTCGAATGTCGCGCCGCGGCTGTGCGCCGAATTCCAGGAAGCCACACTGTCCGGCGACAGCGCCAAGGCGCTGGAATTGCAGGACCGTCTGCTGCCGCTGCACAAGGCCATCTTCCTCGAGCCCGGCCTGTGCGGCGTCAAATACGCGCTGTCGAAGATTGGCAAGGTCGAGAACGTGGTGCGCTCGCCGCTGGTAACGATCGAGCCATCGACCGCCGAGAAGATCGATGCGGCGATGAAGCACGCCGGCTTGATAAATTAAGGATGAGGCGCCACCTCTCCGCATCATGAACCAGGTCAGAAAAGCCGATCCCAACAACAAGACCGTTGCGGAAAACCGCAAGGCGCGGTTTTCCTATGAGGTGCTCGACACGGTCGAGGCCGGCCTTGTGCTGACCGGCACCGAGGTCAAGTCGCTGCGCCAGGGCCAGGCCAACATCCAGGACAGCTACGCCTCGGTGGAGGGCGGCGAGATCTGGCTGATCAATTCCTATCTGCCGGAATACCTGCAGGCCAACCGCTTCAACCATGAGCCCAGACGGCGCCGCAAGCTGCTGCTCAACAAGCGCGAGATGGCAAAACTTGCGCAGAGCATCGACCGCGAAGGCATGACGCTGGTGCCGCTGAAAATCTACTTCAACGACCAGGGCCGTGCCAAGCTGCTGCTCGCCGTCGGCCGCGGCAAGAAACTGCACGACAAGCGCGAGACAGAAAAGCAGCGCGACTGGTCGCGCGAAAAGGGCCGGCTCATGAAGGAACGCGGCTAGAATCTCAGGCAGCCCCAGAAAAGCCAGACATCGGCTTTCAAGTTTCGAACAGCTGCAACAGCAAAACACGATGGGGAAAGGTTTGAAGAACCGGATCATCCTCTGGGGTGCGGCCAGTCTGGTCTTTGCCGGCCTCGTCGCAGCAGGCGGCTTCTTCTATTTCCGGACCTTCTCGCCCGATCGTGACAGCTATCCGGTCAGGGGTATCGACGTTTCCCATCATCAGGGTGAAATCGACTGGCGCCGCGTTGCCGCCGACGATGTCGCCTTCGCTGTCATCAAGGCGACCGAGGGCGGCGACCATGTCGACGATGCCTTCGCCAAAAACCTGCGCGAGGCGCGCGCGGCCGGACTTGCCGTCGGCGCCTATCACTTCTTCACCTTCTGCCGGCCGGGCGCCGACCAGGCGAAAAATTTCATCGCGGTGGTGCCGCACGACCAGCCGCTGCTGCCGCCGGTCGTCGACATCGAATTCGGCGGCAACTGCCCGCAACGCCCGTCGCCGGAGCAGCTGAGCGCGGAACTCCAGGCCTTCCTCGGACCGGTTGAAGCTGCGTTCGGCAAGCCGGCGATCATCTACCTGACCGACGAGGCTGAGGACGCCTATGCCGGACAGATGGCTGTGCGGCAGCGCTGGCTGCGCTCGCTGGCGTTCAAGCCGAGCGAGGACGGCTGGATTTACTGGCAGTACCACAATATGGGCCGTGTCGACGGGATCGAGGGCGATGTCGATCTCAACGTCCTGCAGGGTGGGCAGCAAACGCTGGCCGAGCTATTTGCTGCGCCCGCATCGCTCTCTTCGCAAAAGCCTCCATCGCCTTGAACGAATCAGCTGGCCTTGAGTTTGGCATCCGCAGTCTTACGCAGGCTTGGGAACAGGCCTGGAATGAGCCGAAAAAGCCATCCCCGCGGCCATGATCAGTACGGCGGCGAACTGGGCGCCGGTCGGCGTCTCGCCGAGCACCGTCATAGCGATCAGCACGGTTGCGATCGGCACGCATGGCATGAACAGCGATGCCGCCTGCGACCCCAGCTGCCGGACGATATAGGTGTACAGGAACATGGCGGCCGCACCTGCCAAAAACCCTTGAATGACGATCTGGCTGGCAATCTCGGCCACTGATGCCGCGCGGAGGCCGCTTGGGGCAAAGAAATAGAGCAACGGCAGCGGCACGCATGACAGCAGCACCACCGTTGCGGTCGCCGCAACCGGATCGACGCGCCAGCGCCGCACGAGAACGGCATAGGTGGCAAACATCGCGCCGGATCCGACGAACAGAAGATCGCCGAAGAGGACATCCTTCATGCCGCCGCCAGTGCGCACGGGTGCAATGAACAGGATCAGCCCGGCGATGATGGCTGCGACGCCGATGGTTCGCTGGCGCGAGGTTTTCTCCCTCGTGGCGATGCGCGACAGCACGAATGAGAAGAACACGATCGAGGCAGGGCAAAGTGCGGCACCATGCGCTGCCGGCGCATAGGTCAGTCCCCAATTGATGATGATAGGGTAGGGCAGTCCGGCCAGTGCCGCCAGCGTCAAGGCACGCCTCCAGCCCAATGCCTTGCCAGTCGCCCGGCCGTTTCTCCAGACGACCAGCAGCATGACCATGCCGGCGCCGGCAAAGCGCAACGTTGCCAAATCGGTCGCGGTCAGATGTTCCCGCAGGCTGAAGCGGGCGGCGACGAACTGCACGGCGTAGATGCCGATCATGGCCAGGCCAGCAAGGATTGCCGGCTTCGTGTTTCGGTCCTCTGTCACGCGCATTCTTGTCCCGCTCGATCCTGCCAGCGGAAGGGTACTTCCTCCAGACGGCTTTCGTTGAAAACGCAGCCTATTGTCGAAAATGGTGCGTCAAAATATGCTGTTTTCGCAATGTGGAAGTGAAAGTCACGCGATATGGGCGCTGCAAACGTGAATCATGAATCCGATCAGCTCGACGCCGTCGATCGCAGCCTGCTTCGGTTGCTGCAGGAGGACGGGCGTCGCACGACGCTTGACCTAGCAGCCCGTGTCGGCCTGTCGCCGACCGGCACCAGCCAGCGCGTGAAGCGCCTTTTCCGTGAGGGTTTCATCACCGCGGTCCGGGCCGTGCTCAATCCGCAAAAGATCGGCCGCGGCACGCTCGTCTTCATCGAAGTCAGGCTCGACCAGGCGGCGCCGCATGTGTTCGACCGTTTCGCCGAAGCGGTAGCAAGGGCCCCCGAAGTGCTGGAGTGCCATATGGTCGTGGGCGGCTTCGACTATCTGGTGAAAGCGCGCATTTCGGAAATGGCCGCCTATCAGGATTTTTTGAAGCGCGTGATCCTGCCGCTGCCGGGTGTCAGGGAAACGCACACCTATGCGTCGATATCGGACGTGAAGCCGGACGCGCTGCTGCCGGTGTGAGGGCCGGACCAACGCAAGCGGTTGCCACGCCTCCGCTTCAAGCGGCCTGGGAAACCTCCGGCGCCAGCGTCACATTCGCATCGCCCCAGACCTTCAGCACGGTGATCACGGGCTCCAGGCTTCGGCCACGAGGCGTCGGGCTGTACTCGACCTTCGGCGGCATCTGCGCATAGACCTTGCGGGCGATGAGCCCAGTCTGGCTCGCTCGGCTATGCGCAGGCGGCAGCACTGCCGACGACGGCGATCACCGCCTTTGAGGCGCTGTTCGACCGCCTCAATGTGAAGAAGCTAGTCATCGGCGCCGCGAACACCATCCTGATCGTCGGCGGCGCCGGCGGCGTCGGGTCGATCGCGGTCCAGCTCGCGCGCCAGCTGACCGATCTGACGATGATCGCCACCGCATCGCGGCCCGAAACCCGCGACTGGGTCGCAAGAGCGTTTCGGTCCACTGGGAGCCGATGTTCACCCGCTCGCTGTATGAAACGCCCGATATGGCCGCGCAGGGCGAACATCTCAACGAACTGGCGCGGCTTGTCGACGCCGGCATCATCCGCACCACGCTGGGCGAAACGTTCGGCACTATCAACGCCGCCAATCTGAAGCGCGCCCATGCGCTGATCGAGACCGGCAAGGCCAAGGGCAAGATCGTGCTGGAGGGGTTCTGAAAGGCGCGGCTATTTTTTCAGGAATTCCGCGATGTCGCTGAATACCCTAACGAACATCGCTTCCGTCAGCACACCGGTGTTGGTGTTATAGCGCGAGCAGTGGTAGCTGGAAAACAGCGTGACGCCGCCGGCCGGCAACTGACCGCCGTGCTTGAACGGATAGGCGGCGACACGCCCGCCCAGTGCCCGGACCGTCGACTGGTGCGCAATCGAACCGAGCGCCAGCACGGCGCGCAATTTTGGAAAGCGTGCAATCGTCGGCACCAGGAAGCTGCGGCAAGTGGCGATCTCGGCGCCGACCGGCTTGTTCTCCGGCGGCACGCAGCGCACCGCATTGGTGATCGCGGTGCCGACCAGCTGCAACCCGTCATCCGGCCGCGCCTTGAACTCGCCGCGGGCAAAGCCGTGCGCGATCATCGTGGAGTAGAGCAGGTCGCCGGCATAATCGCCGGTGAAAGGCCGCCCGGTGCGGTTGGCGCCGCGTAGGCCCGGCGCCAGCCCGACGATCAGCAGCTCGACGGCGTCCTCGCCATCAGGCGGCAGGAAAGTCGGCACCGGCGCATTGAACCACGAGGGCTCGCGCTGCCGCCAGTCTGCAATGAAGTCATGCAGGCGCGGGCAGAGCGGGCAGTCGCGGTCGGGTTCGGGAGCGGCGTCCAAGGCCGCCGCCGTCAATAGTCTTCCTCTTCGACTTCGGCCGGCTCGGGCCTGCGCACCGGCCGTTCGGAGGGATCGCGGCCGACCTCGTTCTTCAGCGAGGTCAAATCGATGAAATGGTCGGCCTGGCGGCGCAGATCGTCCGAGATCATCGGTGGTTGCGAGGCCATGGTGGAGACGATCGAGACCTTGCGGCCGCGCCGCTGCAGCGCTTCGACCAGTGTGCGGAAGTCGCCGTCGCCGGAGAAGATGACATAGTGGTCGACAACATCGGCAAGTTCGAGCGCATCGACGGTCAGTTCGATGTCCATATTGCCCTTGATCTTGCGGCGGCCGGTCGAGTCGGTGAATTCCTTGGCCGGCTTGGTCACCACCTTGAAGCCATTATAGTCGAGCCAATCGATCAGCGGGCGGATCGACGAGTATTCCTGATCCTCGACTAGGGCGGTATAGTAATAGGCGCGCAGCAAGTAGCCGCGCTTCTGAAAGCTGGACAGCAGTTTGCGGTAGTCTATGTCGAAGCCGAGTGCGCGCGACGTGGCGTAAAGATTGGCGCCGTCTATGAAAAGAGCGATTTTTTCACGAGGGTCGAACATGGCAATATTCCTTTTTCGAAATAGGTGGCGGACTAATCGAAATGGGTCGCTTATATCGGTCGGCTCGTAAATAAACCGGCTGACCTTTCGTCAACCGAGATAGCGCCAGTTTTGCGGCAATCCAAGGGTGCCCGGGCTGACTGCAAGCAATTGTGATCGGCGCCGTGTCGTCGCGGGCGGACGGGCTTCATCGACGGGGTATCGAACGGCGCCGGAAACAGGCATCCGCCAGCCCGCGAGGCCGCAGCGGCATAATGCTTGTATTTTGGCGGCGTTCGGGTTATGGACCGCGCCTGTTTTCCATCAAATCCAGGCATGAAAGGGGCAATCAATGGCCCGCGTAACCGTTGAAGACTGCATCGACAAGGTCGACAACCGCTTCGAGCTCGTGCTGCTTGCCGGCCATCGCGCCCGCCAGATCAGCCAGGGCGCGCCGATCACCGTGCCGCGCGACAACGACAAGAACCCGGTCGTGGCGCTGCGCGAGATCGCCGACGAGACGCTGTCGCCCGACGACCTCAAGGAAGATCTGATCCACTCGCTGCAGAAGCATGTCGAGGTCGACGAGCCCGAGGCCGACGGCGAGGCGATCGCCGACCAGACCGGCAACGCAGTTGCAGCTACCGACGCCGACGACGCGGAAGAAAACGTCACCTTCGATCGCATGACCGAGGAAGACCTTTTGGCCGGCATCGAGGGCCTGGTTCCCCCGGAAAAGAGCGACGACTACTAATCGCTGCCCTGGACCTGCCGGGAATATGGTTCCGGCACTTCCGTCCCGTGAGTTTCGTGGCTATCTATGAGATGCGCCGTACATCAGTGCGGCGCATCAATCATTTCAGCACCGTGAGAACCCGCCCATGATGCGTCAGTATGAGCTTGTCGAGCGCGTTGCGCGCTACAAGCCTGACGTCAACGAGGCGCTGCTCAACAAGGCCTATGTCTACGCCATGCAGAAGCATGGCCACCAGAAGCGCGCTTCCGGCGATCCCTATTTCTCGCATCCGCTCGAAGTCGCCGCCATCCTCACCGAAATGCACATGGACGAGGCGACGATCGCTGTCGCCTTGCTGCACGACACGATCGAGGACACCACCGCGACGAGGGCCGAGATCGACGATCTGTTCGGCCCCGAAATGGGCAAGCTGGTCGAAGGCCTGACCAAGCTGAAGAAGCTCGATCTCGTCTCCAAGAAGGCCGAGCAGGCGGAAAACCTGCGCAAGCTGTTGCTGGCCATCTCGGAGGATGTCCGCGTTCTGCTGGTCAAGCTCGCCGACCGTTTGCACAACATGCGCACCCTCGACCACATGCCCGAGGCCAAGCGCCTGCGCATCGCCGAGGAGACGATGGACATCTACGCGCCGCTGGCCGGGCGCATGGGCATGCAAGGCATGCGTGAGGAGCTGGAAGAGATCGCCTTCCGCTTCATCAATCCGGAAGCCTACCGCGCCGTCACCGCGCGGCTTGCCGAGATATTCGAGCGCAACAAGGGCGTGCTGACCGACATCGAAAAGGCGCTGTCGGCGCTGTTCGAGAAGCATGCCATCAACGCCGGCGTGAAGAGCCGGCAGAAGAAGCCTTGGTCGGTGTTCCGCAAAATGGAGGCCAAGGCGCTGTCCTTCGAGCAGCTCTCGGACATCTTCGGCTTCCGCGTCGTCGTCGACAGCGTCGAAGACTGTTACCGCGCGCTCGGCGCCATCCACACCACATGGTCGATGGTGCCTGGCCGCTTCAAGGACTACATCTCGACGCCCAAGCAGAACGACTACCGTTCGATCCACACCACCATTGTCGGCCCCTCGCGTCAGCGCGTCGAACTGCAGATCCGCACCCGCGAGATGAACAAGATCGCCGAATATGGCGTCGCCGCCCATTCGATCTACAAGGACACCGGCGGCAAGACGAACGGCGCCGCCCATGCGATCTCGAAGGAGACCAACGCCTATGCCTGGCTGCGGCGCACCATCGAGCAACTGGCAGAAGGCGACAACCCGGAAGACTTCCTCGAAAATACCAAGCTGGAGCTGTTCCAGGACCAGGTGTTCTGCTTCACGCCGAAAGGCATGCTGATCGCTCTGCCGCGCGGCGCCACCCCCATCGACTTCGCCTATGCCGTGCACACCGACGTCGGCGACACCTGCGTCGGCGCCAAGGTCAACGGCCGCATCATGCCGCTAATGACGGAACTGAAGAACGGCGACGAGGTCGAGATCATCCGCTCCAAGGCGCAAGTGCCGCCGGCGGCGTGGGAGTCGGTGGTGGTCACCGGCAAGGCGCGCTCAGCCATCCGCCGCGCCACCAAGAACGCCATTCGCAAGCAATATTCAGGTCTTGGTGCCCGCATTCTCGAGCGCGCCTTCGAACGCGCCGGCAAGACCTTCACCAAGGAAAGCCTGAAGCCGGTGCTGCACCGGCTGGCGCGCAAGGACATCGAGGATGTGCTGGCCTCGGTCGGGCGCGGCGAACTTGCCTCGACCGACGTCATGAAGGCCGTCTTCCCAGACTACAAGGACGAGCGCGTCACCGTCAGCGCCCCCAAGCAGCGCGAGGAGGGCTGGTCGAAGATCCGCAACGCCGCCGGCATGCTGTTCCAGATGCCCGGCACCCGAGCCGCGCGCAAGGACAAGGACCAGCCGCGCGATGGCGCGGTGCCGATCCGCGGCGTGCGCGGCGACCTGCCGGTGCGTTTCGCGCCGGAAGGGGCCGTGCCAGGCGACCGCATCGTCGGCATTGTCCAGCCGGGCACCGGCATCACCATCTATCCCATCCAGTCGCCGGCGCTGCAGGCCTTCGACGACCAGCCGGAGCGCTGGATCGACGTGCGCTGGGACATTGACGAGCAGACCAAGGAGCGCTTTCCGGCGCGCGTCTCGGTCACCGCCATCAACGCGCCGGGCTCGCTCGCCGACATCGCCCAGGTCGTTGCCTCCAACGACGCCAACATTCATACGCTGTCGATGGTGCGCACCGCGCCCGACTTCACCGAAATGCTGATCGATCTCGAAGTCTGGGATCTGAAGCACCTCAACCGGCTGCTGTCGCAGCTCAAGGATAATTCGAGCGTCAGCGATGCGCGGCGTGTGAATGGGTGAATAGTGAATAGTGAATAGTGAATAGTGAAAGAAGGCGTTCTCACTACCATTCACCATTCACCATTCACCATGGACATGGGGCGAGTTATGAATACCGACGAAGTTCTGGGCATTTTCCGCGAGGCAGGCGCTGTTCTGGAGGGACATTTCATCCTGACGTCGGGTCTGCGCAGCCCGGTCTTCCTGCAGAAGGCGCGCGTCTTCATGCATGCCGACAAGACCGAGCGGCTTTGCAAGGCGCTGGCCGAAAAGATCCGCAAGGCGGTGCCGGGCAAGGTCGACTACGTCGTCGGCCCAGCGATCGGCGGCCTGATCCCGGCCTATGAGACGTCGCGCCATCTCGGTGTGCCAGCAATCTGGGTGGAGCGCGAAGGCGGCGAGTTCAGGCTGCGCCGCTTTGAGATCGCGCCGGGATCGCGCGTCGTCATCGTCGAGGACATCGTCACCACTGGTCTTTCGATCCGCGAAACCATCGACTGCCTGCGCGCGATTGGCGCCGAGGTCGTGGCGGCGGCCTGCATCATCGACCGCTCGGCCGGCAAGACCAATGTCGGCGTGCCGCTGATCGCGCTTGCCGAATATGAGGTGCCGGCCTATCCCGCCGACCGCCTGCCGCCGGAACTTGCCGCCATCCCGGCGATCAAGCCGGGTAGCCGCAACATTTAGGGGACATCACCATGATCGCCGGCATCGATCATTTCGTGCTGACGGTCCGCTCGGTGGAGGACAGCTGCGCCTTCTACCAGCGGGTGCTTGGCCTCAAGCGCCTCGACGAGCCGAACCGGCCGACGGCGTTGCTGTTCGGATCGCAGAAGATCAATCTGCATCAGGCAACGCACACTTTTGAACCGAAAGCCAAGACGCCGATGCCTGGGTCCGGCGATTTCTGCCTGATCGCCGCAAGGCCGCTTGCCGAGATTTGCGCCAGTCTGGAAGCCAACGGCGTTGCCATCGAAGTCGGCCCGGTCGAGCGCACCGGCGCCCGCGGTAAGATGATGTCGGTCTATTTCCGCGATCCGGACAGCAATTTGGTCGAAGTCAGCGAATATCGGGAATAGTCTATCCGCCTCGGCGTCGTCTTCGCGCGGACATTGCCGTCGTCAGGGAGCTTTCATCGATATTGTCCTCAGTTTCGCCCCAATGGCGCTCTTGTTACCCGCCTGCGGCAGACCATCGTTACCCGCCTGCGGCAGACCATCGCGGCGGCGTTTCATTGTTCCGCCGCAAGGCAGTCGCTATATCAAAGTCGTTGTTGCCTTTCTGCGCCCTCGAAGCGCAAGATGGAGCGACCGCGCCCGGCCAGGGATGGTTGCAATTTGGGCGTGATGAACCGGGAACTGGAACAGAGTGCTTTTTCGACGCCGAAAGCCTGATGGCATTCTGGAGCGGGTGCGTACCTATCTGTGGCCGCGCCGCTCGTTTTCGCGCTCGTTGCAATATTTCTCCAAGCGCATCCTGCGGCTGAAGGCGACACCGCATGCGGTCGCGGCCGGCGTCGCGGCCGGCGTTTTCGCCTCCTTCTTTCCGCTCGGCTTCCATTTCGCCGTCGCCGCCGTGCTCTGCTGGGTGGTCGCCGGCAATCTGGTGGCCGCCGCCCTCGGCGCGGTATTCTTCGGCAATCCGCTGACTTTCCCGCTGCTGTGGGGAGCGTCCTGGGAAGTCGGCAAGCTGATCCTGCATGAGCGCCTGCCCAAGAACGGACCGCCTGCGCATCTTGGTGAGATGATGCACACGCTGTCGTTTGCAAAGCTGTGGCACCCGGTGCTCGAGCCGATGCTGATCGGCGCTGTGCCGCTCGGCCTGATCTTCGGGCTGATCTTCTACGGCATTACCCGCTGGGGGATGACAGCCTTTCGCGAGCAGCGCAGGAAGCGCATGGCAGAGCGGGCGCATAAGGCCGGGCACCGCGGACGGGAAGTTCCGGCGGAATGATCATCGGCATCGGCAGCGACCTGATCGACATCAGACGCATCGAAAAGTCGCTGGAACGGCATGGTCAGCGCTTCATCCAGCGCATCTACACCGAGGTCGAACAGGTCCGCTCCGAAGGCCGCAAGGGCCGCGCCGCCTCCTATGCCAAGCGCTTCGCCGCCAAGGAGGCCTGCGCCAAGGCGCTTGGCACCGGCCTGGCGCAGGGCGTGTTCTGGCGCGACATGGGGGTCGCCAACCTGCCCAGCGGCGCGCCGACCATGGCGCTGACCGGGGGAGCGGCGGCACGGCTGGCCAAAATCCTGCCACAGGGGCACAGAGCGGCGATCCACCTCACAATCACCGATGATTTCCCGCTTGCTCAAGCCTTTGTGATCATCGAGGCGTTGCCCGCCGAACAAGCGCCACATTGATTGCATCAGACGACCGCTATCTAACGCCGACTTGACGTTGCCCAGCGCGCGCCGAGACTCTATACCATCCAACGCACAATCGAGGACGACATGAGCGTGGCTGAAAAATCCGAGAAGAAATCCGGCGGGCTTGGCGAAATCGTCAGCGTCATCATCCAGGCTTTGCTGCTGGCCATGGTCATCCGCACCTTGCTGTTCCAGCCCTTCTCGATCCCGTCCGGCTCTATGCGGCCGACCTTGCTCGAAGGCGACTATCTGTTCGTCACCAAATGGTCCTATGGCTTCTCGCGTTATTCGCTGCCATTCGGCCCCGACATCTTTTCCGGCCGCATCTGGGGTTCCGATCCGAAGCGCGGCGACGTGGTGGTCTTCAAGTTCCCGCCGGATCCGTCGCTCGACTACATCAAGCGCGTCGTCGGCCTGCCCGGCGACAAGATCCAGATGAAGGACGGCCAATTGTTCATCAACGGCCAGGGCGTGCCTCGTGTGAAAACCGGCCAGATCCAAAATCCTGATATCACGGAAGTGCCTGAGCCGGTCGACGTCTATCGCGAGACCCTGCCCAACGGCGTCAGCTACGACACGCTCGACCTGACACCGAATTCGATCACCGACAACACCCGCGAGTTCGTCGTGCCCCCCGGCAACTATTTCATGATGGGCGACAACCGCGACAACTCCTCCGACAGCCGCCTCAGCGTCGGCTACGTGCCGGCGGAGAACCTTGTCGGCCGCGCCAACATCGTCTTCTTCTCGATCGCCGGGAAGGCGAGCCCGCTCGAGATCTGGAAATGGCCGTCGCTGGTGCGCCTGTCGCGCCTGTTCCATTTCGTGAATTGATGGCTTTGAAGCGCCCGACGGGTGAAACTCTGGCCGATTTGGTGACAGCCAAAACCGGCCATTCCTTCCGGGATGTCCGTTTGCTCGAGACCGCGCTGACCCATTCCAGTGCGGTCAAGGCAAGCAGCAACAACCAGCGCCTCGAATTCCTTGGCGACCGCGTGCTCGGCCTGATCGTTGCCGACCTGCTTTTCGAAAAGTTTCCTGAAGCGCCGGAAGGTGAAATCGCCCCGCGCTTCAATGCCCTGGTCGATGCGCGGACATGCTCCGAGATTGGCATTGAAATGCAGCTCGAAGATCTGGTTCGGGCCGACGCTGCCTTGAAGGCGCGCTCGCGTGGCTCGGGCGGAAACTATCTGGCGGATGCGGTCGAGGCGCTGATCGCGGCGGTCTATATCGACGGCGGCCTCGATGCCGCAAGGCAATTCGTCCTGCGCTACTGGGAGCCGCGCTCGCAAAAGGTGGTGGCCAAGCCGCCCAATCCGAAATCCGACCTGCAGGAATGGCTCGCCAAGACCAGCGATGTCAGGCCCGAATACGCGATCGAGAAACGCGAGGGACCTGAACATCAACCGGTTTTCACGGTGTCCGTGAAGGTCGGCGGGTTTGCGCCGGCAAGCGGCACGGGCGGCTCTCGCCGCGCAGCCGAAGAAGCGGCGGCATCGGCGTTTCTTATGCGCGAGGGCATCTGGGCCAACCAAGGGAGTGCGGCATGACCGGCAGCGAAGATCTCCCTCCGGCAGCGGAGGCCACGCATTCCGGCTTCGTTGCCCTGATTGGGGCGCCCAATGCCGGCAAGTCGACGCTGGTCAACCAACTGGTCGGCGCCAAGGTGTCGATCGTCACCCACAAGGTGCAGACCACCCGCGCCATCGTGCGCGGCATCGCCACGCATGACAACGCGCAGATCGTCTTTGTCGATACGCCCGGCATCTTCAAGCCGAAGCGCCGGCTCGACACCGCGATGGTGACCACCGCCTGGGGTGGCGCCAAGGACGCCGATATCGTGCTGCTGCTGATCGATGCCGAGCGCGGCATCAGGGGTGACGCCGACGCCATCCTCGAGCGGCTGAAGGACGTCCGCCAGCCGATGGTGCTGATCCTCAACAAGGTCGACCGGGTCAAGCACGAGGCGCTGCTGGCCCTGGCTGCGGCAGCAAACGAAAAGGTGCCGTTCAAGCGCACCTTCATGGTCTCGGCGCTGACCGGCTCCGGCTGCAAGGATTTGCTCGACTATCTCGCGCAAGCTCTGCCGGTCGGCCCCTGGTACTATCCGGAAGACCAGATCTCGGACCTGCCGATGCGCCAGCTGGCCGCCGAGATCACCCGCGAGAAGCTGTATCTGCGGCTGCATCAGGAGTTGCCCTATTCCTCGCATATCGAGACCGAGAAATGGGAAGAGAAACCGGACGGCTCGGTGCGCATCGACCAGACCATCTATGTCGAGCGCGACAGCCAGAAGAAGATCGTGCTCGGCCACAAGGGCGAGACGATCCGTGCCATCGGCCAGTCGGCGCGCATGGAAATAGCTGGCATTCTCGAGCAGAAAGTGCACCTGTTCTTGTTCGTCAAAGTGCGTGAAAACTGGGGCGACGACCCCGAGCGCTACCGCGAGATGGGGCTTGAGTTTCCCCATTGAGCTTCATCGTCTGGAAATGCCGCCCGGCAGTTTGAGACGATGACATGCCTGATCCAAAACCGACCATCCATACCGATCTCGTGCGCCGGTTGATCGCCGCGCAATTTCCGCAATGGCGGCATCTGCCGGTGAGGCCGGTGGCGTTTGGCGGCTGGGACAACCGAACCTTCCACCTCGGCAATGATATGACTGTGCGGCTGCCGAGTGCCGCACCATATGCCTTGCAGGTCGAAAAAGAGCACCGCTGGCTGCCCAGGCTGGCGCCGCTTCTGCCGCTGCCGATCCCGGTTCCACTGGCGATGGGCGAGCCTGGGGAGGACTACCCCTGGCAATGGTCCGTCTACCGCTGGATCGACGGCGAAACAGCCAAGACCGCCGAAATCGCCGATCGCCGACAGTTCGCGGTCGATCTGGCCAAGTTCCTCATTGCGCTCCGGCGGATCGATCCGGCGGGCGGGCCGCCCGCGGGCCAGCACAATTTCTTCCGCGGCGGATCGCTGAGCGTGTATGACAACCAGACAAGGGAAGCACTCCAGGCGCTGGAGGGGCAGATCGACACCCAGGCGGCCACCGCTGTCTGGTATGCGGCCCTTGCCGCCACCTGGCAAGGGTCGCCCGTCTGGTTCCACGGAGACGTCGCTTGGGGCAACCTTCTGGTCCAAAACGGCCGTTTGAGCGCCGTCATCGACTTCGGCACCTCCGGGATCGGCGATCCCTCTTGCGACCTGGCGATCGCCTGGACGTTCTTCCAGGGCGAGAGCCGGGAGGCGTTCCGTGCCGCCATCGACGTCGATGAAGCGACCTGGGCGCGCGGCCGCGGCTGGACGCTGTGGAAAGCGCTGATCACCGTTGCCGGACACGACGCCAACCAGGCCGAGGCGGAACGATCGCGCCGCGTCATCGACGACGTCCTGGCCGATCACCGGGAATTCGCGTGATCAGAGCCTTTCGACGATGTGTGGGGATCCAATGTCAGCACAGATCGCACGCGGCGCGCCAAAACCTTGATTTAGCCAAGCAACCGGTGACAAGCTCCTGCCATGGAATGGCGCGACGAGGGAATCATACTCGGCACCCGCAAGCATGGCGAAACCAGCGCCATTCTCGAGGTAATGACGCGTGCGCATGGCCGCCATCTCGGCCTGGTGCGCGGAGGGCGCTCGCGCAAGCAGCAGCCGGTGCTGCAGCCTGGCAACCGCGTCGACCTTTTGTGGCGGGCACGCCTCGACGAGCATCTCGGCACCTTCCAGGCCGAGGCGATCGAGATGAATGCCGCCCGGTTGATGGACAGCGCAGTCGCCGTCTACGGCCTGCAGACCATGGCCGCGCATCTCAGGCTCCTGCCGGAGCGCGACGCCCATGGCGGCCTGTATGAGACGCTTGCCGTGATGATCGCCCATCTGGACGATTCGGATGCCGCCGGCGAACTGGTGGCGCGCTTCGAACTGCTCATCCTCGACGAACTCGGCTTCGGCCTCGATCTCAGCCAGTGCGCGGCGACCGGCGCCAGGCAGGATCTGGCCTATGTCTCGCCGAAATCCGGCCGCGCGGTTTCGCGCCAGGCCGGCGCGCCATGGCGCGACAAGATGCTGGCGCTGCCGGCCTTCCTGCGGCGCGGCTCCGGCTTGCGGGCGGACCACGCGGCACTCGAGGACGCCTTCCATCTGACCGGTTTCTTTTTCACCCGCCATGTCTACGAGCCGCGCGGCATCGAACAGCCCGATGCCCGTGCCGGCTTCCTCGCCGCCTTGCGCAAGCATCATTCGGGCGGCAAGGCCGCCCTTACGGCAGACGCTGCGCCAGAAGGGGGAGGGAGACTCGGTGGGTGCTGACCTCCGCAAACCGTCCAGGTTCACACCAAAAGCTGCATGCGGGAGCATTCCCTCCCCCTTGTGGGGAGGGTTAGGGTGGGGGTACTCGTAGGGCAAGAGCCTCAGCCGGCTTTGCGATGCTCCATGAAATCATCGAGGATGGCGCGCTGACCGCCGAGGATCTTGAGGCTGGCCTCGGCGAAGGAAAACCAGCCGGCCCTGTCGATTTCGGGAAATTCCCTCGTCACGCCTGACCTGGGCGGCCATTCCATCGTGAACATGTTGCTTTTAACGGCATCGGGATCGAAATCGGCTTCGACACTCCAGGCGATGACGATCTTGCCGCCGGCTTGCCGATAGCTGCCGACAGGTTCGAAATCGCCATCGATGCTGACTCCGAGTTCTTCCCCAGCCTCGCGCCGGGCGGCGGCCAACTCATCTTCATTGTCCTCGACGAGGCCCTTGGGGATCGACCAAGCGCCTTCATCCTTCCTTGCCCAGAACGGGCCGCCGGGATGGACGAGCAGAAATTCGAGAATGCCGGCCCTTGTCCGGTGGATCAGCAGCCCTGCACTTCGTTTCGGCATTCGATTTCCTCGTAGTTCATCCGAGGATAGCATGGCTCCTGGGCAAGTGGCGGCGGCATGCCATTCCTGGCTATCTCAGATGATGGGTGAGGATAAAGACCGTAGGCCGCTGGAATTTGCCGACGAAACATGCTCGATAACTTCTTTTCGGCCACCATTGCGGTGGCGTGACTTGAATAGCCGTCTGGGGTGGCCGTGTGGCCGCCGCAATTGTCAGTGAAAACTGGCCTGGTTTGGGGGAACCGCCATGTTTGAAAGCCTGATTGGCGCCGTCGTCGTTATCGTGCTTTTTGTCCTCGTCTTGCGCCAGCAGGGCCGCGTCAGTCTGATCGAGCGCGAGCTCGGAGCGCTGCGCAGCCTGGTTCTGTCCGGAGTGCATGCGACACCGCCCGTTGCCAAACCGGCCGAGCAGGCTGCAAGCGCACCGGCGGATGCCGCTCACGCTAGCGCACCAGTTGCCGACATAGCTTCGCCAACAACAGCAGACGCGGCACATGCCCAGGCACCGGCCGCCGAAGCCGATGCGGCCACCAGCGAGGCCGTGCCAGAACTGTCGGCCGCGGCCAAGGCGGCATTCACCGGATCCGCGCCTGCCGCCACGTCGAAGGCAGCCCGCCAGTCAGAGGTCGAAACGGCGCTCGGCACCCGTTGGGCGGTCTGGGTCGGCGGCGTCGCGCTGGCCCTGGGCGGCCTGTTCCTGATCCGCTACACCATCGAGGCCGGCATTTTCGGCCCTGAAGTGCGGCTGTCCCTGGCGGCGCTGCTCGGCCTGGTGCTGATCGGCGGCGGCGAGTTCATCCGCCGCACCGGCTTCAAGGTGCCGGTGCAAGGGGCTGCAGGCGCCTATATTCCGGCGATCCTGACGGCTGCCGGCGCCTTCATCCTGTTCGGTACGGTCTATGCCGCGCATGCCATTTACGGTTTCGTCGGGCCGGCCTTCGCCTTCACCGTGCTCGGCGCCATCGGCGTGGCGACCATTGTCGCCGCCCTCGTCCACGGCCAGGCCCTGGCCGGCATCGGTCTCGTCGGCTCGATGGCGACGCCGGCGCTTGTGTCCTCGCAGGCGCCCAACCCATGGGCGCTGTTCGTCTACCTGGCGATCGTGCTTGCCGCTACAGCCGTGATCGCCCGCATTCGCGACTGGAAATTCCTGATTGCGGCGGCCTTCTTCGGCACCGGCGCCTGGACCATCGTCTACATGATGAGCACGCTAGTCGCCGACCTTGCCGTCATCCTGTTCATCGACGCGGTGACGCTGGCGGTGCTTGCCTTTGTCTGGCTGGGCACACGTGACAGCGAAGCGGAGACGGCGAAGACCGGCTTCGACTGGCCCTCGATCGTGCCAGGCGTTTTCGTTGCGTTTTCAGCGCTAGGCCTGTCCGTCGACACGACGCTGGTCGCCGCCGGTGGCGCCTTGCCGGGCGCCTTCGTCCTCGTCGCCCTTGTCGCCACCGCACTCTACCGGCCGCGCGCGCTGCCGCTGCTGCATGCCGCCGGCGTGGTGAGCGTGATGATCCATCTCGGCATCATTCCGCCCACCACCATCGGCTCCGACATAACCCAGGGGAATATCGGCTTTGACGGCATGCCGGTGGCGGCCGGAAATCCGTTGACGCTGCGCATCGGCATTGGCCTCGGCCTGGTCTTCATCGGCGCCGGCTTCTGGGCCGCACGCCGCTTCGCCGCCTCAGCACGGGTCCGCGCGGCATGCTGGGCGGCATGGGGCGTCGCTGCGCCGCTGCTTATTCTGCTGACGCTGTGGCTTGCCTACGGCAATCTCGACCGCGACCTTGTCTACGCAGAGATAGCTGCCCTTCTGGTTGTTGTCTTCGCTGCCGGTGGCGAATGGATCGCGCGCGCCGAACAGCCGCCGCTCAAGGGCGACATCGCCGTCTCCTTCGCGCTTTGCGGCTCGGCTCTGGCCGGCCTGCTGATGCTGCACATGGCCTTCGGATCCGGCTGGACGACCATTCTTGCCGGCGTTGCCGCCATCGTGCCGGCGCTGGCGACGCGGTGGCGCAGCTATCCGGTGCTTGGCTGGATTTCGGTCGGCGCGGTCGTTGCCGTGCTGGGCCGCGTCGCCTTCGATCCGACCATCGTCGGCGCCGAGTTCCTGACCACGACGCGGGTGTTCAACTGGCTGCTGCCGGGATACGGCGTACCGGCGCTAGCCTTCGGCTTTGCCGCCTGGCAACTCGCGCGTACCACCCCCGCACTACCAACAGCTGGTAATGGCCGGCCGCGCCTAGCGATGGAGGCGGGTGCAGCCCTGTTTGCGCTGCTCACCGTCGCCATGCTGGTGCGCCACGCCATGCATGGCGGCGTCATCGACACCGGTCCGGTGACGCTCGCCGAACAGGCGATCTATACGCTGATCGCCATCGGCGCCGGCGCGATACTGGTGGCCATCGACATGCGCTCGCCAAGCTCTGTGCTGCGCTACGGCTCGATGGCTGCCGGCGTGCTCTCGGTCGCCTTCATCGTCCTCCAGCATTTCCTGGTGCTCAATCCGCTGTTCACCGACGAATCGACCGGCCAGATCCCGGTGTTCAACCTCTTGTTCCTGGCTTATCTCCTGCCGGCCATCGCTGTCGGCGGGCTGGCGCTCTATGCCAGGGACAAGCGGCCGCCATGGTATGCGCAGATGCTGGCGGTGGTGGCGGCATTGCTTGTCTTCGCCTACGCCACACTGTCGGTCAGGCGCGTGTTCAAGGGCGAGTTCATCGGCCTGTGGAGCGGCCTCGGCCAGCTCGAGACCTACACCTATTCGGCGCTCTGGCTGGTCATTGGCGTCGTGCTGCTCACCGCCGGCGTCTGGCTGAAGTCGCAGGTGCTGCGCATCGCCTCGGCGGCGCTGATCGCGATTGCCGTGGTAAAAGTCTTCCTGTTCGACATGTCGGAACTGGAAGGCGTGCTCAGGGCGCTGTCCTTCATCGGTCTTGGCGCCGTGCTGATCGGCATCGGCCTGTTCTACCAGCGGCTGCTGACGCGGGCGGCGAGGGAGGCCAACGCTGCAACTTGAAGTGATATACGAGATGGAATATATCAATATCCAACGGAGGATATTCGATGCCGCTCTATATCCGCGACGACGAAGTGGATGCGCTGGCCAGCAGATTGCAACGCGAGACGAACGCTCCGAGCAAAACGGAGGCGGTGCGGGTCGCGCTCGTGCACGAACTTGAGCGCAATCGGGCGAAGGTGCCGCTGCGCGATCGGATCGCCAGTCTTCAGGACAGGGCCAGGAAGCTTGGCCTGCCCAATCCCGATTTCGATATGAAGAAGTTCACCGACGAGATGTGGGAAGACTGATGTTTGTCGACGCGTCGGTGATCGTCGCCATTCTCAACCAGGAACCTGGGTGGGAGGAATTGCTGAAGCAGCTATCCGGTTTTTCCGGGCAGGTCTGGGTTTCTCCGTTGGTTCACTTCGAAGCAACACAGGCATTGGCAAGGGCCGGCGCCGGCCCGCGCAGACCCAGCGCTGAAGCCCTTCTCCATGCCCGCGATCTGATCGATGAGTTCATTGTGGAGATCATGGGAGAGAGTCTGGCCATTGACGACAACATCGGCTCTCGGGCCATTGACGCGAGTGCCCGTTACGGCAAAGCCGTTGGCCACAAGGCGGATCTGAATCTCGGGGACTGTTTTGCTTACGCCTGCGCGAAAAGCCGCGATCTTCCACTGCTATACAAAGGCCATGATTTTGCACAGACCGATTTAGGATAATTCGGCCCTTTTGTTGATTGCGGGGAATAATTTAGCCGATCAACTCGTTATCTCACTGCTTGGGTGACCGGGGCGGCAGACCGCTTCGCGCTGGCCGCTTGCGCCGCGCCGGGAAGGCGCGTTCAATCGGGTTAAACAAGGGCGACCTCAGAACCAGCGGTCATGGACGAAAAGAAGGCAGCAATCCTTGGCGAAATACCGCGCCTGCGCCGCTACGCACGCTCGCTTCTGCGCGACCGCGAATCCGCTGACGATCTCGTCCAGGATTGCCTCGAACGAGCGCTCTTGCGGCTTGAAAGCTGGCAGACGGGAGAAAGCCCCCGGAGGTGGCTGTTTACGATCATGCATCATTTGTTCATCGATCAGATGCGCAAGGTGAACCGGCGCGGTGAGGCGGCGATCCTGCCGCTTGACGCAAACGAGGCGCAGGCAGTCCCCGCCGAGCAGGCCGAGAACGCCGCCTCGCGCGAGATCATCGACGCATTGCAGGCGATCAGCCCCGACCGCCGCGCCGCTCTAGTCATGGTCGCCATCGAAGGATTCTCCTATGCCGAAGCCGCCAACATTCTCGGCGTGCCCGCCGGCACGCTGATGTCGCGCATAGCGCGCGGACGCGAGGAGCTGCGCAGCCTGCTCGATGACACGGCGCGCCGCCGCTCGATAAGGATCGTCGAGAAATGACCCGCCGCGATTTTTCCGAACGCGATATCCACATGGCTCTCGACGGCGAGCTGCCGGGCGACGAGCGCGCCGCCTACGACGCCTGGATCGACGCCAATCCCGAAATGAAGGCGAAAAGCGCCCGCTACACCGCCGACCGCGCCGCGTTGCGCGCCGCCTTTGCCGGTGTGCTCGACGAGCCCGTGCCGGTGCTGTTCAAGCAGATCGTTAGCGGTGAAGGCGCGACCAAGGCGGCGGCGCGGCAGTCGCGCTGGTGGCTTGCGGCCGCGGCGGCCGCAGTGCTCGTCATCGGCGGTCTTGGCGGCTATTTTGCCGGCATCGACGGCATCGGCAGGGAAGATGGCGCCGATGACCAACTGGCCGAAGAGGCGATCGCCGCCCATGTCATCTATGCCGCCGAACAGCGCCATGCGGTGGAAGTGCCGGCAAGCGACAAGGATCACCTGCAGACCTGGCTGTCCAACCGCGTCGGCCTGAAACTGGTGGCGCCGGATCTGGTGGCGGAAGGCTTCCAGCTGGTTGGCGGCCGGCTGCTGCCGGCCGGCCAGGGCAAGGCAGCGATGCTGCTTTACGAGGACGCCAAGGGTCAGCGCATCTCCTTGTTCGTTACCGCTGATTCCTCAGCCAAGTCCAAGGGCACCTACATGGCCGAGGCCGACGGCCCCGAGGCGGTCTACTGGCTGGACAAGGGCTATGCCTGCGCCGTCGTCGGCTCGCTGCCGCGCGAGCAACTGGCTGCGGTCGCCAAGCGGGCCTACGGTCAGCTTCTGGCTGGTATCGCCAGTTAAGCGCATTCCGTTTCGGGAATGCGCCGGGGTAGAAAGTGTCACAATTCGGCCCTATTCGAAGTGCGATAGCGCTTGATGGATATCGGCGTTTCGGCTGATGTTTGCGACGTTTTTGACTGCGGTCTTTTCCTCCACCCAATCGAGGTTTTCCAAACCCGCATGCCTGCCGAGATTCGCAAGGCCCGCGCGTCCGACGTCGATGACCTCGCCGCCATCGAGAAGGCGGTCTTTTCCAGTGACCGCATTTCCCGGCGCTCCTTCCGCTTGTTGATCGAACGCGAGACAGCCGAGATGCTGGTCGCCGAAAGCGATGGTCGTGTCGCCGGCTACGCCATCGTGCTGTTTCGCAAGGGCAGCGGCGTCGCCCGGCTCTATTCGCTTGCCACCAGCCCGTTTTTCAGGGGCCGCGGCATTGGCCGCATGCTGCTTGCAGCGGCCGAAGAAGCTGCCTTCGAGCACGACCGCATGATGTTGCGTCTCGAAGTGCGCGAGGACAATCTTCGCGCCATTGGCATCTATGAGCAGAGCGGCTACCGCAAGATCGGTCGCGAGCCTCACTATTACGAGGATGGCGCCACCGCGCTGCGCTACGAAAAGACCTTGCGCGGCGATATTCCGGTCGCCACCAAAGTCCCGTTCTACCAGCAGACCTGCGAGTTCACCTGCGGTCCATGCTGCCTGATGATGGCGATGGCCAATTTCGATTCCGGCTTCGTGCCCGATCCGGTCATGGAAATCCGCCTATGGCGCGAGGCAACGACCGTGTTCATGATGTCCGGCCCGGGCGGCTGCGAGCCCTTCGGCCTTGCGGTTTCCGGCTACGAAAGCGGGCTTGCGGCGGAAATCTTCGTGTCCTTCTATGGCGCGCTGTTCTTGCAATCGGTGCGCAGCGACGACAAGCGCCGGGTGATGGAACTTGCCCAGGTGGACTTTCGCCGCCGCGCGGAACTTTACGGCATCCCGGTGAATTACCGTCCGTTCACCATCGATGATATCCGCGGCGCCCTGGCTCAGGGAAAACTGGTGCTGGTGCTGATCAGCGGCTTCCTGATGTTCGGCAAGAAGGTGCCGCATTGGGTGCTGGCTATCGGCGACGATGGCGACCACATCCTGATCCACGATCCCTGGGTCGAGGACGAAAGACAGGAGACCATCCTCGATGCCGCCAACATTCCCGTGCCGCACGGCATCTTCATGAACATGGCGCAATTCGGCCGCGACGGACTGCGTGCTGCCATCACTCTTGGGAAACGCTGATAACAATGACCTGGGTCATCCTCACCGGCCGTCAGAACGATCTCGACCCGGCGGCGACGCCGCACAAGATCATCACCAACCGTGACTATCTTGCGCATCCGGCGCTGTTTCGCGGCCAGCAGCCGAAGGTCATCAACCTGTCGAACAATTACGCCTACCAGAGCCGCGGCTATTATGCCTCTCTGCTCGCCGGTTCGCGCGGCCACAAGGTCATCCCGACGGTCGAGACGATGATCGACCTGTCCGAGCGCAAGCTCTACGAGCACGCGCTGCCGGAACTGGAGCTGGCGCTCAACAAATGTCGCAAGGATCTCGGTGGCGTATTCCCGCAAAAAATCTGCATCTTCTTCGGCATCGGACCGTCGAAGGTCTGGGACCGCTTCGCCAAGCTGTTGTTCGACTGGTTCCGCGCTCCGGCGCTTGAGGTTCACATCAAGGACAGCGCCGAATGGGCTTCGATCCGCAAGATCGGCTTCCTGCCGCTGGCCAGGATGGCCGAGGAGGAAGAAGCCCTCNCGCTACACCTTCGCCACGCTGGTCGATCCGCATGAGGAACTGCCGCCGTCGGAGATTTCCTCGCTGCGTTACTGGGCCAAGATCGCCGAAAAGATGGGCGTCGAAATCGAGCCGATCACCAGGAAGGACCTGGCCAAGCTCGCCAATTACGACGCGCTGTTCATCCGCGAGACCACCTCGATCTCAAACCACACCTACCGCTTCGCGCGCCGCGCCCAGCAGGAAGGCATGCCGGTGATCGACGACCCGCTGTCGATGATCCGCTGCACCAACAAGGTCTATCTCAACGAACTGATGGCCTACAACAAGGTGCCGGTGCCGCCGACGGTGATGATAGCCGGCACCTCGGACCTCGAACTGGCGGCGCAGACGCTGGGCTTTCCGCTGGTGCTGAAGATCCCGGATTCATCGTTCTCGCGCGGCGTCAAGAAATGCGGCAACTTCGAAGAACTGAAGACGCTCGCCACCGAGTGGCTGGAGGATTCCGATCTCCTGATCGCGCAGAAATTCATCCCGACCGAATATGACTGGCGCGTCGGCGTGCTCGGTGGGCAGCCGCTGTTTGCCGTGCATTATCTGATGGCGAAAAAACACTGGCAGATCGTCAACCACAAGGCCAGCGGCAAGCCCGACCAGGGCGGCATCAAGACCTTCACGCTGAAAGAGACGCCGCCGCATGTCGTCGACACCGCGGTGAAGGCGGCGCGCTGCATCGGCGACGGGCTTTACGGCGTCGATCTCAAGGAAACCAAGGATGGCGTCTTCGTCATCGAGGTCAACGACAACCCGAACCTCGACCATGGCTGGGAGGATTCCGGCGAAAAGGACGAAGTCTGGGTGCGGCTGACGCAATGGTTCCTGGAGCGGCTGGACCGTCCCGGGCGTTAGTTTGCGGTCCCGGGCGGTAATTCAACCGAGGGGGAAAAATGCAGTTCATCGTCATCGAGGATTTCACCGGCTGCGACCGCAAGGAGATCTACCGCCGTTTCGGCGAGCGCGGCAGATTGAAGCCGGACGCGCTTGTCGTGCACCACTCCTGGATCGCGGCTGATATGAGCCGCTGCTTCCTGCTGGTCGAGGCCGATGACGTCACGCTGCTGCAGCGCTGGGTCATCGAATGGTCTGACCTGGTGGAGTTCGAGATCATTCCCGTGGCGACGAACAAGGACATGGTCGCCGCACTGGCCGGCCATCTCTGAGCAGTTCGGTCCATCAGCCGAGCACCGGCGAACCCACCGACCGCCGGCATTCCTCAATCAGCCAATTGCGAAACGCCGCCACCAGGTCGCGCCTTGCACTGCGTTCCGGGATCGTCAGGCAATAGGGCTGACGCAGCGCGATCGATAGGGCATTAGCCCGGACCAAACGGCCCAATTCCAGCGCCCCGGCGCAATAAATGCCTTGCGCCAGCGCCACGCCCAGCCCTGAAATGGCAAGGTCGAGCGCTGCCCGCGACGAGTTCGCCGACAGGCCGCGCTGCACTGTGCGGCCGGGCTCTATGCCCGCCGCCTCGAACCATGTGCGCCAAGACGGAAACGACGCGCCGGTCGGTCCCCAGTCGGTGTGAATCAGTGGCAGGCCGGCGAGGCTGTCGGTTTTGGCGGTGAGTTCTGGCGCGCAGACGGGGTAGACGGCGTCCCTGACGATCTCCTCGCTCGGGTGTTCACGATAGTGCGGGCCGAAGGACAGCCGGATGTCGATCAGTTCGCGGTCGAACGGCACCGGATCGTCATCGCCGCGCAGGGATATGTCGACGGCGCCGTGGCTGGCGACAAAGCCGGCGAGGCGTTCGGAAAGCCAGCCCATCGCCATGGACGGCGGCACCGATACGACAAGCCGCGGGCGGAAGGCATCGCTGCCACGCGCGATGCTGCCGATCTCCCGAAAAGCCAGGGTCAGCCGGGGCAGCATCTCGACGCCGGCTTCCGTCAGCACCACGCGGCGGTTGACGCGATGGAACAGTTTTCGACCCATCTGCTCCTCGACGGTGCGAATGAGCTGGCTGACCGCAGCCGCCGAGATCGAGAGCTCATCCGCCGCTGCGGCGAAACTCCCCGAGCGCGCCGCCGCCTCGAAGGCTTGAAGTCCTCTCAGGGAAGGAAGCGCGGTCATTGGGTGATCCGATAGGTAAGGTCAGCTTATCTGTGTCGCAGAAATCCTCGTCTTTCGAAAGCTTTCTTATTCGAGTAGCTTGGCGCCATGACCGTATCGGCCCAGTTTGAACCCAGAGACCATCGCGACGTCATCGCGTCCCTGACCAATGAGCAGCGCAGTCGCCTGACCGGCAAGTCGGACGGGCCGGGTCTGGTCCAACTCGCCTTCCATCTCGGCGCGATTGTGGCTATCGGCGGGCTGATTGCGGCCAAGGTGTCGTACTGGCCGCTGTTGATGTTGCCGCAAGGCATTCTTATCGTCTTCCTGTTCACGCTGCTGCATGAGACGGTGCACAGGACGGCGTTCGAGACGCAGTGGCTCAACCATGCCGCCGCAAGGGTCTGCAGCCTGGCGATCGCGCTGCCCGCCGTCTGGTTTCGCTATTTCCACTTCGCCCATCACCGTTTCACCCAGGATCCAGAGAACGATCCGGAACTCGCCTTCCCGAAACCGGAGACGATGCGGCAATACATCGTCCACGTCTCGGGCCTGCCGGTGTGGTGGGGGCATTTGCAGACACTCTACACCAACGCGATTGGCGGCTGCCACGACAGCTACGTGCCGCCGAAAGGCCTGCCCAAGGTGCGCACTGAAGCCCGCGCCATGATCGCTTTCTATGTCGTGGTCGCCGCGCTAGCCCTGTGGTTCGAGGCAAGTGTACTGCTCTATGTCTGGATCGTGCCGGCGCTGCTCGGCCAGCCCTTCCTCAGGCTCTATCTGCTGGCCGAGCATGGCCGCTGCCCGCTTGTCGCCAACATGCTGGAAAACACCCGCACCACGCTGACCAACTTGCTGGTGCGCAAAGTCGCCTGGAACATGCCGTATCACGCCGAGCACCACGCCTATCCCGGCGTGCCCTTCCATCGGCTGCCGGCCTTCCACCAGCTGATCGAGCGCCATCTCCAAGTCGTCGAACCCGGCTATGTCAGCTTCCACGAGAAATACGTCGAGACCTTGCGCTGAGGCGCTCGGCCGTCAGCGTAGCGTCTGCTCAACGAGCGTGACGAAATAGCGGAGCACGGTGGGGACGATGGCATCGTTGAAGACATAGCGATCGCCGTGCAGCCCTTCGCCCGGTCTGACCGCTCCTGCGCCGACCCAGGCATAGCAGCCGCCGGCTTCGCGGACCATGTAGGCAAAATCCTCGCAGCCGAGGCTCGGGTTGAATGCGGTCTCGACCTGCTCGCGGCCGACAACCGCCGTTGCCGCCTGGACGGCTTGGGCCGTCGCGGCTGACGTGTTGACCAGCGGCGGGTAGCCTTTCTTGTAGGCGAGCTTGGCGGTGAGGGCATGCGCCGACGCAATGCCTTGCGCGATTTCGCCGATCAGCCTTTCGCAATGGTCCGACAAAGCGGGCTCGAAGAAGCGGCAGGTTCCCTGCAGCCAGACCTTGCCCGGCACGATGTTGCCGACGTTGCCGCCATGGATCTGCGTGATCGAGACGACCAGCGCCCCCTGCGGGTCGACCGAACGGCTGACGATGCGCTGAACGGCTTGAACGAAGGCGCCGGCCGCAAGCACGGGGTCGTCGCCAAGCTGCGGCATGGCGGCATGTGCGCCGGTCCCTTCGAAGGTCAGTTCGAAAGTGTCGACGGCAGCCATCATCGCCCCGGCACGGGCCGCGATCTTTCCGAGCGGCAGCCCCGGCCAGTTGTGGACGGCGTAGACGGCTTCCACGGGGAAGCGCTCGAACAGTCCGTCCTCGATCATCCGCATGCTGCCGCCTTCATTTTCTTCCGCCGGCTGGAAGATGAAACAGACGGTGCCGTCGAAGGCTCTGTTGTCGGCGAGCAGCTTGGCGGCGCCGAGCAGCATCGCGATGTGCCCGTCGTGGCCGCAGGCATGCATCACGCCGTCTTTTTTCGACGCGTGGGGCAGTCCGGTCTTCTCCAGCACGGGCAAGGCATCGAGTTCGGCCCGAAGCCCGATGGCGCGCACGCCTGGTCGTCCTCTGAGGACGCCAACCACGCCGGTGCCGCCTATGCCTTCATGAACCTCGTCAAGCCCGAAGGTGCGCAGCTTGTCGGCGACGAAGCGCGCGGTCTCATACTCTTGGAAACCGAGTTCGGGGTTGGCGTGGATGTGATGCCGCCATTCCACCACCTGCGGGGTGAGGGCGGCGATGGGGTCGTTGTGCAGCATTGCGCTCTCCTTGCCGGCTATCGTAAATTCGGCCTTGTCGATGCCAGCACGTAAAGGATTTGCGCCGGCAGCGTCTTGAACAGGATTGACCGTGTCTGGAATTCAACAGCCTCAGGAGACGACGCAGTTCTGGCGTCATCCGCGCTTTCGCGATCTTGGCATGCTCAAGGCGCGCTTCACGCGGCATCGCTACCAGCTGCACACGCACCCGACCTATGTCGTCGCCCTGATCACGCAAGGGTGCGAGCGGGTCCGCATCGGCAACGAGACTGTCCTCGCGCCGTCGGGCACGGTTCTGCTCGTCAATCCGGAGATATGGCATGACGGCGAGGCGGGCGCCGACCAGGGCTGGGCTTACCGCACCTTCTATCCCTCGGCCTCGCTCGTGGGTGCGATCGCGGACGAACTCGGGCAGGATCGCCCGCCGTTGTTTTCACAAGCGATCGTAGATGATGCCGATCTCGTCCAGGCAGTAGGCGTCGCGCACTTGGCTTCGACATCGGGTGATGCCACGAGCGCCGAAACATCCATGCTGATCGCCTTGCGCAAGCTCATCCTGCGCCATGGCGATTGGGGCGGCCGGCGGCGCGAGGCGGTCGAAAGCTTCGGATCGAAAAGCCGGCTCCGGGTCTATGAACAGGTCATCGAAGACCATCTAAACTCGGGCCTCGATTTGCAGCGGCTCGCTGAAGCCGCAGGCGTGACGCGCTTTCAAGTTATCCGCGATTTCAGGAAAGTGCTGGGTCTCACCCCTGCTGCCTTCATCCGTGACCGCAGGCTGCGCCGTGCCGATCTGCTGATCCGGCAAGGTTCAGATCTCGCCGGTGCCGCCTTTGCGGCCGGCTTCTCCGACCAAAGCCATCTCTCGCGCACCTTCCGCGCCGCGCATGGAATGACGCCGGGGATGTTCAGGCGCGCCGGGACGCTGCCCTCGTCTTGAGAAGTCGAGCCATGTCGGCGGCCTTTGACGGCATGCCGATCAGAAAGCCCTGCGCCTCGACGCAGCCAGCCTTGCGCAATATGTCGAGCTGCGCTTCGGTCTCGACGCCTTCGGCGGTGACGGTGATGCCAAGTTCGGCACCAAGCCCGATGATCGTGCGCACGATCGCCGCCGTGTCCTTGTTGTCGATATCGTGGATGAAGGAGCGGTCGATCTTGATCTTGTCGACGGGAAAACGCCTGAGATAGCCGAGCGACGAATAGCCGGTGCCGAAATCGTCGAGCGCGATGCGGATACCGAGTTCGCGCAGCTGTCTCAGCGTCTTCAGCACCGTCTCGCTCTCATCCATCAGCACGGTCTCGGTGATTTCCAGTTCGAGCCGGCTGGCCGGCACACCGGAAACGGCCAGCGCCGAAATCACGCTGCGGGCAAAGTCGGCGCTTCTGATCTGCACTGCCGAGACATTGACGGCGATGCGCATTCCAGGCGGCCAGCCGGCGGCCACGCTGCAGGCCTGTTTCAGCGCCCATTCGCCCAGCGGAACGATCAGCCCGCTGTCTTCGGCGGCTGCGATGAAATCGTCGGGCGCCACCAGGCCGCGCGTCGGTGAATTCCACCGCATCAACGCTTCGGCGCCGACGATCTTGCCCGACGCGATGTTGGTGATCGGCTGGAACTCCAGCACGAACTCCCGCCGTTTCAGTGCCGTCTCGAGATCGGTTTCGAGCGCCAGGCGCGCCCGCACCAAGGCATCCATGCCGGGCTCGAAAAAGCGGTAGACGTTGCGGCCTTCGCTCTTGCCGCTGTAAAGCGCCATGTCGGCGTTCTTCAAAAGCGTGTCGGCGTCCTTGCCGTCACCGGGATACAGCGCGATGCCAAGGCTGATGCCGACATGCATGTCGCGGCCCTTGTCGCGAAACGGCTGGCTGACGACAGCGACGATGCGTTTTGCCAGTTGTTCCGCATCGGTGGCGCCTTTGGGATTGAACTGCAGGATGGCGAACTCGTCGCCACCGAGGCGGGCGACCACATCGGTGTCGCTGCGCAGGCTGTGCCGCAACCGCTCCGCCACGCATTTCAGCAGCCAGTCACCGGCCGGGTGTCCCCAGGTGTCGTTGACGGCCTTGAAGCGATCGAGGTCGAGCGAGAAGATCGCCAACGGTGTATCGCCGGCCATCGCCTGGTCGAGCCGTTCGCGAAACATCGAGCGGTTGGGCAGGTCGGTCAGCGTGTCGTAATGGGCAAGGTGGCTCATGCGCTCTTCTGCGCGCCGGCGCTCGGTGATGTCTTCGAAGGTCGCCACCCAGCCGCCACCGGCAAGCGGCCGGCGCGCAACCAGCAGCGTTCGGCCATCGGCAAGGCTGCGGTCTGTCGAACGCTCCTCACCGGCCTGCAGGCTGGCTCTGGTGTTGGCGATCTCGCCGTCAATGTCCATCGACGGATAGATGCGCAGTCGCACCATCTGTTCGAGCAGGGCGCGCTGGCTCATGCCGAGCGGGAAGTCGTCAGGCGTGACCTTGTAGAGGTCGAGGAAGCGCTGGTTGCGCACGATCAGCGTGCCTTCGGCGTCGTACATCAACAGGCCTTGCGACATGTTGGCGAGCGCCGCATCGAAGCGGCGGTGCTGCTCCTTCAGTTCCTGCTCGGCCCGCCTTTGCTCCGTAATGTCCTCATAGATCGACACCCAGCCGCCTGAGGCCAGCGGCCGGTGCGTGATGGAAACGATGCGTCCGTCCGACAGTATTTCCTCGTAGGTCGAGGCTTGCGCGCGCTCGATATAGGGCTTGCGGATGGCATACAGGTCTTCGGCGCTCTGTGAGGCGACACCGATGTCGACGCTGTGCTTTAGAATGTCCAGGAACGCGATGCCGGGCCGCACGATCTTCGCGTCGAGGGAGAAGATGCTGATATAGTTGCCGTTGCAGATGATCATGCGCTCGTCGGCGTCGAACATGCACAGCCCATGCGACATATTCTCGACGGCCGCGGAAAAGCGCTCGTTCTGGTGGCGCAGTTCGTCGGCGATCTGCCGTGGCGCGGCGACGCCTCCGGCTCCCCGTCTGCGGACGGGCGAACCACCCTTGACGTGCGCAACGGACATGAGGCGTGCCTGCTGACCGTGATCGAAACCCGGTACTGTGGTTACCGCTGGTTAATTTAGCGTATGTTCACTGCGCCGAATGCACGGCAACCGTTGCCTGGCGTTGCTTTTCAAGCGTTGCGTAGCGTTTGAGGAAGGCAGCTTGCGCCGAGGTCACCGAGTGCGGCTTAAAGTCGAAGCGGTCGGCATTGAACCCGCGCGGCCGGCCGAAGAACTCGGTTGCTTCCGCGGTCGAGAAACCGGCAAGCAGCGTCGCCTCGTAATAGGCGGCGATCTGGTCGGCGCGCTTGATCTCCTTGCGCAAGCCGACGCCGAGTTCGGGCGGCAGCGAAAAGCGCTGATGGATGGCGCGCTGGAGACGCAGCTCACACTCCTTGTAGGAGCCGCCCATTACCGATTTGAACGGCGAGATCATGTCGCCGATGACATATTCCGGCGCGTCATGCAGCAGTGCTGCCAACTGAGCATTGGCCGAGGCGTCCGGCTGCAACTCGCTGAACAGCGCCTCGACCAGCAGCGAATGCTGGGCGACCGAAAAGGCGTGATCGCCGCGGGTCTGCCCGTTCCAGCGGGCGACGCGGGCAAGCCCGTGGGCGATGTCGGAGATTTCGATGTCGAGCGGCGAGGGATCTAGCAGGTCGAGCCGCCGTCCCGACAGCATGCGCTGCCACGCGCGCGGTGGCGCTCCGACGCGATCGGCAGCCATCAGGCGTCCTCCGCGCCGATGGCTTCCCTGGGAAAGCTGAACTGCGCCCAGGCCGGGATAGCGAGCGAGACGGTGACATCACCGGCCAGTACCGGCTGGCCAGCGTCGAGCGCCGCCTTGACCCGGTCGATGCGGGCAATGGCGAGTCCGGCCGTGCCCGCGGTCGAGCCG
>NZ_AYVK01000017.1:0-95661 GCF_000503155.1 Mesorhizobium sp. LSJC285A00
AAGAAGCTCGCTCTGCGCCAAGCCGCATGACCAGCATCATGGCCGCCCCATTTTGCAGAACTTGACGCACACAACCTGGTTTGGCCAGGCATGCGGCCCCTGCCGGCAAATGGCAGCAATCCGTGGCCAGCCGCGATTCGTTCATCCCCTGGCATTAATCTCTGGCGAGCCGATCTTCGGCCGCAACGACCGTTGAAATGGCTGCTGGCGTCACCGCAATTTCATCACTGGCATCATGCCAATGAGCGCGAAGCCTGGGACAAGAATTTCGCCGGGCAGCTGCCCTTTGCTCGACATGCTGGCAGGCACATTGTTCATGCCCGACAGGATGCCGCAGAAATACGGCACCGATGACCCGGTTCCCTCGCTCTATCATCGGCAGCTTGCCTATCCCTTTGTCGGCGATCAACTCTTTGTCGGCAACACCGAACAAACCGCCCCGCCGGCAAGGCTGGCAGAGGCCTCGCCGACGTCTGCCGGCAAGTCCGAGTGATCTTTTTTGCTGGGCAGGCCTGGTCCCGGCCGTCTCAGACGGCGTAGCCGCCATAACCGTGTGCGACCGGCTTGACCGAGACGGCCGGCTGGACCGCGGGCCAGAGGATGCCTGCCGTGACTGCAAAGGTGATCAGGGCATCGCGTGCGGCCTCGGTCGAGATTTCGCCGGCGCGCGCCGCCTCGCACGCCCTCACGGCCGCGCCATAGCTCAGGCGCCGGCGTGATGGCGGAAATTCGGTCAGGAAATCATGCATCTCGAACAGCGAGGCGAGCATGCGTTTGTGGCCGGCGCCAACGCTAACGGCAACCGGGGTGAAGAACATCGCGTCGTGCATTCTGGCCTCTCTGGATGGGCGGAAAGGCGGCGGCCGCCGCCCTCCGATCGCGGGTTGGACGCCAGAAAACGCGGCTGGCGGCCCGAGGTTCCCTGAGAGATGCCATGACAGGACGATTTGCTCTTGAGGTCGCTCCCTGCCGGCATTCGCGGTTGCGGCTATTTCCACATGCCGCGCATGCGGGCGCCGAGGTCGACGCGGACTTCAGGTCTGTGGCGCGGATCGTCCTTGGCGTGGACGCTCGCCCACGACGTCTGCTCGAAGGCGCCGAGGATCGAGGCCGCGATGAAACGGGTTCGCGAGGCATAGACGTGGCGGTCGCCGCGCGCTGCCTGGCAGTGAGTGAAGAAGCGCTGCGGCGTCACCAGATGCAGGCCGTCCTTGGCCCGCGTCATCGCGACGTAAAGCAGCCGGCGCTCCTCCTCGATGTCTTCCTTGGTGCCGACGCCGAGATCGGCCGGGATGCAGCCATCGACGGTGTTGAGCACGAAGACGTTCTTCCATTCCTGGCCCTTGGCCGAATGAATGGTCGACAGGATCAGATAGTCCTCGTCGCGGTGCGGCGGCCCGGCCTGGTCGCTGGTCGCATCCGGTGGATCCAGCGTCAGCTCGGTCAGGAAGCGCTCGCGCGAAGCATAGCCGGAACCGATCTGCTCGAGCTGCATGAGGTCGGCTCGCCGCGTCGTCGCATCCTCGTGGATGCGCTCAAGATGCGGCTCGTACCACAGCCTGACCTGTTCGAGATCGGCCGGCCATTTCCCCGACCGGGCGCGCAGGCCGGAATAAAGCGCAACGAAGGCTGGCCAGTCCTCAGCCGCGCGTTGCGGCGGCCGGTAGCGGGCCAGCCCCATTTCCTCGTCGAGCGATGTCGCCATGGTCTCGACGATGGTGCTCGCCGCCGAAGGGCCGATGCCGGGCAGGAGCTGCAGCACGCGGAAGCCGGCGACGCGGTCGCGCGGGTTCTCGGCAAAACGCAGCACCGAAAGCACGTCCTTGACGTGGGCGGCGTCGAGGAATTTGAGCCCGCCGAACTTGACGAAGGGGATGTTGCGGCGCGTCAGTTCGATCTCCAGCGGGCCGCTGTGGTGCGAGGCGCGAAACAGCACCGCCTGCGATTTCAGCACCGTGCCGGCCTCGCGCTCGGCCAGGATGGCCTGGCAGACATAGTTCGCCTGCTCCGCCTCGTCGCGCACGCTGACCAGTTTCGGCTTTTGCGAGGATTTGCGCTCCGACCAGAGGTTCTTGGTGAATCGCTCCGACGCCTCCGAGATGACCGCATTGGCTGCCGCCAAAATAGTCTCGGTCGAGCGGTAGTTGCGCTCCAGCATGATGACATCGGCGGCTCGCGCGAATTGTTGCGGGAAATCGAGGATGTTGCGCACTTCCGCGGCGCGAAACGAATAGATCGACTGCGCGTCGTCGCCCACCACCGTCAGTCCGGCGCCGTCCGGCTTCAGCGCCGAAAGGATCGAGGCCTGCAGCCGGTTGGTGTCCTGGTATTCGTCGACCAGCACATGGTCGAAACGCGAGCCGAGATGCGCCGCGATCTCCGGCTCGGCGGCCATCTGCGCCCAGTAGAGCAGGAGGTCGTCGTAATCGAGCACGTTCTGCGCCTGCTTGGCCTCGACATATCGGGCGAACAGAGCCTTCAGTTGTTCGGCCCAGCCGGCACACCACGGAAAGGCCGAACCCAGCACCTCGCCGAGCGGCGCCTGCGCGTTGACCGCGCGCGAATAGATCGCCAGGCAGGTGCCCTTGGTCGGAAAACGGCTTTCGGTCTTCGAGAATCCAAGTTCATGCCGGGCAAGATTCATCAGGTCGGCGGAATCCTCGCGGTCATGGATGGTAAAGGCGGGGTCGAGGCCGATCGTCAGCGCATAGTCGCGCAGCAGCCTGGCGCCGATGCCGTGAAACGTGCCGGCCCAGGCCAGCGCATCCGCGATGACGGACGCGTCTCGGCCCAGCACCTCGCCGGCGATGCGTTCGACCCGCCTGGCCATTTCGGTGGCGGCGCGGCGCGAGAATGTCATAAGCAGAATGCGTCTGGGATCAGCCCCCTTGACGATCAGATGCGCAACCCGGTGGGCGAGCGTGTTGGTCTTGCCGGAGCCGGCGCCGGCGATCACCAGCAGCGGCCCGGCGATCTGGCCGTCGCCATGTTCGACGGCGAGCCGCTGCTCGGCGTTGAGCTTCGTCAGATAGGCGGGCTGCAAGGACGAATCATTGATGGCGATGGTCATCGCCTATCAAGCATCGTTTCCGCTTTGTTCGCAACGGGCCGAAGTCGCCCCTATCGCCGTGGCGCGACACCCGTCGCCGCCGACTGGCGCCGCAAGGTGGCGCGTTCGTCGCCAGGCACCGGCAACGGATCGAAATTGTCGGGCACGTCCTTGATGATCTCCTTGGCGATGCGATAGGTCGCGTAAGCGAAAAGGCCGGTAATGAGCAGACGGATCATGGCGCGATCTCCTTTGGGCAACCAACCTCAGAGCCGCCGTTTGGTTCCAGCCGACGCCGCGTCGTTTGCGAGCGTGCAACCAAAGCCGAACCGCCTCGTTGCCTTACGAAGGAGAGGGCAGACCTAGGAGGTCGCCATGAAGAGGCTTCTGATTCTGCTAGCCGCCAGCTTCGCGCTCGCCGCCTGCGACAACAATATCCAGCCGACCAAAGCACCCTTGCTCGACCGGGCCCCGCAGTCGGATGCGACGCCAAAGCCGGCGGCCGGCGGCGATCAGCTGGCACAATGATCGTTTTAGCGGGACGACAAGGCTGAAGGTGGCCTTCGGGAGAAGAAGGCCGGCGCCGCTTGGGAGGTGAGCCGATAGCGCCGGCCAGGCGGATATCAGGTCCGCCGCAACAACCGAACATAGCTGAGTCTCTCGCCTGCGTCATGAGGTGGGCCGCATCGACCTGCTTCATGACGGCGCTTCTGCACAAAACAACTTCGATGTCAGATGGCGTGCGGAACGAAACTCGACGGGAGGACCTCAGGCAATGGCCTTGCGCAGCACCGGGCCGCCGGCAATCCCGGCGTCCAGTTGGCACTGCGTCAGCGCCGCCTCGGCCATGATCCACTGCTTGAACAATTCCACCTTGCGCGTGTAGGGCGCGGTGACCGGGCAGACGAAATACCAGCCGGCGGTGTTGGGGTGATGCACGGCAAACGGCGCCACCAGCCGCTCTGCGCGGATCTCGCTCGCCATATAGGCGCGGTTGGCGACTGCAAAGCCCATGCCGGCATTGGCCGCCTCATAGGACATCATGCAGGAATCGAAATAGATGCTCTTGGTCTCGCCGAGCACGGAACTCGCGCCGGCAAAACCCAGCCACGACTGCCAGTTCTGCGTGCAGGTGTCGGAATGCAGCAGCGTGAAATGCCTGAGGTCGTCGGGCGTCACCTTTGACGGCGGCCTATCGCCGAGAACCTCGTGGAACAGCTTCCTGCTGCACACCGGCGTCAAATCCTCCTTGAACAGCAGGTCCGCCTTGAGGTCGGGAAAGCTGCCGTCGCCATAGCGGATCTCGAGGTCGAACTCGGAGGTGGCGAACTCATTGGTGGCGTAGGAGGTCGAGACCCGCATTTCGATTTCGGGATATTGCCGCTGGAACAGCGGCAGGCGGGCAAACAGCCAGCGCGCCGCGAACGTCGGCAGCACCGAAATCTTCAGCACATGCGCCTGCGACTGTCCGGTCGCCTCCATGCTGGCCGCCACGATGCGCTCCAGCGCCTCGCGAACGCGCGACACATAGGTCTCGCCTTCGGGTGTCAGCGACACCGCATTGCCGCCGCGCTGGAAGATCTTGAAGCGCAGCTGTTCCTCGAGGCTTTTGACGCGCTGGCTGACGGCGGAAGCAGTAATAAACTGCTCTTCGCCCGCGCGCGTGAAGTTACGGTGCCGGGCGGCACTTTCGACAATCTTCAGCGAATTTAGGTTGACCTGACTGAGCAGACGCACGCGTTTCGACCTTAAGCTGGGCTTACACTAGCACCAGCATTCCTAATTTTACAGGGGTGGGGAAATTAATCGACAGTTTACCAAGTGATGCCCCCATCCTGGAGAAGTAGAATGAACGCCCATACCATACCTGAACTGCGCTACGCGATGAGCCGAGAAGCCATTATCGGCCATGAGACGGCCTGGAAAGTGTCGGGTTTCGGCGTTGCGCAGTATCTGCATGGCTACGACCCGGCGCTGCTGGCGGCGATCGAAGAGGCGGCGTTGAAGCTCAAGGCCAGCCACGCCGTGCACAAGCACCTCGACCTTACCTTCATCACCGGCGCCGACCGTTTTATCCCGGAGATCAAGGAATTGCTGCATGACAAGCTGCGCCTGGAACGTCTGTCCGACATGATGGGCACCAAGCTCGAGCCCTATCCGCTGTCGATCGTCGGCTCGACCGTCACTTTCATGAATCCCAAGGACGGCGCCGTCGATTGGCATTGCGACGGTGTCCCGGTCACCGAACTCATTCCGCTGTCGATCAGCAATCCGCTGGTCGGCGGCCATCTCGAAATCTACTGCGACGATTCCGAGACCGGCCGCGCCATCCTTGAATCCGGCCGCGAGATTCCGCGCAACCAGGTCATGCGCATCGACCACAAGATGAACTACGCCACGCTCGGCCAGTTTCTCGGCGTCCTGCACCGCACCGCGCCGATCCAGCTCGGCTCGCGCGTCACGCTGGTCCTCAACCAGCGCTCGGTGGCCAAGCCTTATGTCGACGACAATCGCATGTTCTATCTCGCAGCCGACAATGATCACGATCGCGAGTGGGTCAACGAGCTCGCCGAAGACGTCTGGACGAACCAGCTGCCGGCCTATCGGCGCTTCGAGGAAGAACGTCCCGTTGCGGCGGCGGCCGATGCGCCGGTCCCGGGCGGGTCAAGGGAATCCTGGTAGGCAGAGCATAGAAGTGGACGCCGGTTTGGCCGTCGGTAACATCATGGTCGGCGATAAGGACAAGGCACCGTCTCGGCGATTCCGGGATGGATCGGGCTCGCCATCGGCCCTGGTCTTCGCCGCCGGCGCGGTCGCCCTGTGGTCGACCAACGCGCTGGTCGGCAAATCGCTGCTGGCCAGCCATCCGGTGTCGCTGGTGCAGTTGCTGCAATTTTGTGGAGCGGCTCTGGTGTTCGCCGTCATCCATCTGGCGAGCCGGAAGAGGGGCCTGCAAGACGCAGCCTTTTCCAAGGGTGCTGACGGCACCCTGGCGCCGGTCGCGGTCGGCTTTATTGGCCTGGTCGGCACTATGGTGCTGCAATACATCGCCTTTGCGTCCATGCCGGTGATCGAGGCCAATCTCGTCGCCTACACCTGGCCGCTGATGGTCGCGGCGGCGGTCATCGTGCTGGGCAAGCGGCAACGCCCCGTGCTGCTGGGTTTGACTGCGGTGCTCGGCTTTGTCGGCGTGGCGCTGGTGATCTCGGGTGGTCGCGGCCAGCCTTTTCTCCAAGGCAGCATCGTCGGCTATCTCGCTGCCTTCGGCTCGGCGCTGTGCATGGCCTTCTATTCGATTGCGGTCGCCCGCCTAGCCACACCGTCGGAGCGTTTGCTTTTGCCTTCGGCATTGGTCGGCGTCGGCCTGACCTTGCTGTGGTGTATTCACGACGGCGCAGCCTGGCCATCCAGCGAGCACCTCCTGCTTGGCCTCTATCTCGGCGCCGGTCCGATGGGGCTGGGATATTATTTCTGGTCGCGCGCCTTGAAGCTTAAAGGCGGCGGCAAGGTTGCGGTCATCGCCTATCTGACGCCGATCGCATCGACGCTGCTGCTGACGCTGTCGGGCGAAAGGCTGACGCTGACCGCGATAGCCGGTGCGGTCCTCGTCATCGGCAGCTGTATTGCGGTGGGCATAGAACGCTCGGAGGCTGAACATGCTTGACGACGATGAACGCCTCGCCAGACAGGAAGCATTCTGGCTGATCAAGGAGTTCGGCGCCGAGGCGCCGCTTTATGCCGCCATGAAGGCCGAAAAGGCGATAGAGCAAAAAGATTTCGGCCGGTGCGCCCGCTGGAAGCGCATTCTGGAGATACTGGCCGACTCCAAACCTGCGGGGGCCGTGCAGTTGAAATCTGCTGGCGCGAAGTCGGCCGTTTTCAAGTATTAGATTTTCTAATTTGCAACGTTGCAACCTGTTGTGGAAACATCCTCCTGTTCCGATTCTTGATCGTTTATTGAGACTTAGCGACCCGTTGGGGGGTGCAGCTAGGTCGATACATCAAGAGAAGTCTTAAAAAAAGCCGGCAACTTCATGACCGGCGGGAGAAACAGAATTGCACACCATCGACAGCAAGACCGCTATTGAACTGACTGCTGACATCGTCTCAGCCTATGTCGGCAACAATCCTCTCCCTGCGTCCGGCCTGCCGGATCTGATCGCCAGCGTCAGCGCATCGGTGCGCAAGCTGGGCAGCATTGCCGCCGTGGAAAGCCCCGCGCTGAACCCCGCTGTCAATCCGAAGCGGTCGGTGTTTCCCGATCACATCGTCTGTCTTGAGGACGGCAAGAAATTCAAGTCGCTGAAGCGGCACCTGATGACCGACCATGGTCTCAGCCCGGAGGAATATCGTGGCAAATGGGGCTTGCCGTCGGACTATCCGATGGTGGCGCCGAACTACTCCGCGACCCGTTCGGCACTGGCCAAGTCCTCGGGCCTCGGCCGCAAGCCGGCCGTTCCGGCTGCCGCGGCCAAGGTGACGAAGCGCAAACCCAAAGCCTGAACCAGGCAGCCTCTTAAAGTCAGTCTGCAGTTAGCAGTGATGGACGGCGCGCTTTGGGCGCGCCGTCTTCATGCCTTATGCCCCCGCCAGCGCCCAGGCCCTTGCGAAGCGCCGCCCTCCCGTGCAAAAGCCCCGGCATGCTTATCATCAACGATCTTTCGCTCCGCATGGCCGGACGCTTGCTTCTCGATCATGCCTCGCTGACCTTGCCGGCCGGCACCAAGGCCGGCCTCGTCGGCCGCAACGGCACCGGCAAGACGACGCTGTTCAAGGCCATCACCGGCGACTTTCCCTCCGAGACCGGCTCGATAAGCCTGCCCAAGAACACCCGCATCGGCCAGGTGGCGCAGGAAGCGCCCGGCACCGAGGAGCCGCTGATCGAAATCGTGCTCAAGGCCGACCTCGAGCGCACCGCATTGCTCGAGGAGGAAAAGACCGCCACCGACGCGCACCGCATTGCCGACATCCATATGCGGCTGGCGGATATCGATGCGCATTCGGCGGAATCCCGCGCGGCCACCATCCTCGCCGGCCTTGGCTTCGACGACGCAGCGCAGAGACGGCCGGCCTCGTCCTTCTCCGGTGGCTGGCGCATGCGCGTCGCGCTCGCCGCCGTGCTGTTTGCCGAGCCCGACCTTTTGCTGCTCGACGAGCCGACCAACTATCTCGATCTCGAAGGCACGTTGTGGCTGGAAAACTATGTCTCGAAGTATCCGCACACCGTGCTTCTGATCTCGCACGACCGCGACCTGCTCAACCGCGCCGTCAACTCCATCGTCCATCTCGACCAGAAGAAGCTGACCTTCTGGCGAGGCGGCTACGACCAGTTCGAGCGCCAGTACACCGAGCAGAAGGAGCTGCAGGAGAAGGGACGCGTCAAGCAGGAAGCCGCCCGCAAGCACATGGAATCCTTCGTCGAGCGTTTTCGAGCCAAGGCTTCGAAGGCGCGACAGGCGCAGTCGCGCATCAAGGCGCTGGAGAAGATGAAGCCGATCGCGGCGCTCGTGAACGACACGGTGCGGCCGTTCTCTTTCCCCGAGCCGGTGAAAACGGTGGCCTCGCCGATCATTGCCTTGAACAACGTCAATGTCGGCTACACCGAGGGCCAGCCGATCCTGAAGAAGATGACGCTGCGCATCGATGCCGACGACCGCATCGCGCTGCTCGGCGCCAACGGCAACGGCAAGTCGACCTTCGCCAAGCTTCTGTCGGGCCGGCTGAAGCAGGAGAGCGGCACCATGACGGTCGCGCCGGGCCTGAAAGTGGCGATCTTCGCCCAGCATCAGCTCGACGACCTACGCCCGGATGAAAATGCCTATGAGCATGTCCGCCGGCTGATGCCGGAAGCGCCGGAATCCAAGGTGCGTGGTCGCGTCGCCCAGTTCGGTCTGACCACCGAAAAGATGAACACCGCCGCCAAGGACCTGTCGGGTGGCGAGAAGGCGCGCCTGCTGATGGGCCTGTCGGCTTTCGAGGGGCCGAACCTGTTCATCCTCGACGAGCCGACCAACCATCTCGACATCGACAGTCGCGAATCGCTGATCCATGCATTGAACGAGTTTCCCGGCGCCGTCATCCTGATCTCGCATGACCGCCATCTGCTGGAAGCGACCGCCGACCGGCTGTGGCTGGTCAAGGATGGCGCGGTCAACCCGTATGACGGCGACCTGGAGGACTACAAGACGCTGGTCACCGGCGTGTCGGGTGACCGCCGCGGCAAGCGCGAGGCCGAGAAGGCATCAAAGGCCGATCGCCGCCGCGATGCAGCCGCGCGCCGCGCCGCCTTCGAGCCGCTGGCCAAGGAAATACGCGCCACCGAAGCGCTGATGGACCGCATCCGCAAGCGCATCGACCTGATCGAGGACGAACTCGCCAACCCGGCGGTGTATGAAAAGGATCCATCGACGGCGACCCGGCTTGCCAAGGAGCGCTCGCAACTGGCACAGCAGCTTGCCGGTCACGAGGAAAAGTGGCTGACCATGTCGGCCGAGTATGAGGAAGGCACGGCGGAGTGATTTACCCTCCCCCTTGTGGGGAGGGTCGATCCGCGAAGCGGAGCGGGGTGGGGNCGCTGCGCGCCGACCCTCCCCATCAAGGGGAGGGTAAGATCTGGCCCTACAAGTCGCCCGCAAAACCCGCTAAATACGCGGTATGAACCAGCAGCTTCGCATCGGCCACTCCGCCTGTCCGCATGATTGCCCGTCGACCTGCGCGCTCGAGGTCGAACTTCTCGATGGCAACCGCATCGGCCGCGTCCATGGCGCCAAGTCCAATAGCTACACATCGGGCGTCGTCTGCGCCAAGGTTGCCCGCTATGCCGATCGCGTCCACCATCCGGACCGGCTGCTGAAGCCGCTTGTCCGCGCCGGCGCCAAGGGCGACGGCATCTGGAAAGAATCCAGCTGGGAAGCGGCACTCGACCTCGTCGCCGAAAAATTCATCGCGGCCGAGGAAAAATACGGCTCCGAGACCGTCTGGCCTTATTTCTATGCCGGCACGATGGGGCTGGTGCAGCGCGACGGCATCGACCGGCTGCGCCATGCGAAAAAATACTCCGGCTTCTTCGGCTCGATCTGCACCAATCTGGCCTGGACCGGCTGGATGATGGGGGCGGGCGCCTTGCGCGGTCCCGACCCGCGCGAAATGGCCAAATCAGATTGCGTGGTGATCTGGGGCACCAACGCCGTGGTCACGCAGGTCAATGTCATGACCCACGCCATCAAGGCGCGCAAGGAACGCGGGGCGAAGATCGTCGTCATCGACGTCTACGAGAACGCGACGATGAAGCAGGCCGATATAGGCCTTGTGCTGAAGCCCGGCACCGATGGCGCGCTGGCCTGCGCGGTCATGGATGTGCTGTTCAGGGAAGGCATGGCCGACCGCGCCTATCTCGAAAGATACACCGACGATCCGAAGGGGCTGGAAGCGCATCTGGAGACGCGCACGCCGGAATGGGCGTCTGCCATCACCGGTCTTGCCGTCACCGAGATCGAGGCTTTCGCACGCCTCGTCGGCACGACGAGGAAAACCTATTTCCGCCTCGGCTATGGCTTTGCCCGCCAGCGCAATGGCTCGGTTAACATGCACGCGGCATCCTGCATCGCCGCCGTCACCGGCGCCTGGCAATATGAGGGTGGCGGCGCCTTCCATTCCAATTCCGGCATCTTCAAGCTCAACCAGGATGTGCTGGAAGGCACCGCGATGCGCGATCCCAATATTCGCCATCTCGACCAGTCGCGCATCGGTCCGGTGCTGACCGGCGCAGCGGACGCGCTTTACGGTGGCCCGCCGGTGACGGCGATGCTGATCCAGAACACCAACCCGGTGAATGTCGCATCCGAGCAGCGGCTGGTGAAACAAGGTTTTCTGCGTGATGACCTGTTCACCTGCGTGCACGAACAGTTCATGACCGACACGGCAAAGCTTGCCGATGTCGTGCTGCCGGCAACGATGTTCCTCGAACATGACGACGTCTACAAGGGCGGCGGCAACCAGCACATCACGCTTGGTCCCAAGCTGATCGACCCGCCGGAAGGGCCTCGCACCAACCATTTCGTCATCGAGCAATTGGCGCAGCGTCTCGGCGTCTCCGACCGGCCGGGCTTTGGCCTGACCGAGCAGCAGCATATCGACATCATCCTGGGCAAGCGCGGGCTGGGCTCCTTCGCCAGCCTCAAGGAAGACAAATGGGTCGACCTGCAGCCGGATTTCGAGGCGGCGCATTTCATCGATGGTTTCGGCCATGCCGACAAGAAATTCCATTTCCGCGCCAATTGGAGCGGGCAGGCGGCGCCCAACCGGCCGCCGAAAAGCATGGGCCTGTTCGGGCCGGTGGCGGAGCTCCCGGAATTCCCCGACCATGTCGACCTGATCGAGGTCGCGGATGCCGAGCATCCGTTCCGGCTCGCCACATCGCCGGCGCGCAATTTTCTCAATTCGACATTCGCCGAGACACCGGTGTCGAGAGCCAAGGAAGGCCGGCCGGAACTCCTGGTGCATCCGGACGACGCTGCCGCGCTTGGCTTGGGCGACGGCGACCGTATCGAGGTCGGCAACCGGCGCGGCGAGGTGGTGCTGCACGCAAAGCTGTTCGAAGGCCTCAAGCGCGGCGTGGTGATCGCCGAGGGCATCTGGCCAAACAGCGCCCATGAGCGTGGCGAAGGCATCAATGTGCTCACCGGCGCCGACGCACCAGCGCCCTATGGCGGTGCGGCCTTCCACGACAACAAGGTCTGGCTGCGGCCGGCGGGCTAAAGCAATTCCAGGAAAAGTGTGAGCGGTTTTCCGTCCGGAATTGCGTAAAAGAGACTGGCTATCCCGGCAGAGGCACCGTCAGCCCCACCTTGACACGGTCCATGGCAACGAAGGTGCGGAATTTTCGGACATTCTTGCTGTCGAAGAACAGTCTGCGCGTCAGGGCCTCATAGGCCCCCATGTCGGCCGCGGTGATGACTAGGATGAAGTCGGCCTCGCCGGTGACGTAGTAGCATTGCTGCACTTCGGGCTCTGCCGAGAATTGCCGCTTGGCCGCGTCGATCAGGTCCGAGCGTTCGCTCTCCAGTTCGACCTCGACGAAAATGGTGATGGGCTGGCCGACCACAACGGGGTTGATGACAGCGACGTTGCCGGCAATGACGCCGGACTGTGCCATGCGCTTGATGCGCCGCTGCACCGCCGGCGCCGACAGGTTGACGGCTTCGCCGATCAGCCGCTGCGGCGTCGTGTTGTCCCGCTGCAGGATGGCAAGGATGGCGAGGTCGAAACTGTCGAGCGAAGGCGATCGAGGCAAAGCGCTATCCTGGCGAAACAAACTTGCATTTCGAAGCGCCAATAACAGCGCTATTTGCGCCTCGGCTGCAATATGATTTCGACACACCCAAAGGAGGCCACCCGTGTTCCTGCTCAACAGCAATGCCTTGCACCGCCGGCCGCTCGATCCGGTCGATGCCGAAACGCTGGGGAATGCCGGTGCCGATACGGTCGAGCGCTTTCTTGCCCATCGCGACAATCACCTGGCAACTCCGTTGCATGCATTGCCGACGCTGGCCGGCGAACTCGGCCTCGGCGCCGTCCACATCAAGGATGAAGGCTTTCGCCTCGGTCTCGGCAGTTTCAAGGCGCTCGGCGGCGCCTATGCCGTTTTTCGACTGGTGCTGGAGGAGGCGAGCCGATCGCTTGGTCGGCCCGTTGACGTGGCCGATCTCAACCGGTTCGACGTCCGGGCGGTCGCTGCCGGCATGACGGTTGCCTGCGCCACCGACGGCAATCACGGCCGCTCGGTCGCGCAAGGTGCACAGTTGGTTGGCGCGAAAGCGGCAATCTTCGTTCACGCCGGCGTCAGCGAGGCGCGCATTGCAGCAATAGCCCGCTATGGCGCCGAGATGATCCGCGTCGACGGCAATTATGACGACTCGGTCAGCCAGGCCGCCGAGGTTTCAGCTGAGCAAGGCTGGACCGTGGTGTCCGACACCTCCTGGCCGGGCTATGAGCGCATCCCGGGCCTGGTCATGCAGGGCTATACGGCGATCGTGCGCGAAGCCTTGCGCCAGTTGCCGCAGCCGCCGACCCATGTCTTCGTGCAGGCCGGTGTCGGCGGCATTGCCGCCGCCCTGGCCGGCCATCTCGCCATCGTGCTCGGTGACGCCAGGCCGACCTTCATCGTCGTCGAGCCAGCCCGCGCCGCCTGCGTTGTCGCAGCCGCCCGGGCGGGCCACGTGGTCAAGGTCGCACACGATCAGCCGACGGTGATGGCGATGCTCGAATGCTACGAGGCCTCGCAAGTTGCCTGGCGCGTTCTGGCGCGGGTTGCCGATGCCTTCATGACAGTGGATGAGGAGGAGGCGGTCGCGGTGATGCGGCGGCTGGCACGGCCGGCTGGCAATGATCCAGTGATCGTCGCCGGCGAAAGCGGCGGCGTCGGTCTGGCCGGGCTGATCCGGGCGGTGGCCGACCACAAGGCCGCGCTCGGGCTCGACGACAAATCCCGCGTGCTGCTGATCAACACCGAAGGCGCCACAGACCCGCATCGCTATACCGAGCTGGTCGGGCAGAGCCCCGCCGATGTGCTGGCCGGCAAGCTGAAGGCCGAGGCATAGCCATGATCGGGATCGATGCACAGCGTCTGCTTGGCCGCATCCGGGAACTCGGCGCCGTTGGCCGCGACAGTGAGGATAGGCTGATCCGGCTCGCCGCCTCCGACACAGACAAACAGGGCCGTGACCTCTTTGTCGGCTGGCTCAGGCAGGCCAATCTAGAAGTCGCCATCGACCGGGTCGGTAATATCTTCGGCATCTGGCAAAGCCCCGACAATGCCGGGCAGGCGCCGCTGCTCATCGGTTCGCATATCGACACCGTCATCGATGCCGGCATCTATGATGGCTGCTACGGCGTGCTGGCCGGGCTGGAGGTGATCGAGACGCTGCAGGCTTCGGGCTTTTCGCCGTCGCGCCCGGTCGCGGTCGCCGCTTTCACCAATGAGGAAGGCGTGCGCTACACGCCTGACATGATGGGCTCGCTATGCCATGCCGGTGGCGTCAGCGCCGAGGCCGTGCTGGCCGCCATCGGCACGGATGGCAGCGTGCTCGGCCAGGAACTCGCCCGCATCGGCTATGCCGGCGACCGCGAACCCGGCTTCCTCAAGCCGCATGCCTATCTCGAACTTCATATCGAGCAGGGGCCGGTGCTGGAGCGTGAAGGCGTGCCGATCGGCGCGGTCGAGAATTTGCAAGGCATTTCCTGGCAGCGCATCACCATCGACGGCGCCGCCAACCATGCCGGCACCACGCCGATGTCGATGCGCAGCGACGCCGGCTACGCCGCCGCCCGCATCATCACCTTCCTGCACGATCGGGCCAGGGCTTCAAATGGGCCAACCGTGGCCACGGTCGGCACGATGCGCTTCGAACCCAACGCCATCAACGTCATTCCCGCGCGCGCCGTCTTCACCATCGACCTGCGCGATCCCGACGAACAGCGCCTGCAGGCGCATGAGGCGGCCCTTGCTGCCTATATCGAGGAGCTTGAGGTTTCGGAGAACGTATCGATCTCGGTCGAGCGGCTCGCCCGCTTCGAACCGGTGCTATTCGACATCGGCATCGTCGAACTGATCGAGGCGGCCGCGAAGAACCGCGGTCTCGGCGTCAGGCGCATGACATCGGGCGCCGGCCATGACGCGCAGATGATGGCCCGCCTCGCGCCGGCGGCAATGATCTTCGTGCCGAGCGCCGGTGGCATCAGCCACAATCCGCGCGAACACACTGAAGATGCCGAGCTTGTCGCCGGCGCCAACATCCTGCTTGATGTCGCCAGTGAGCTTGCAAAAGAGGTCGGGGAGAAAAATGGCTGAACTCGATCGTGATGCGCTGAAGCGGGAGATGACGGGCTGGCGGCGCGATTTGCACGCGCACCCCGAGTTCGGTTTCGAGGAAAAGCGCACCGCTGGCTTTGTCGCCGCGAAGCTGCGCGAATTCGGGCTGGACGACGTTGCAGAGGGGGTCGGCGGCACCGGCATCGTCGGCACGTTGAAGCGCGGCAGCGGCAACCGGACGGTTGCGCTCAGGGCCGACATGGATGCGCTGCGCATCACCGAGCAGTCCGCGACAGCCTATCGCTCGCAGAACCCCGGCATCATGCATGCGTGCGGTCATGACGGCCACACCACCATGCTGCTCGGCGCGGCAAAGCTGCTGGCCGCCGAGGGTGGTTTCGACGGCACCGTGCGTTTCGTTTTCCAGCCGGCCGAGGAGTGGGGCAAGGGCGCGCTGGCAATGCTCGATGACGGGCTGCTGCAGCGCTTCCCCTTCGACGAGATCTTTGGCCTGCACAACATGCCGGGCCTGCCCATTGGACATTTCGAGACCCGCGCCGGCCCGTTCATGTCGGCGGAGGACAATTTCGAGATCGTGCTCAAGGGGATCGGCGGCCATGCGGCGCGGCCACATTCCGGGAACGAGACGCTGGTCGCCGCCTGCGCGCTGGTCACCAATCTGCAGACCATCGTCTCGCGCCGGCTGAGTCCCGCCGACATTTCGGTGGTTTCGGTGACCGAGCTGATCACCGACGGCACCCGCAACGCATTGCCCGGCCTCGCCCGCATCCTCGGTGACGCCCGCAGTTTTCGTCCCGAGGTCAGCGCCGAGATCGAGCGCCAGATGCGGGTCATCGCGGCGGGCACCGCCGCTGCCTACAATGTCACCGCCGACGTGACCTATAGCAGGGAATTCGTGCCGCTGCAGAACGATGCCGACCTGGTGGACGCGGCCTTTGTCGCCGCAAGGCGCGTGCTGGCCGATGGCGCCGCCGGCATCGCGGCGGAGCCGATGACCGCCTCGGAGGATTTCGCCCGCTTTCTCGACCACGTACCGGGCTGTTTCGTCTTCCTCGGCAATGGCGAGGCCTCGGCCCCGCTGCACAATTCCAGCTACGACTTCAACGATGACGGGCTGTTGCACGGCACGAATTTCCACGCCGCGATCGTCAGGCAAAGGCTGGGCGGCGCGATCGGGAAATGACGCCTGGTCGCCTTCGCAACTGGCCCAAGCGGCACTGCTATCGCCAGCCAGCTCCCAGGTTTAGGGAGATTGCCTGTTGCCGGAGATCGCACGCCGATGACCAGGGTTTCGCTTCTGGGAATACCGCATGACGAGAATTCGTCCTATCTCAAGGGCGCGGCTGCAGCGCCGGCCCTGATCCGGCGGGAACTCAAAAGCGACGCGCACAGCTCGTGGAGCGAAACCGGCTTTGATGTGGCGGACAGTTTCGTCGACCACGGCGACATCGACTTTTCAGGCGCCGGCGGTCCATGGGAGCGGATCGAGGCCGAGGTCGGCCGCGCGCTGGATGCCGGCCACCCGTTGATCAGCCTCGGCGGCGATCATGCCATCGCCTGGCCGGTGCTGCGTGCCGTGCGCCGCCGCCATGCCAGGCTAACGATCGTCCAGATCGACGCCCATCCCGACATCTACGATGCCTATCAGGGCAACAGGCGGTCCCACACCTCGTCCTTCGCGCGCATCCTGGAGGAGGGGCTGGCTGACCGGCTGATCCAGATCGGCCTGCGCACCCTCAATGATGAGCTTCGTGACCAGCTCAAGCGCTTCGGCGTCGAAATGATCGAGGCGCGGCATTTCAGCGAGGATATGCAGCTCGATCTCAAGACGCCGGTCTATCTCTCGGTCGATCTCGACGGCCTCGACCCGGCTTGTGCGCCCGGCGTGTCGCACCGCGAACCCGGTGGTCTTAGAACCCGGCAAGTGATCAACCTGATCCAGCGGATCGACCAGCCCATCGTCGGCGCCGATGTCGTCGAATACAATGCAAGCCAGGACGTCTCCAATCTCACCGCGCTGGTTGCCGCCAAGCTGGTCAAGGAGATCGCCGGCATGATGCTCAAGACGCATGGCGCCGGCTGAATCAATCTGGCAGGGCGGCATGGTAGATCATTGTTGTGACTCGCATTTCCAGTGAAAGCCGCCATGCCGCATCCATTGAAAATAGCCATAGCCGGCGCGCTCGGTCGCATGGGCAGGGAGATGGCGCTGGCCGTCGAGACCGATCCCAGGCTGGCGCTCGTCGCCCGCTTTCACAGGCCGGGCAGCGCCGGCGAGGGGCTGGTCGAGCGCGACGAAGCACTGGCGCTTGCGGATGTCGTCATCGATTTCACCACGCCTGCGGCCTCCATCGAATTGGCGAAGACTTGCGCGGCCCGCGGCGGCCCTGCGCTGGTCATCGGCTCGACCGGCTTCGAACCGGCCGATCTCGCCGCCATCGCTGCTGCTTCGAAGTCCGTCGCCATCGTTCGCTCAGGCAGCTACTCGCTGGGGCTCAAAATGCTGGCTGGGCTGGTCGAACAGGCGGCGCGAGCACTTGGTCCCGCCGCCGACATCGAGATCCTGGAAGCGCATCACCGCATGAAGGTCGACGCACCGTCGGGCACGGCGCTGATGCTGGGCGAGGCGGCCGCTCGCGGACATGGCGTCAGGCTGGACGATGTGGCGAAACGCATCCGCGACGGCGTTACAGGTCCACGCCCTGCCGGCGAGATCGGCTTTACCGTGCTGCGCGGCGGCAGCATTGTCGGCGAGCACAGCGTGAGCTTCCTCGGTGAGGGCGAAACGCTTACGCTCTCGCATTCAGCTGGCGACCGCTCGATGTTCGCGCGCGGCGCCATTGCGGCAGCACGCTGGGTCGCCGTCCGGCCGCCCCGCGAATACGACATGCGCGACGTACTGGGCTTCACGACCTTTTGAGATACAAGGGTAACGCAACGAGGGGCGTTGCGAGGTCGGAGCCGCCTAGAGAATAGAACATAGCAACAACTACGCCATTTCGCGCCTTCCTAGACCGAACCGAACGGTTCGGTTCGCACATTTTTGTGATTGGCAATGGCAGCAACGCACACCCATTTCGGGGTGGTCCGAGCGACGCGAATTCCTGCCAAGGCACGCCACTTGACGGACAGAACTGAAAAATCTGGATTACCTGAAATGACCAAGATCGCACTTACCGCTGCTGCCATCCTCCTTGCCACCGGCACCGCTTTCGCAGGCAGCGACCACTACGGCTCCGACGGCGTCAACCAGCCTGCTATGGCAGCGCCCGCCGGCAACATCGATCACAATTATACCGCCTCGATCCGCAAGCCGGCCAGCCTCGGCGATTTCACGATCAAGGGCGACTCGAACCAGCCGGAATCCGGCCAGGGCATCTGGGGTCGTTGATTTTCTGAGAAATCTACGACCACAAAGAGCGGTGGGCCCGGCCCACCGCTCTTGTTTTTATGCAATCGACTCGGGCCGCAAAGATCTTGAATCAATCCGCCAGCAATTGGTCCTATCTCCTGTTTGACCGTGGTCTTTTCAAAACACGGTTTGCGGCTGTCACCTGCGGCTAGCCCGTTAGGCAGCTTGGTCTAGCTTAGATCCTTCGGCTTGATGCAATGCGTCAACCGGGCCGCGCCGAAGCCGAGATCCGCCCAGTCGCCGTCGATGACAAAGCGGGCAAGGGCGCCGGTCGGGAATTTCTCTTCAAGTTTCCTGAGAGCAGCCACACCCGATCGCGGACCGGCGAGCCGGCGGGCAAAGTCCTCCAGGCCGGGATTATGGCCGAGCACCAGGAGACAGCTAGCCGATGCGACTGCCTGCTGCAGCTCGGCCAGAATGTCGCCAGCCGTGGCTTCGAAAAGCGCATCGGCGAACTCCACCGTTACGCTCGCCGACAGTTCCGCCGAGACCAGCCGCCATGTCTCGCGCGTACGCAGCGCCGGCGACACCAGCGCCAGGTCAGGCAGCCAACTGCGCCGGGCCAGTTCGCGCCCCATCAGCGGCGCCGTCTTCAGCCCGCGCGGCCCGAGCGGCCGGTCGAAATCAGCAAGCGCCGGGTCGTCCCAGCTCGACTTGGCGTGGCGAAGAAGAAGCAGCTGTTTCATCTGTTAGATCTCAGGACCAGGGAATTTCGCGCTGGAAGTCCATGCCGTATAGCGCCAGTAGCGGCATCAAAGGCTGCCGACAAAGTGCCGAAGACGAAAAGGCCGACGCGCCTCTCATCATTGTCCCATTGGACGGCAATATCCGCTTCGGTGATCGCCCAGGCACCCGATCGAATATGAATTGCGCCGATGATCCGCCCAACTACCTCGTCATGCGCTTCGTATAGGTAAAAATAAGCCGTGGCGTTTGCTGGCCCTTCAGTGTCGTCATGTTCAAAGACGCCGGCGAGATCGCCTTTTCTCCGGATCGCGCTGTCAAAAATATCCAAGGGCTTTCAGGTCCTGAAGCGCCTACGGCGTGATCCGCGCCAGATGTTCGAGATCGCGCTCTTCGCGCAGCGGGTCGGGGGCCATCACCACGGAAGTTCCGTTTTCGGCATCGTCGGCGAAATGTGCCAGCACGGTGCGGCCGCCTTCCATGTGCGCCTTGCCGTCGGCGACCAGCCCGAGCGCCAGCGCATAAAGCCGGTGCTCGGCCTTCAGCACTCTGGCGGCCAGCGTGTCTTCGTTGTCGCCGACCATCACCGGCACCGCTGCCTGCGCGATGATCGGGCCGTCATCCATCTCTGATGTGACGAAATGCACCGTGCAGCCATGAATGCGAATTCCGGCGCGCAGGGCGCGCGCATGCGTATCGAGCCCTTTGAAGGCCGGCAGCAGGGCAGGGTGGATGTTGAGCATGCGCCCTTGCCACTTCTCGACCAGGCCGCGGGAGAGAATGCGCAGATAGCCGGCCAGCGCCACGATCTCGGCGTTGAACGCAATCAGAGCGGCGTCGATCGCCACATCATGCGCTTCCTTGCTGGCATGGTCGGCGCGCACGATGACTTTGGTCGGGATGCCGCGCGCGGCCGCGATGCCAAGGCCGGCGGCGTTGGCTCGGTCGGAGATGACGCCGACGATCTCGGCGGGATAGGCCGGGTCGCTCGCCGCCGCGATCAGCGCCGTCATGTTGGAGCCGCGTCCCGAGATCAGAACAACCGTGCGTTTCCTGCTCATAGGCCGATCGAGCCCCGATAGATGACGCCGGCGTCGCGGCGCGGCACGATGCGGCCGATCGGCGTCACCGTCTCGCCGGCCTCCTGCAGCACGGCTGCGACCTGTGCGGCCTGGCCGGAGGCGACGACGAGGATCATGCCGATGCCGCAGTTGAAGGTGCGCATCATCTCCTCCGGCGCCACGCCGCCAGTCTTCGCCAGCCAGGAAAATACCAGCGGCACATCGATGGCATTGAGATCGAGCTCTGCGGAAAAGTCCTTCGGCAGGACGCGCGGAATGTTTTCGGGAAAGCCGCCGCCGGTGATATGGGCCAGCGCCTTGATGCCATGCGTGTTGCGGATCGCCTTCAAGATCGATTTCACATAGATGCGGGTCGGCTCGAGCAGCGCTTCGGCCAGCGTAGCCTCATCGTTGAACGGCGCCGGATCGCTCCAGGCAAGCCCGCTGACGCCAACGATGCGGCGCACCAGCGAAAAGCCATTTGAATGCAGGCCCGAGGAAGCCAGCCCCAGCAGCACGTCGCCTTCGACAATATCGTCTGTCGGCAGCAACTGGCCGCGTTCGGCCGCACCGACGGCGAAACCGGCAAGGTCGTAATCCTTGTCGTTATACATGCCGGGCATTTCAGCGGTCTCGCCGCCGATCAGCGCGCAGCCGGCCTGTCGGCAGCCGATTGCTATGCCGCCGACGATTGCCGCCCCCTGGTCGGGGTCGAGCTTGCCGGTGGCGAAATAGTCGAGGAAGAACAGTGGCTCGGCGCCCTGGACGACGATGTCGTTGACGCACATGGCGACGAGGTCGATGCCGATCGTGTCGTGCTTGCCGGCATCGATGGCGATCTTCAGCTTGGTGCCGACACCGTCATTGGCGGCAACCAGCACCGGATCCGTGAAACCCGCCGCCTTGAGGTCGAACAGGCCGCCAAAACCGCCGATCTCGCCATCGGCGCCCGGCCGGCGCGTCGCGCGCACCAGCGGCTTGATCTTCTCGACCATGAGGTTGCCGGCATCGATGTCGACGCCCGCCTCGGCATAGGTGAGCCCGTTCTTGCGCTTGGCCCGGTCGCCCTTGCTCATCGTCGGCGCATCCCTGTTTCCCTCGGCGGCTCTTCGCATGAATGGTTTCGGGGGGCAAGGATGACGACAGGATACCGGGCTTTTGCCCAAGATAAATACGTGGACAGTCGCCCCTTCACCGCTGGTCCTTGCAGCCACAATCCATCTCCATCATCGATCTGCAGAACAAGCATGGCGGGACATGCCTTTGACCATTCCCAACCTCATCACCATCCTGCGCTTCGTGCTGGTGCTGGCGATGCTGAACATGCGCTGGGACTGGGCCTTTGCCGGATTTCTCGTTGCCGGAATTGCCGATGGCGTCGACGGCTTCATCGCCCGCCGCTTCAACCAGCATTCGAACTCGGCGCCTATCTCGATCCGATGGCCGACAAGGTGCTTCTGGTCTCGGTGTTCGTGGTCATGGGCTTCATCGGGCAATTGCCGCTGTGGCTGGTGGTGACCATGGTGTCACGCGATGCGCTGATCATCTGCGCCGTGCTTTTGTCCACGGTCATGGCGCATCCGGTCGAGATGAAGCCGCTCTATGTGTCGTAGGCCAACACCGCCGCCCAGATCGTGCTGGCGCCGTGGTGCTGGGCGAACTTGCCCTTGGCCTCCACCTCGACCCGCTCAGGCCTGCGCTCATATTGCTGTCCGGGGTCTTGACCGTGGCTTCGGCCGCGGCCTATCTCGTGGCTTGGCTGAGGCATATGAGCGGCTATGGCGAAGGCTCCACCCCGGGTAGTTGACAAGAATGCCGCGACTGCCGCGTTAGCAGACGCGGCTGCGTCCCTGGCGTTTCGCCGCCAGATTTTCTTCTGGCTGGGCACGGCAATCTTCCTGGCGCTGTTCCTCTACATTTTTTCCAGCATCCTGTTGCCGTTCGTTGCCGGCATGGTGCTGGCCTATTTCCTCGACCCGGTCGCCGACCGGCTGCAGCGCCTCGGCCTCTCCCGGCTGATGGCGACGGTGGTCATCCTGATCGCCTTCATCGTTCTTTTGGTGCTGGCCTTCGTCATCCTGGTTCCGGTTCTGGCCACGCAGATGGCCGATTTCGCCAGCAAGCTGCCGGAATATCTGACCCGGCTGCAGTCGCTGATCACCAGCTTCGATCCCAAATGGCTGGAGCAGAAATTCGGCGTCAATGCCAATGGCCTGCGCGACGGGCTGAATTCGCTGCTCACTTCCGGTTTCGGCCTGCTGAGCACCGTCTTCACCTCGATCTGGAGTTCTGGCGTTGCTCTGGTGTCGGTGGTCAGCCTGTTCGTGGTCACTCCGGTTGTCGCTTTCTACATGCTGCTCGACTGGGATCGCATGGTGGCGGTCGTCGACAGCTGGGTGCCGCGCGATTATGTCGGGACGGTCAGGGCGATCTCCAGGGACATCAACACCGCGACCGCCGGCTTCGTGCGCGGCCAGGGCACGCTGTGCCTGGTGCTCGGTGGCATGTATGCCACTGGCCTGACGCTGACCGGGCTGAATTTCGCCATCCTGATCGGCCTCTTCGCCGGGCTGATCTCCTTCATTCCCTATGTCGGCTCGCTGACCGGGCTGGTGCTGGCCGTCGGGGTCGCCTTCGTCCAGTTCTGGCCGGACTGGACCATGATCGTTGCTGTCGCGGTGGTCTTCTTCATCGGCCAGTTCATCGAGGGCAACATCCTCCAGCCGAGGCTGGTCGGAAAAAGCGTCGGCCTACACCCGGTCTGGCTGATGTTTGCGCTGTTCGCTTTCGGCTCCCTGTTCGGCTTCGTCGGCCTTTTGATCGCCGTTCCTGCTTCGGCGGCGGTTGCCGTGCTGGTGCGGTTTGCCATTGCCCGCTATCTCGAATCGCCTCTCTACAAGGGACACTCCACCGAGCCCGTCCCGCCGCTGCCCGCCGCTCGCGGCGGGGGCCACCGGTCGCCGCGCGGCTGAACGTGACGGATCATAAGACCGAACCGCCGCGCCAGCTGCCGCTCGACCTTGGCCACGGCACCGGCTACTCGCGCGACGAACTGGTGGTGTCGGCCACCAACCGCGAGGCGGCAGCCCTTGTCGACCGCTGGCCGGACTGGCCGTCGCCGGTAATCGTGCTCGCCGGCCCGGCCGGTTCCGGCAAGACACATCTGGGTTCGATCTGGCAAGCGCGGGCCAACGCTGTGGCGGTCGATACCCAGCGCATCGGCAATGCCATCACCGGGCTTGGCGGCAGGCCGGCGCTGATCGACGATGTCGACAAGACAGCCATCGACGAGGCGGGCCTGTTCCATCTCATCAATGAAGTGCGCGGCGCCGGGGCCACCTTGCTGTTGACGGCGCGGCGCTTCCCCGCCGCCTGGAGGGTGACGTTGCCCGATCTCGCCTCGCGGCTGAAGGCGGCGGCAACGGTCGAGATCCATGAGCCGGACGATTTGCTTCTGGCTGGTGTCATCACCAAACTCTTCGCCGACCGCCAGGTCGAGGTCGAGCCGCACGTCGTGCAATATCTGGTGCGCCGCATCGAGCGCTCACTGGCCACCGCCATGCGCGTGGTCGAACGCCTCGACCGCACCGCGCTCGAGCGCAAGACGCCGATCACCAGGGCGCTCGCCGCCGAAACCGTCAGCGCAATGGACGAAGGGCAGGGCGAGTTCGAGGTTTAGATCCTGCTGCAATTCCCTGGACGGCGATTGTCGATCCCGCCCGTGCGACGTTTTCAAAACATGCATGGTGACATCACCTGAAATAATATGATACTTTCAATCAATGACATCGGAGCGATATCAATGCCTGCAGTGACCGTCCGAAATCTTCCGGAAGCGACCCACCGAGCTCTGCGTGTACGGGCGGCCTTGCACGGTCGCAGCACCGAGGCCGAGATACGCGACATTCTGGAAAACGCGGTGCGGCCGGACGGCCGTGTGAAACTCGGCTCCGTTCTGGCAGACATTGCCCGACGCGCCGGGCTGACCAATGAAGACGTGGAGGTCCTGGAGCAGGCTCGCGACAAGGCGCCGGCCGAACCGCTGGGGTTCGAATGATCCTCCTCGATACCAATGTCGTTTCGGAGGCCATGAAGCCCGAACCGCATCAAGCTGTGTTGGCCTGGCTTGATGACCAGGCCGAGGAAACGCTTTACCTCTCCAGTGTGACGCTCGCCGAAGTGCTGTTCGGCATCGAGGCCATGCCGGCGGGTCGTCGCAAGGCTGCGCTCGCTGAAACCTTCGCCGGTGTGTGCGCCGTGTTTGAGCGCCGCATCCTGCCTTTCGATACCGAGGCGGCCCGGCACTATGCCCGACTTGCAGTGAAGGCGAGGGCAGCCGGCAAGGGGTTTCCTGTGCCCGACGGCTACATCGCGGCAATCGCCTCCGCAAACGGCTTTCATGTCGCCTCGCGTGACACGGCGCCATTCCATGCGGCCGGCGTGCGTGTCATCGATCCTTGGCAGCCGTAACCAGGTACGGCAGCCCGACCAGAGCGCGAGCTGCGAACATGCGTTTCGGCAGGATTTCCTCTTCAGCGACGACAGCGTGTTCGAATGAATACACTCGATCTCTCCGTGCCCACCGCCGCATGAGGGCCGCTGTCCCATTTCGGGAAACATTATTTGGCATCCGTCTTGCACCTGGGAACTTGCCGGCTGACCCCGGTCCTGGTCGCGTTCCTGATCGGGTTGTAGGCTCGCCGGGAGTGATGATTGGGGTTCTCGCCCGGCGAGCTTACCTTCGTAGAGCAGTCACCGGAGTGTCCGGGAGGGTGCCCTATAGCCACAACGCCGCCAGATACCGGACCAGCAGATAGACCACCGTATGCGCTGCCACGTAGCACGCGGCGACGACGACAAAGAACAGCACGCTGGCGGGCCACGAGCGGGGAGGGCCTTGCCTCTTGCTCGGCCGGTTGTTCCAGATCCACAGGGCCGCACAGATAATGGCCCAGACGACGACGAACGGAACCGTGATGCCGATGTAAGCGAAGTACGCAGGGCCAATCAGCGAAAGCCATGCCTCGAGACCAAGCATCCAGAATCTCCCCTTTGCCCGAAGTCTAATGCATGTCGCTCAAAAGTGGTCCCGGTTTTGAGAGAACGACATGCATCACCTGGATACGTTTCAGCGCGACGCGCTTTTAGACCGGCGATAGAGGTGGAAGCGAGGGGATTATCCCTGCGGCGGATTTTCAGCCAAACCCGCCGAAGGAATGCTGTTCGATGATACGGGCGCCTGATGCATGTCGCTCAAGTGGCCCCGGTTTTGAGAGAACCACATGCATCAACAAGACCTCAAGCGCGTCGCGTGAGTCCGTTCAAATGAGACGCGCTTTAGGTCAGATTGGTGCTCCGGTCGCCAAACTCGGCCGTAGCAGGTCTAAAGCGATCGGATCAGCCGCAGACCCTGACCTCTTCGACGACCCTGTGGTGATGGCGCCAGTGCCTGACCAGTTCGATATGGCAGCGGTGATGGCGATGGTGGCGCCGCCATTGGCCATCCTGGTTGTCGCTGTAGTCGTCGCCATAGTCGTCGCTATAGTCTTTGTGGCGCTGGTGATGGCGAAGAATCTGTATATCGCCATCGTCGGACGAATATTGATCGTCGTCATCGGACTGGATAGTCAGACTGGCGGCTTGCGCCGGTGCGATCAAAGCCGCCGTTCCGGCGAACGCGATCATCGAGGCGACGAGAAGGGTTTTCATTGTTGGCTCCTTGCATTGAACATACACAACTCTCGGAGCGAACTGCCGTTCCAATACAAATTGTAGGTCGATCGGCGAGCGGCTGCTGCTGGGCAATGTGTGCCGCCAGGCGCAACCGGCGAGGCAGCCATTGGCGACCTTGGGGGTGACCTGGGCAAGGATGGGCTTTGTGGGAAGAAATGGTCGGAGTGGAGAGATTCGAACTCCCGACCCTCTGGTCCCAAACCAGATGCGCTACCAGGCTGCGCTACACTCCGAGGCCCTGCGGCGTATACGGTTCCGAACCCTGTCGCGCAACCCCTAAATCGTCAAACGGGGCTTGGCGGTCTGCGCTCCCGTGCAATCCTGGCTGCGATCGCTTTGGCCTGGATGCGGGCATTGGCGAAGCAGCCGCGGATGCTTGGCCGCATGCCGGTGAACCACAGGCCCGGCAGTCGCGGGTCGCTGTCGGCGCCGTTGAACAGCGGCACGCCCTTTTCGTCGAGCACGCCGAGCTTGCCCAGCATGGCCTCGAGCCCGGTGCGGTAGCCGGTCGCGGCGATGACGATATCGGGCTGGATCGTCGCGCCATCGTCGAAAACGACCGTGTCGCCGGTAAATTCCCGCACGGTTGGCAGCACGATGATCCTGCGGTCCTTGATGGCATCGACGGCGCCGTCATCGGTGGCGATGGCGGTATAATCCGACGCCAGCCGGCTTGCGCCGCCCGAAGGCGTCGGCGGCAGGCCGTAGGCCGTGAGGTCGCCGAAGGCCCATCGCTGCGTCGCCGCCATCACCGCATCGGCGAGCTTGAACGGCAGCCGCGCCAGGATCGGCGAAAACCGGTGGACGGCGATCTGGCCGAGGCGCTTGGGCAGCAGTGCCGGACCGTTGCGCGCCGACAGCCAGATCTGTCCCGTGCCGGCCGCCGCCAGGTGATTGAGCACGTCGAAGCCGGAATTGCCGGCGCCGACGACCAGCACTTTCTTGCCCGCATAGGCCTTGGCGTCGCCGAATGCGGCCGAATGGATGATGCGTCCGGCAAAGGCCTTCATGCCTTTCCAGGCCGGAATGAAGGGCTGCCGGTCGCGCCCGGTGGCGATGACGACATGGCGCGCCAGCCGCGGCCCGGCACTGGTCCGCACAAGCCAGTGGTCGCCCTCGAAGCCTATCTCCTCGACCGCGATGCCGAACTCGACCGGCAGCCGGTGCATGGCGTGGAATTCGTTCAAATGGCCGATGATGGTGTTTCGGTGCGGAAAGGCAGGGGTGCCGGCAGGAAAGGAAACGCCCGGCAGCGCCGAAAGGTCGCGATGCGTGTTGAGATGCAGTCGCTCGTGCCGGCCGTGCCATGGCTCGGCCAGCCGGGCTTCCTTTTCCAACACCATCACAGGCACGCCGGTCTTGAGCAGCGCATGGGCTGCGGTCAAGCCGGCTGCCCCGGCGCCGATCACGATCGCGCCGTCGAAAATCGCTTGGCTGCCGGCCTCGGCGTGCAAAATCCCTGCGTCCATGCCTCTTTGTGTCGCCATCATGACCATGACTTTTGATGCTACGCCAGTGTATCCAGTCGATGCCGCTGCCGAAGCGGCCTGGTTGCAGGCCGCTTCGGCCTTGCCGTCGGCAGTGTTGCACAGTATTGACTGAAATAAGGCGGCGCTACCGCCAACGCAGCTACGAGGTGCCCATGTCCGCGCGTATTTTCAGCCCAGCCAAAACCGCGATGCAGTCCGGCAAGGCCAAGACCGGCCATTGGGTGCTGGAATTCGATCCCGCCCAACGCAAGAAGATCGACCCGCTGATGGGCTACACCACATCGGGCGACATGCTGAGCCAGATCAGGCTGACCTTCGACACCAGGGAAGAAGCGGTGGCCTATGCCGAAAAGCAGGGGCTGGCCTTCCGTGTCGAGGAGCCGAAAGAGACCAAGCGCCGGCAGATTTCCTACGCGGAAAATTTCCGCTATGACCGCAGGATACCCTGGACGCATTGACCGGCGGTCAGCGCCTGGCACATAGACACCAGCCGGCCAAGATATCAAATGCCGGCCAGCGGTCCCGTAGCTCAGCTGGATAGAGCACCGGCCTTCTAAGCCGATGGTCACAGGTTCGAATCCTGTCGGGATCGCCAATTTTGCCGGGTCCATTCCGGACACATAGGTTACGGTTTGTACCTGGCATATGGGTAGCACTCTGAAGGTGTACGAACGAAACAGAACGACCGAGCGCTGCCCTTCCCATCCTGGCGCGTTGCTCGACGACATCGTTCCCGCCACCGGCAAGACCAAGGTGGAAATCGCCAATCTGCTCGGAATCTCGCGCCCAGCAGCTCTACGATATCATCCGTGAGAAGAAGCCGGTATCGCCTGCCGTGGCCGCCCGCCTTGGCAAGATGTTCGGCGATGGCCGCGATCTGGCTCAGGATGCAGGCCGCGTGCCTGGCATGCGGAGCGCGAAGTCGACGTCAGCGCCATCCCGCTGCATGCTGCATGAAGTGCAGGGTGCGTTCGCTGACAGCAACGTTCCCGTAGCAGATTAGAGCACCGGCCTTCTAAGCGGATGGACACAGGAACTCATTTCGGCAATCGGCACGCTGCGGAACGGCTAAGCCTGGTCTGGCATCTGAATCAGGTGACGGTCACTGAGATAGGTTCCAGACGCCACGGCATCACGAACGACGAACGGGCGAAGGTTTGCGCTCGCCAATTCCACGAGAGGCAGCCAGTGCTGAACGAGATGGCCTTCGCGGCTGGTCACGTCGCGACGGTCAATGGAGACCAGGAAGAAATGTTCGGCCTGTTGAATGGTCTGGCCTTTGTATTGGAAATGGTTTTCCACGCAAAACAGGTAGCGAGCGGTCACGACTAGGGCGTTCGTTTCCTCCTCAAACTCTTTACGAAGCCGCGTCTCAAACGTGTCCCCGATTTCGTACTCGCCGCCGATGAAGGCATAGAACGAACTCGGATCATCGGCGGGCCTTTGGACAAGCAGCTTGTCGTCATCCACGACAATCCCCGCCACTCGAATGCGCGGTATGCCGCGGGATGCGACGGCTCGGAAGAACTGATCCTGGCCAAACGTCTCGCTCATGCTCACTTCCCCTTCATTCAGCCAACCCCCACTTTCGTTGCTGGACTGCAGTATCCAAAGCATCCATTAATTTTAATCGGCCTCTAGTTAGACGCGCCAGTGAAATCAATTCACTTTGTGGACATAGGCAGATTGCATATGAGCCTTGAAATCGATTTCAGCCGCCCGGCCTTCCAGGCCGATGGTTACAGGTGCGAATGCTGTCGGGATCGGAACGCGGCTCGCGTTCAGGCGTTTGTCGCTGATGGCACCGAAAACCCCGACCATTGCGCGCATCTGGCGCGGCAGGACCTCGCCCGACAGGGCCGACGCCTATGAGCGCTACAATTACGAGGCTGGTATCAAGCCGCTGATCGAGAAAGCGCTTGGCGTGCAGACTTTTCGCGAGGACACGCCGACACATTCGGAATTCATCACCATCTCCTATTGGGAGAGCGTCGAAGCAATGGCCGCCTTTACCGGCGGCGATCCGCAAAGCATCCACCATCTCGACCGCGATAAGGAGTTCCTGATCGAATTGCCGAAGGGTGTCCAGGTGTTGCGCATCCTTTCCAGCCACGGAATGGTTGGCGGCAGCTGATGTTTGCGGGCTTTGACGCCAGGACCGTTCAAATGGAGGAGACATCGATCTTCGTCAGGGCCGGTGGCTCAGGGCCGCCGCTGCTGCTCCTGCATGGCTTTCCCGAAACGCATGTTATGTGGCGGGACATTGCCGTGGCATTGGCGCCGAACTTCAGCGTGGTTGCCGCCGATCTCAGGGGCTACGGCCAAAGTGGTTGTCCGGCTTCCGGAGCCGATCATGCCGCCTATTCCAAACGAGCGATGGCGCGCGACATGGTGCAGGTTATGGACGTTCTCGGCTTCGGCCGCTTCACGGTTGCCGGCCATGACCGTGGCGGCCGCGTCGCCTACCGGCTGGCGCTCGACCATCCCGAAACCGTGTCGAAAGTCGCCGTTCTCGACGTCATCCCCACGGCCTCCGCCTGGGATCGTGTTGATGCCAGGCTGGCGCTGGCCTTCTGGCCGTGGAGCCTGCTTGCCCAGCCCGATCCGCTGCCGGAACGCCTTCTGGCTGCCGCACCGGATGTAGTCCTCGACAATGCGATCACCGGCTGGGGCTCGGCTCCGGATGCTTTTCCCGCTGAGGTCAGGGCCGCCTATATCGAGGCGCTGCGTGATCCCGCCCATGCCCACGCCATTTGCGAGGAATATCGCGCCGCCGCAGGCATCGACCGCGAGCACGACGCGCAGGACCAGGCTGATGGCCGTCGCATCAGATGCCCGCTGCTTGCGCTCTGGAGCGGCGAGGGCGGGTTGGAGAACTGGTATGCGGAGGAGGGCGGCCCGTTGGCGATCTGGCGGCAATGGGCTGATAACGTCGGAGGCGGCTCGGTCAAGGGTGGGCATTTCTTCCCGGAAGAGCACCCCGAAGACACGGCTGCAAGGCTGTCGAGATTCTTCGCAAGCTGACTACGGGCCGATTGCTAAAATCCGGGCCTGTGTGTTCCTGTGTCGACTATCTCAGATGGCCGAGGGATTGCAGGATCAAAGTGCTCGAAAGACCAAGCAGGGCGATACCGTAAAACCGGTCGATCCACACGGCGTTTGGCCCAGCCAGAAGCCTTGCAGCCCGCGCGCCAAGGGCTGCGTAAAACGTCAGCACAAACACATCGGCAAGCGCGGCGATAATGGCCAGGATGCCATACTGGATCGCGATCGGCTCATCCACGCGGACAAAATGCGGCAGGATCGCGGGGAAAAGCAGCCAGGCCGCCGGATTTGTGACCGCCACCAGGAAGCAGCGCCCAATGAGTGCCTTGGCTGAATGGCGTGTTTCGGGAAGGTTAGGGTTGAACGAAGGTCGGGATGCGGTGCGCAGGGTACCGATGGCGACGAAAAGCAGATAGCCCGCGCCGAACATCCTGAGAGCCGACAGATAGAATTCCGAAGCCAGCAGAAGAGCGCCGAAGCCCAGCGCGACGATGCTGATAAGAACGAAATCAGACAGTACGACGCCGGCCATGCCGAGAAACGCGCGTCGAAAACCGTAGCGGGAGCCGTTGGTAATGGCGAGCACGACGTCCGGTCCCGGAACCGCCATTCCGAGCACCGACACGAAGGCAAATGTCACCAGCGGCAGGTTTCCCATGACGCCGCGTAATGTACCCGGCGCTCACCGTCCGTAACGCCCTTCACACAGCGGCTTGGCTATCGCCGATTGTTGTTGGCCACCTTGGCTCAGTGCCCGCCGCGCATCTTCACCACCACAGTCCTCACCGCCAGCACCAGCACGGTGATGATGATCAGGATCACCGAGAGCGCGGCGATCGCCGGGTCGATGTTGTCGCGCAGGCCCATCCACATCAGCCGCGGCAGCGTGATGGCGTTGACCGAGGTGATGAACAGGGTGACGCCGATCTCTTCCCAGGACAGCACGAAGGACAGCAGCGCGGCGGTGACGATGCCGAACTTGATGTTGGGCATGATGATGCGCGTGGCGCGTTCCCACACGCCGGCGCCAAGGCCGCGCGCGGCAAGGTCGATGCGGCGGTCGAGCTGGCTGAGCGAGACCAGGATCAGCACCGTGGCGAAAGGCACCGTCATCACCGAATGCGCCATGGCGACGCCGAGCCAGGTGTCGTAGCCGAAGAACGAGCTCATGCCCGAGATCGACGTCAGCAGGAAGTAGAGCGTGATCGCCGAGACCACCGGCGGCACCACCATCGGCAACAGCACGAAGCCGACAAGGGCGGCGGTAAATCGCGGCTGGAACATCCAGGCGCCAAGGCTGAAGCACAGCGCCAGCACGGTCGAGATGACGCTGCTGACGATGCCGATGCGGACCGACAGCAGGATGGCGTCGAGCCAGCGCGGATCCTCGATCAGCGCGCGGTAGTGGCGCAGCGACAGTTCGCCCGTCGGCATAGCCAGCATGCGGCTTGGCGTCAGCGACACCGGGATGACCGCCAGCAGCGGCAGCAGCAGGAACAGCGCCACCAGCACGGCGAGGATCAGCGAGACGGGACCGGGGCGATAGGTCGGCATCAGATCAGCTGCTTCGGTCTGACATAGCGGAACAGCAGCGCCATGAGCGCGCCGACGAACAGCACCAGCACGACGCTGATCGCTGCACCCAGTCCCCAGTCGGGGCTTTGGAATATCCTGAGGTAGATCAGCTCGGCGATCATCACGCTGCGGCCGCCGCCGAGGATCGCCGGCGTGACGAAGAAGCCGAGCGAGAAGACGAACACGATCATCGCCGAACCGATGATGCCGGAGCGCGTCATCGGCACGAACACGGTCCAGAAGGTGCGCATGCGGCTGGAGCCGAGCCCGCGCGCCGCGAGCAGCACGCGCTCGTCGAGGCTGCGCATGGCGGAGGCCAGCGGGAACACCGCGAATGGAATCAAAAAATGCGTCATACCGACGATGACGCCGAACTCGTTGCGCACCAGCGCCAGCGGCTCGGAGATGAAGCCGATCGATTGCAGCCAGGTGTTGATCAGGCCGCGGTTGGACAAAAGCGCCACCCAGCCGAAGGCGCGGGTAAGCACCGATATCCAGAAGGGGACGAGAATGCAGAATTCAGCGATTATGCGCTGTGCCGGGCTGCCGCGCACCCACACCATGGTGATGGCGTATGCCGCCGCCACGGAAACCACGGTGACGATCAGCGCGATGCGCAGCGTGCGGATGAACACAGACTGCACCAGGGCATCGGTGGCGAGCGCGCCATACTGGCCGAGCCCCGGTGTCGGCAAGGTGACGCTCCACTTGACGACGCCGAGGAACGGCCAGGCGTAGGCCAGCACAAGGAACAGAAGCAGCGGCGCCATCAGCACCGCCGCGCCCATCCTGTCGGAGAGGGTGCCTCTCATCGAAGCTCGTGCCCGGCCTGGTCAGGCCGAGATGATCTTGGTGTATTCGTCGAGTGCTGCCCCGTAATTCTTGGCGTACCAGTCCATGTCGAGCGCGATCTGCTTCTTCATGTTTTCGGGATCGACCGGGTTGATGCGCTTCTTGTCGGCGGGGATCAGCGCATCGGCGGCCGGATTGGCCGGACCCTGTCCGAGCTTGTCGAACATCACCAGTTGCTTTTGCGGATCCTGGGCGCTGGCGATGAACTTCATCGCTGCGTCCTTGCCGCCGGGGTTGCCCTTGAGCACGGCCAGCGCGCCGGGCGAAATCAGGCCCTGGTCCCAGATGAACTTGATCTTGCCGCCCGAGTCCTGCTCGATCAGCGAGGCGCGGGTCGACCACACGATCGCCATCGAGGCTTCGCCGTTGAGCAGCACGCTCTGGCTCTCGGCGCCGCCGCCCCAGTAAGCCACGACGTTTTCCTTGAAAGCGGCGATCTTGTCATGCGCTCGCTTCAGGTCGAGCGGGTAGAGCGAGGCCGGCGCGATGCCGTCTGCAAGCAGCGCTGCTTCCCAGCTCGACACGCCCCATTTGTAGAGCGAGCGCTTGCCCGGAAACTTCTTCACGTCGAAGAAGTCGGCCATGCCGGTCGGCGCGTCCTTGCCGTATTTCTCCGAGTCATAGGCGATGACGTAGGAGAAGAAATAGGTCGAGGCCGCGTATTCCCAGCCGAAGCCTTCTCGCATCTTCTTCTTGTCGACGACGGCGTAGTCGATCGGCTCGAGCGCACCCTGGGCGCCGAGCGTGATGGCCGAGAACGGGTCGACATCGACGAGATCCCAGGTCGGCGCGCCGCTCTTGAACTGTGCGGCAATCGCGCCTTCGGTCGGGCCCGAACCGTCCATCTTGACGGCGATGCCGGTCTCCTTGGTGAAGGCCTGGCCATAGGCGGCGTCATAAGCGGTGAGGGCATCGCCGCCCCAGTTCACCAGCACCAGCTCCTTGGCCGCGGCGAAGGCTCCGGTCGAGCGCAAGAGCATCGGCGTGCCGGCCAGCACAAGTGCGGCGAGCTGCGTGAATTGCCGGCGCGAAATCTCGCCGCGCGCTGCCCTAGCGGACAAGCCGTCCATGGCTTGTTTTTTGGTTTCGTTTGTCATGTCAGTTCCCCTTTTTGTTGTTGATAATTCCGGTAGTTGGCGCGAATCCCAGATTCATTGCTGGAAGCCCGCTTTGGTCGTCATCCTCCGTCCGGAAGGAGGAAACCTTTTTCCGCCGGCCAGGTCAGCCAGACGGAATTGCCTTTGCTCAGCGCCGCGGCCGCGACCTCGTTCGGCACCGACACCGTCACCTTGGCGCCCTGGCGCGTCGTCAGGTCGAGCTTGGTCGCCGCACCCAGATAGGTCGAGCCGATGGCGGTGGCGGCGATGCCATTCTCGCCGGTGGCGGCTTCGCGCGCGATCGACATATGTTCGGGCCGGATCGCCAATATGGCGTTGCCGTTCACCGCCTCGGCATTGCCGCGCAGCGTGATCGCGCGGTCTTCGCAGAGCGCGGTCGCGCCATTGTCGGCGCGCTTCACGCCCTTGAGCGGCAGCATGTTGATCTCGCCCAGGAACTCAGCGACGAAACGATTGGCCGGCCGGTCATACACCTCGTCCGGTGCACCGACCTGCAGCAATTTGCCATGGTTGAAGATGGCGACGCGCGACGACAGCGCCAGCGCCTCGCTCTGGTCGTGGGTAACGAAGACGAAGGTGGTGCCGGTCTCCTGATGCAGCCGCTTCATCTCGGCCTGCATCTGGCCGCGCAGGCTCTTGTCGAGCGCTGAGAACGGCTCGTCGAGGAGCAGCACGCCGGGTTCGAACACCAAAGCGCGGGCCAACGCCACGCGCTGCTGCTGGCCGCCGGAAAGCTGCGCCGGCAGTTTCGTCTCATGGCCCTTGAGGCCGACGCGCTCGATCATCTCGGCAACGCGGCGCTTGATCTCGCCAGCCGATTTCTTGCGTACCTTGAGCGGGAAGGCGATGTTGGCCTCGACCGACATGTGCGGGAACAGCGCATAGCCCTGGAAGACCATGCCGGCGGCACGCTGTTCGGCCGGCCGCTCGGTGATGTCGATGCCGTCGCTGAAAAGCTTGCCGGCGGTCGGTTGCACGAAGCCGGCGAGGATCATCAGGAATGTGGTCTTGCCCGAGCCGGAGGGACCGAGCAGCGTCAAAAACTCGCCGCGGCCGATATTGAGCGTCAGGTCGTCCAGCGCCTGGAACGAGCCGAAGCTCTTGCCGATCCCGATTGCCTTGATCTCTGCGGCCCGGCCGGGTTGCTGCATCCTGCCTCTTCCTTGATCGTGGCTTGAGCGTAGGGCAGTGCGCCGGCTCACCGCAACCGAATAGTTTTCGCCTGATCGGCAAATTTGATTCACGGATGGGAGGCTAGTACGGGCTGATCCGGTTCTCCGACAGCTTCGAACTCAACCACCCATTGAATGCTTCCAGCACCGGGTGGCTGGCCTTGGCATGTTCCGACACCAGGAAATACGAGCGCGGCGAGGGGATCGCGATGTCGAAGGGGCGCACCAGACGGCCTTCGCTCAGCGCCCGGCGGCTGGTCAGCTCGTCGCCCATGGCGATGCCCTGGCCGGCGATCGCCGCGGAAAAAACGAGGTTCATGTCCGAGAAGAAGATGCCGCCTTCGGTGTCGGGGTTTTCCACCTTGGACAGCGCCAGCCAGCGCGCCCAGTCCTCGGTGTCGCCGAGATGCAGGAGATTGGCGCGCAGCACGTCGGCCGGTTTTGAAAAGCCGCCGACCTTGTTGAGCAGTGTCGGGCTGCAAAGTGGCGTGAACGAGATTTCGCACAGCAACTCCACCGAGCGGTTCGGCCAGTTGCCGACGCCAAAGGCAATGAAGGCATCGGCGTCCGGATTGCTGACATCGTCCAGCCGCCTGGGCGTCAGGATCGACAGCGCCACGTCCGGATACATCTGCCGGAACTCGCCGATGTGGGTGCATAAAAACAGAGAGGCGAAGCCCGGCGTGCAGGAAACGGCGAACGAACCGCCGACGCCGGTGCCGGCCTGGCGCGTTACCGCATCGCCGAGCACGGTCAGCGCCTTCCTCACATCGGCGGCATAGCGCTGGCCGCGCGGTGTCAGCGCCACGCCCTTGCCGATGCGCTCCAGCAGGTCGAAGCCGAGGTCGCGTTCGAGGAGCCGCAACTGATGGCTGACGGCGCTGCGGGTGAGGTGCAGTTCGTCGGCGGCGCGCCAGACGCTGCCGTGACGGGCAAAACTGTCGAGGGCGCGCAGCGCCTGTGTGGAAGGTATTCGCAAGAGGCCTCAGGTGAACCGAATTTGCATGAACCGGAAAAACATATCACTTTTTGCAATGCCGCTTCACTGCTTTCTTGGGCCGCATGGAGAAACCGGTGACGACCTCGGCGCAAGCCACCGCGCTTGCCTGTCTCGATAGCATCCAGCCGTCGCTGTCGGCGTGGACGCGCACCATTTTCGATTTCGGCGAAACAGCCTGGCGCGAATACCAGTCGGCGGCCTGGTATGTCGCGCGGCTGGAGCATGAGGGCTTTTCGGTCGAGGAAGGGTCGGCCGGCATGCCGACCGCCTTTTGCGCCCACTGGACGAATGGCCCGGGGCCGACCATCGGCATGTACGGCGAATACGACGCCGTGCCCGGCAACTGCCAGGACGCGGCAACGGTGAAGCGATCGCGGCCGGGCCTCGGCAGCGAGGCCGGCGGCCACACCGATCCGCATTCCGGGCTTGGCATTGCCGGCCTCGGCGGACTTCTCGCCACCAAGGCGGCAATGCAACGCCACGGCATCAAGGGGACGCTGCGCTTCACCGGCGAGCCGGCCGAGAAGGTCAGGGGCTCGAAGCCGATCCATGCAGCCAAAGGCTATTATGACGGCCTTGCCGGCATGATCTCGTTCCATCCCTTCTATATGCTGCCGCTCTGCAACACGGCGCGTTGGGACACGCATTGCGGCGCGGCCTACGCGATGATCTACCGTTTTGTCTGCGACGAACCCGAAAACTGGGTTCGCGCAAGCGATGGCGCGCCGATCCCGCAGGCGCATTCGGCGGTGCGGGCGCCCGGCGCCAATGACGCGCTGATGACGATGTACATGGCCTCCAAGGCGCTGCGCGATTCCATGCTACCCCACCAGGGCGGCTGGTCGATCAGCGAGGCGATCCTCACCGCCGGGCAGGCGACCGCCGACAATCTGCCGGCGGGGCTGGCCGAGATCCAGTACATGATCCGCGTGCCGACCATTGCCATGGCAGAGCAGGTCACCGCGGTGCTCGACCGTAATGCGGCCGCGGCCGCGGCGATCAGCGGTTGTCGCCATGAGCGCCATTGGGTGTCGAAGTCGAGGCCGGGCCTCGCCAATCACGCCATGGCGGGGATTGCCTATGAGGCGCTGTCCACCGTTGGCGCTCCGAGCTGGGACGAGGCGGCGAAAGCGATCGGTCGCGAGGTCCAGGTCAATGCCGGCGGCACCGCGACCGACAACCCTTTCATCGACGAGATGGAGCGGCTGGTTGCGCCGCAAGAGGCCGAGGCAATCCTGCGCCGCGATTTGCCTCCGTCGCAGATCAACTCGACCTCCGACGACTACACCGACATGTCGTGGCACACGCCGACCGCACGCTTCTATGTCGCCCGCCCGGCGCTGCGCTCGGCGAATGGCCATGCCTATCCATCCTGGGCGATGAACGCGCTGGGCGGTATCTCGGCCACCATCGACCCGATGGTCATTTGCGCCGCCAAGACGGTTGCGCTTGCAGCCCTCCGCCTGCTCGAGGACAAGTCCGCGCGCGATGCAGCCATGGACGAATTCGTCACCCGCACCGGCGGCGGCGTCGGTGGCTCCAACTGGATCGCGCCGCTTTGCGACTATGACCCGCCTATCAATTTCCGCTGGCCGGAATATGTCACCACCGCGCGCGGACGCGATTGGTGGATTCCGAGCAGCCAATCCAATCAAGCTGCATAGTCAAATCGAGGAGAACCTTATGACCGTCCATGATCGCATCATCGCCGAACCGTTCTCGCTGCAGCGCCGCAATCCCGCCGGCGGCACCAAGCCGCTGACGTCATGGGGCTTTGCCAACGAGACCGACGTGCTGACAGACGTGTTGCTCGGCTCGCCAAACTTCCTGCGCCACCTCTCGACCAGCTCGCTCTCGCGCAAGCATTTGCGCGAAGCGCCCTGCAACGTTCAGATCGCCCAGGCGCAGCACAAGGACCTCGTCGCCGCCTATGAGCATTTCGGCGTCAACATCCACTGGCACGAGCCGACGCCGGAACTGCCGATGCAGGTCTATTCCAGAGACTCCAGCGTCATGACGCCCTACGGCGCCTTCATCACCGCCATGGCCAATTGGTGGCGGCGCGGCGAGAACTATGCCGCCATCCGCACCTATGAAAAGCTCGGCATCCCGATCTACGACATGGTCACGGCTGGCACCTTCGAAGGCGGCGACTTCAACGTCATCGAGGAGGGCGTGGTGCTGATCGGCTGCGGCGGCGCCCGCACGCAGGAAGAGGGCGCCCGCCAGGTGCAGGACTGGTTCGAAAAGGAAGGCTGGGAAACGCGCCTCGCCTTCATCGACGAATATTACGTCCATATCGACCTGATGGTGGTGCCGATCGCCGAAAAACTCACCGCGGTGTGTCTGGCCTGCACCGAGCCCGGCATCGTCCACTGGCTGAAGGGCAAGGGCCACGAGATCATCGACGTGCCGTTCCAGGACACGATGGCGCTCGGCTGCAACTTCATGTCGCTTGGCAAGGACAGGGTGATCGCGCCGACGTCGAGCCAGTCGCTGATCGGCCAACTCAAAGCGCGCGGCTTCGAGGTTGCTGCCGTCGACATGAGCGAGATTTCCAAGACCGGCGGCGGCATTCACTGCATGGCGCAGGCGCTCAAGCGCGAGCCGGCGTAAGGGCACGAATTGCCGCCGGGACCTGTGACGGACTGCTGTCAGATTTGACAAAACAGGCCTGGCAGAGGAAATTGATGCCATTAGAGGAGGGATTCTGTGAAGAAAACTTACGAAAAGCCGAGTCTGGCCAAAGCCGGCAAACTCGGATCGCTGGTCGCTTCAAACCCGTCGAAGCCCGCCCCCTGAGCGCAACCAGCCGCTGAAGGCCGAAATTCGGTCGTCCTGGTTACCGGCGAGCGGATCGCGCTGTATGATTGAAGGGAGCCCGCCGGCTTTGAACGGCGGGCTTTTTGCTTTGCGCCAGAGCGCCGCCGCGTCAACTGGCTAGCCCAGTCTTCCCGACCCTGAATTGAACTTGCGCCGGGCGTTTTCCAGATGCGCGCGCATCGCTTGGCCGGCCGCTTCCGGGTCGCGGCGCTCGATCGCCTCGAACACCGCCTGGTGGCCGGCAAAACTCGTGCGGTTTCGATCTCCGTATTGGCCACGTGGATGCGCTGATTGATCAGCCATTCGACCTAGCCGTTGATTTTGAAACCAAGCCAGCTTCCCCAAAAGATCATGCCCAAACAAAGCCATAGCGCGAAGACCACATGCGCGCCGTTCCCGCCCGCCCGGCGATCAGGGAGTGGCTGGCGTGAGATGGCCGCGCTGACGACGGAACGAGATCGCCTCGTCTGGCCGGCCGGACTCGCGACGGCGTGGTCCGGCCGGAATTCCATCTGCTATGCGGGTATCAATACGGCGATGCGATGCACGCCGACCTCCTTGCTTGTATTCGTCGCTTCATCGGTCTTGCCCTTGGAGCAGGTGTACATATCACCCGTCTTGAGCTTGAATTCCTTGTCCGCTTTCTTGATCGTGAATGCACCTGAGGTAATGGTGCACACCATGTCGTTGTCCATCACGGTTTGAGGAGCATGTGCTCCGGGCTGAAACACAACGTCGATAATTGCGATGCTCTTGTAGGCGGGAATGTCTGCATTGCCGGTGCCGACCTCCACCACCCTGACACCGGGCGCAATCTCCTTGCCCTCTTTCGGGCCGTATTTCTTGATTTTTGCCGATGCCGCCAAGGGGAACAAAGGCGCTACCGCGGCGGTCGTCAGACCGAGGGCAATTGCAGACCTGCGATTCATGGTTTTCATTGCATCCTCCCGATGCTCGTCATGCATGGATATGCACGACCGGCGATATATTAGCACAAACGAATTTACTTGTATGCAAAGTGACTGTGGCGCAGGCCAGCAAGAAATGCTCCGCCGGATAATGTCGCTTCACTGTACCTTTTGCCGGAATTTCGAATGACAGGTCGAGCAATCCTGCAGGATGAGATGCAGGATATGCTCCGCCGGCAGTTTGGTCGGATCGGCTTCCTCTGGAATCGAGCGCTTGCCGAGCAGGCTGCCGCCGCCCATCGCCAGGCCGGTGCCCATGCGCATGTCATCGGTGATGACGGCCGGCGCGCTTTCGGCCTTGGCGGCCAGAGCGTCGGCGAGCGTTCCGATATGATTTGCCAGGGCCTCGAATTCCGCCCGTGACTGATCGATCTCCAGCCTGGCTTGCGAAGGCGGTCCAAGCGAGCCGCTCGGAAATTCGGCAATCAGGGCAGGGCCGGTGCGCGCGCGCAGCGTGTCCGCTGCCGCCTTGAAGGCTGCCGCGTCCATAGGCTTGCCTGCGGTCGAACACGCCGGCAATGGTTTTCGCAGCCGCCGCCATCTCCTTCATCGACGCCTGCCGGGCCGCGACCATCGGTCCGCCGCCGACGGAGGCGGCCATCGTAAGGGCACAGACCAGCCACAGCAGCGCCGCTTTCACAGTCCATCTCACGGCGCCATGTCCTTGCCCCATCCATCTGTGATCAGCCAGCCGCAGCAGGGGTTCGACCTGCAGTCGGATTCTTCGGTCGTGATGCCGGTTCTCATCGGTAAATTTCCGTCGCCGGAAGTCTCCGTCTCTGAGCGGATAGACCTTCCAGCCACCGGAAGGTCAACTGATTGAGAAGGCCGATCAGCGGGCAATCAGCACAGGCTTGCAGCAAGCTGACGCAGCGTTTCCTTGACTTGGATCGCAAAAACGGGCAGCAAGGCGGGGGTGAGGGAGAGCATTCTACCGTGGCGCAGACCATGGAGTGCTCTTTTTTTCGTATCAGGCGCCGCATAATCGGTGGCTGATGGAGGGATTGGTTAACCAACTTTGTCCATCTTTTGATTCAATCGGCAACAGACGCGAAAGGTGCAGGGGGCACCAGCGAACTGTGGATGTCACGGATGCGAGGGTCGCAAGCCTGCATGCCGATTGAGAGTGGTTGTATGGCGTTTTTGCGTTTGAAAGACCGGGGCGACACTCCTGAACGGGGTTTGACTTCGAAGAGATCCGGCCAGCGCTGGGTGGTGGTGCCGGTTGTCGGCGCGGCCTTGGCGCTGTGGTCGGTGGCAACCATGGCCGGCCTCTATTCGCTCGGTACCTCGCTCACCGCAGCCTCCAACAGCCTTCCGCACAGTCTGCTTCTGCCGAACGCAGCACTTGCCGATTCGCGCCGCAGCCTCGCCAATTCGTGGGCGCCGCGGCTTTCGGCGCAAAAATCACAGGCCTCGCTGCTCAGCCAATGCGACGCCGGCTGCGCGCATGCCGCCGCGAACTTCGCGCATGACGGCAAGATGGCGCGGCTGAAGCCGGCCGCGCACGCTGTGGCCCCGAGCAGTGTCGCCTCAAACATTGCGCCAAACACCAGCGTCGCTCTCGCCACTTCGCGCGGCATGCGCTTCGACGGCGTGGTGGCCAAGGCAGAGCTGTCGCCGCAAAAGCTGGCTGCCGCCTTCGCCAAGGCCTCGAATGCGCCCTTCATGCTTGCCAGCCTTCCGGTCGCTGCCCGTTTCGCCGAAGTCCGGCTGCCCGATCAGCATGGCCCAGCCTCGGAACGCTTTGGGCCGGAAGTGGCTGAGATCGAACGCTCGTCGCGCCTGGCGCTGGCGCTGGCCAACAGCTTGCCGGAAGACGCTGACATGCTGGCCCCGCCGCCGGCCGTTGAAGCAATCGCCGGAGGGCAGGATCCTGAGCAGGCCGAAGTTCAGGTCGCTTCGCTGCCGCCGCAGGACGATCTGCCCGACAACATTGCGTTGCCGGGTTGGCGTCCACGCGCCGAAACCGCTCAGCCTGCAGAGCCTCGGCAAGCCAGCAAGCCCAGGGCAGCCAAGCCACAGACCGACGGGACGGCCGAGAGCCCCGCACCCCAGTCGCCGGGCAATTCGTCGCCGCGCTCGCCACGCAGTACTTCGGAGGTCGCCGCACTGCCTGGCGTGCCAGACAGCCAGAGCATCCAATCAAGCCGGATCAAGCCTGGCAAAAGGTCGAAGACACAGGCCGGTGAGATGCTGGCCTATGCCAAGCCGGACGTCCCGGCGGGCGGTGTCGGTCGCGCCTTCAAGGATCTGTTCGCCACGCCCGGAATGGGCGGCGGCGTCGCCGTCTACGATATCTCGGCCAAGACCGTCTACATGCCGGACGGCTCGCGGCTGGAGGCCCATTCGGGGCTGGGCTCGATGGTCGACCAGCCGCGCTTCGTGCACAAGAAGAATGTCGGCCCGACGCCGCCCAACACCTATGATCTGCGGCTGCGCGAATCCCGCTTCCATGGCGTCGAGGCGCTCCGTCTCACTCCCGTCAGCGGCGGCAACAAGTACGGCCGCGACGGCCTGCTCGCCCACACCTACATGCTGCGCGGCGGCCGTGCGGAGTCCAATGGCTGCGTCGTCTTCAAGGACTACGCCCGCTTCCTTGCCGCCTACAAGAAGGGCAAGATCAAGCGCCTCGTCGTCGTGCCGCGCCTGACCAAGCCGCTGACGCGGGTCGCTCAGGAAGGCCGGGGAGCGTAAGGCAGTAGGCAGTAGGGCCCAGGAGCGTCCATCGCCTGTTCCTTGTTTTTCTGCCCCTATAGCCTATTCCCCACTGCCTATTCCCTTTTGACCCCCAGGCAGACTATGAGTGACCGCTGCGGGTCGGCTTCACCACGAGGACATCATGACAATACGCGCTGTCGTTTGGGGCGAGAACATCCATGAGCGGACCAATGAGGTGGTCGCCGCCCTCTATCCCGAAGGTATGCACACGACCATCGCCAAGGCGCTGAACGCCGACGAGGCGATCTCCGCCTCGACCGCCACGCTCGAGCAGCCGGAGCACGGCCTGCCGGCCGGCCGTCTGGCCGAGACCGACGTGCTGGTCTGGTGGGGCCACAAGGACCATGGCGCCGTTGCCGACGAGATCGTCGAGCGCGTCGCCCGCCGGGTCTTTGAAGGCATGGGGCTGATCGTTCTCCATTCCGGCCATTTCTCGAAAATCTTCAAGCGGCTGATGGGCACGCCCTGCACGCTGAAATGGCGCGAGGCGGGCGAGCGCGAGCGACTCTGGGTGACCAGTCCCAGCCATCCGATCGCCGAAGGCGTCGGCGAATATTTCGAGCTCGAGAATGAAGAAATGTATGGCGAGCAGTTCGCCGTGCCCGAACCGCTGGAGACCGTCTTCATCTCCTGGTTCCAGGGCGGCGAGGTGTTCCGTTCTGGGCTGACCTATCGCCGCGGCGCCGGCAATGTCTTCTACTTCCGCCCGGGCCACGAGACCTATCCGACCTATCACGACGCCAATGTGCACAAGGTGCTGCGCAATGCGGTGAAGTGGGCGCACAATCCGCAGGGCACCAAGTCGGCGATCCTTGAGGCGCCGAACGTGCCGGTCGAGAAGGCGCTGGAGCCGATCGTCGAGCGCGGCGGCAAGCTGCACGCTTCGGGCGAGGCCGGCTTCCGCTAAAGCAAAATCCAGCAAAAAAGGCGTGGCGGTTTTCCGCATGGGTTTCCTAGACCGTATCTGCGCCATATGATTGAATCGAACCAATTCGCTCGGAGTGCAGAAAATGCGGCTTTTGATACTGGGAACCGGCTGGATGGCGCAGGAGCATGCCCGCCGCTTCGGCGGTATCGACGGCGTCGAGATCGTCGGTGCTGTCGACGTCGATGAAAAGCGCGTTGGCGAATTTGCCGACGGGTTCAAGATACCGAAGCGGTTCACATCCCTGGAAGACGCGCTGGCGTGGGGCGAGTTCGATGCGGTCGCCAACGTCACGCCGGACCGCATTCACCACCCGACCACCATGGCGTTGATCGCGGCCGGCAAGCCGGTGCTGTGCGAAAAGCCGCTGGCCGAAGACTTCGGCAAGGCAAGCGAGATGGCCAAAGCGGCTGAGGCGGCCGGCATCGTCAACATGGTCAATCTCACCTATCGCAATGTCGCTGCCTTGCAGAAGGCGCGGCAGATGGTGCTGGTCGGCGAGATCGGCACCGTCCGCCACGTCGAGTCCTCCTATCTGCAGAGCTGGCTGGTCTCGAAATTCTGGGGCGACTGGCGCACCGACCCGAAATGGCTGTGGCGGCTGTCGCGCGACCACGGCTCCAACGGCGTGCTCGGCGATGTCGGCATCCACATCCTCGATTTCGCCAGCTATGGCGCCGCACTCGACGTCGACCACGTGTTTTGCCGGCTGCGCACCTTCGACAAGGCGCCAGGCAACCGCATCGGCGAATACGACCTCGACGCCAATGACAGCTTCGCCATGACGCTGGATTTCTCCAACGGCGCCTTTGGCGTCGTTCACGCCAGCCGCTGGGCGACCGGCCACATCAACGAATTGCGCCTGCGCATCTATGGCGACAAGGGCGGCATCGAAGTCGTGCACAATCTCGAGGGTTCGGAACTGAAGGCGTGTGTCGGCGAGGATATCGAGAACGCCAAATGGCAGGTGCTCGACGCCGGCACGGTGCCGACCAATTACCAGCGCTTCGTCGATGCGGTTCGCAGCGGCGTGCAGGCCGAGCCTTCATTCCACCATGCCGCCGAACTGCAGAAGGTGCTGGATCTGGCCATGGTTTCGGAACAGAAGCGGACGGAACTGAGGGCCAGCGCCGATACGCAGTGATGTGAAGGGAGGAAGAAACAATGGTCACGCGCCGCGCGCAATGTCTCTGCGGCCAGCTTTCAGCCGTCTGTTCGGGCGAGCCGGTGCGCATCTCGGTCTGTCATTGCCTCGACTGCAAGCGCCGCACCGGCAGCGCCTTCAGCTACAATGTCCGGTTTGCGCAAGCTGATGTATCGATCGAGGGACGGGCGAAGCAGTTCACGCGCACCGGCGACGAGGGCGGCCGCGTCATCTACAATTTCTGCCCGGAGTGCGGCGCCGCCGTCCACTATCGCATCGACACGCAGCCCGGTGTGATCGCCATTCCCGTCGGCGCCTTCGCCGACCCGTCGTTCCCGCCGCCATTTCAGTCTTTTTACCACGAAAGCCGGCGCTGTGAGTGGGTCGAGATCAATGCCGAGCCGCTGGCGACGTTCGACTGAAGGCCGCTTTTTGGATACCCGGAACCGTCCGCACGCTCCGCGCCTTCAAGAGGGCATCGCCCCTGATTGCCATTGCCGGGCCGTTAGCCATCGCGCTCGGCTGCCCCATGAATAGGCATAAGTCAAGACGAATCCGGCTTGCGGCCCGATTGCTGACATGCTTACCTGACGGCATGTGTTCAATGGGGGTATATGGATGGCTAAGGAATCTTCGAATTCCGCTTCTTCAGAAAAGAAGGCGGACGTAAATCTGATAGGTAACACAGAAGGAAACGGGCTGAACTTCATGGGAGTTCAGGCCCGCGAAAACGGAACCGCCGGCGACGCCGTCGGTGTCGACAAGATCCGTGACCTGCTGTTCGGCAACCAGATGCAGGACTATGACCGCCGCTTTTCCAAGCTTGAAGAACGGGTGTTGCAGCGCTTCAAGGATGTCGAGTCCGAGGCCAAGCGCAATCTCGAAATGTACGAGTCGAATGCAAAGAAGCAGATCGATTCGCTTGCAGGGCAATTGCGGAGCGAAAAAGATTCACGAGCCGATGCCGACAAGGAGATCGACCGGAATCTTCGCGAGCAAAACCAGGCTCTTGAAAAGCAGGTGCGCACGTTGTCGGATCAGTTGAGCGCGCTCGAGCGCGACGTTTCGGACCGGATAAATCGAAACGATCATTTGCTGCGTGAGGAAATCAAGCAGAAGAATGAAGGCGTTCAGATGCTGATCGAGAAGATGTTTGCCGACCTCAGCAACGTCAAGACCGACCGAAATCTTTTGGCTGGCCTGTTTGTCGAGGTTGCAAAGTGTCTCAATCAGGATCCCGTCGGGAGCAAAAGCAACTCGGACCGCAGCTGGAAAGTGAGTTGATGGGACCTTGACGTCCACCGTCGACCCATTCAACCTTCCGCAAAGAACAGCCTCGAACGATACAGAGATTGATCGCGAGGCTCTGGCTCGTCTTTTGATCGAAATTGCCCGGAACGTTGATCCGGACTACCGTGCGCAGTTCGAGGCGGTTCCAACCGCCGATCCGCGCATGGAAACGCTGCGGCAGTTGCTGGTCAGCCGCGAAATCTCCGAGCTTTCACGCGTCACGCATCTGCTCGACGAACCCGAGCAGCTTGCGGCGGCCGTGGGCGACGTTCTTCCCAGTGCTGCCGGACGAGCGCCTTACGCGCAACTCGGCGAGGCGCTTGCGCCAGCTGTCGAACGGGCTGTGCAAAGGTCGATCCAGAAGAGCCCGCGCACGCTGACGGACATATTGTACCCGGTGTTTCTGCCGGCAATTCGCAAGTCGATCGGCGAAAAGATCGACCAGACCTTTCAGTCGCTGAATGAAACTCTAAGGCACATATTCACCTGGCACGGGCTCAAGTGGAGACTTGAAGCCTGGAGAACAGGGGCAAGCTTCTCGGCAGTTGTTCTGAAGCATTCCCTTGTCTACCGTGTGGAACATGCCTTTCTCATTCATCGGAATTCCGGCCTTTTGATAGCGCATGTAACTGCCGACAATGCGACGAGCGAAGATCCTCAGCTCATTTCTTCGATGCTCAGTGCGATTCAGGATTTTGTAAAAGACTCATTTAACGAGAAAGAGCAGAGCGGCCTGGACACAATCCGTTTCGGCGAGCTTCGTCTCTGGTCGGAAGTTGGACCGTTTGCGACACTGGTTTCGGTGATCCGGGGAAATCCGCCGGAGGAATTGCATGAAATCGTTCGCGATGTGTTGCTTCGCATCCATGAGCAATCCTCAGAGGCTTTAGAGCAGTTCGACGGCGACGGTTCGCAGCTGGCCTCCGTAGAGGCGCAGTTGCAGACCTGCGTCGAGCTGAAGCAGGAGGAATCAAACGACGGATTTCCGTGGCTGGTGGCGGCCGTTGCCCTGCTGCTTTTGAGTCTGGCAGGCGGTTGGTACTTTCTTTCCTGGCAGTCAGCGCAGCGCTGGCAGGCTTACGTGTCGCGCTGGCAGGCTTACGTGTCGCGAGTGGAGGCCCAGCCGGGCATCATCGTTGCCGAACAGCAGGTACGCGATGGCCAGTTCTATATTGCCGGCCTGAGGGACCCGCTTGCCGTCGACCCGCAGTCGCTGTTGTCAGGCACGGGAGTCGATCCGGCCGGGGTTCATTCGCAATGGCAATTCTATCAGAGCCTTGAGCCGGAGTTCGTGCTGAAGCGGCTGACGGCGTCGCTGGCTCCGCCGGATTCAGTGCGACTTTCGATTGTCGATGGCCGCATCGTCGCCGAGGGTGAGGCTCCCGACACCTGGATCAGCCGGGCGCGCGCGGCGGCCCAGCAGCTTTCGGCAGGCGGGCCGGTCTTCGATATCTCGGGGGTTCGTGACGTAAGTCCCCAAGTGCGCGAGGCGGAGCGCTGGCACGCCTATGTGTCGCGACTGGAGACCCAGCCGGGCATCATCGTTGCAGACCAAAAGATAAGCGACGGCCAATTCTATATCGCCGGCCTGCGAGACCCGCTTGGCGCCGATCCGCAGTCGCTGTTGTCGGGAACAGAGGTCGATCCCGCCCGGGTTCATGCGCAGTGGCAGTTCTATCAGAGCCTTGAGCCGGAGTTCGTGCTGAAGCGGCTGACGGCGTCACTGTATCCGCCGGATACAGTACGACTTTCGATCGTCGATGATCGCATCGTTGCCGAGGGTGAGGCTCCCGACACCTGGATCGATCGCGCGCGCGCAGCGGCCCGGCAGCTTTCGGCAGGCGGACCCGAATTCGACATCTCCAAGGTTCGTGACGTGAGCCCCGAAGCACGCGCGGCGGAGCACTGGCAGTATTATGTGTCGCGACTTGAGGCCCAATCGGGAATCATCGTCGCCCAACAAAGCGCGAGGGGCGGACATTTCTACATTTCCGGCTTGAGAGACCCGCTTGCCGCCGACCCGCAAGCCCTGCTCTCCGGAACGGACGTTGATCCTGCCCGCGTTCATGCACAGTGGCAATTCTATCAGAGCCTTGATCCGAAGTTTGTGGTGAAGCGGCTGACGGCGGCGCTGTCCCCGCCGAAAACCGTTCAGCTCTCGATCATCCAGGGTCGCATCGTGGCCGTGGGTGAGGCTCCTGCCGGCTGGATCAACCGCGCGCGGGCCGCCGCTGAACAACTTTCGGCGGACGGAGTGGTTCTGGATGTCTCGCAGCTGCGTGAGCTGAACCTTGCAGAACTTAATCATTTGCGGCAGGCGATCCAGACGACCGATATTTTCTTCTCTTCCGGCAAGGTTGTGCCGGGACCGGAGCAGACGCCGGTTCTCGACAGGTTGGCGGATCAAATAAAGGAATTCGCCCAGAGTGCCCGCAATTCCGGCGTAACGGCGCGGTTCATGTTGACCGGGCATTCGGACACCACGGGCCGTGAGACGGCCAACGCGTCGATCAGCGCCGCCCGCGCCGAGACAGTTCGTGCGCTTCTCAACAAGCGCGGCGTTGCTCCCGAACTGCTGCTGGTTCGGGGCGCGGGCACTTTTGAGCCGGCTGTACCTGAAAACAGTCTAACCGGTAGCTCCACCAATCGCCGGGTTTCGATTACGGTAAACCTGGACTAGCGGAGCCCAACATGTTGCAAAAAAAGATCTGCATGCTGGGCGGCTTCGCTGTCGGAAAGACGAGTCTGGTCCGCAGGTTTGTGCAGAGCATCTTCTCAGAAACCTACTTGACCACCGTCGGAGTGAAAATCGACAAGAAGAGCGTCGCGCTCCCGGACAAAACCGTGGATCTGATTTTGTGGGATTTGGCCGGCGAAGACGATATCGGCTCATTCCGCGTCAGCTATGTTCGCGGTGCAACCGGGCTCGTGCTTGTCGTCGATGGAACCCGCGCCGCTACTCTTGCCGTGGCACTCACGCTGCGCGAACGGGTCGAGGCCGAATTCGGCGCCATGCCGTTCGTATTGCTGTTCAACAAGTCCGATCTGGCCGATCGGTGGGCGATATCGGATGGTGAGATCAACGAGTTGAGGCAACGTGGATGGCAAATCTATCTAACAAGTGCGCTTTCGGGCGAGCAGGTCGATGACGCCTTTCGTCAACTTGCCTTGATGGTCACCAAATAGACCATGCACGAATTGCCAAAAGAAGTCAGAAATTGGTTTTTCAATTTCTTCTTCGACGGGCACGCTGTCGCTTATCTGAAAATCGACCCTGAGCTTTGCATAGCTGCCAAGGGCGGTAATGTTGAACATTACGGGCTGTCATCACTTCGCATCGGCAAGCCTGTTGCCGAGCAGCTTGAATTCATGGAGGGCTTGCTGCCTTGCCCGGAGCTTCCGTTTCGCATGGACATGGTTGAACTGCCCGGCGGGCGTGTCGCCGACCTCCATTTTTTTGCTGACAATGCGTTCGTGTGGCTGCTTTTTCTGGACGCCACTGCCGAACGAGACAACAGGCAGCGGCTTCAACAGAAGGCCTATGAAATGACGCTCCTGCAAGAGAGGGAGCGTCAACTCAACGAAAAATTGCAATCGACGAACGAGGCGTTGAGGAAGAGCCAGGAGGGATTGGCGCGTGAATATCAGCGCGCCGAAAACCTGCTCCTCAACATTCTCCCGGCCTCGATCGCGGAGCGATTGAAAGCGCAAAAGAAAATTGCCGACAACCACGCAGAGGTGAGTGTGCTTTTTGCCGACATCGTCGGTTTTACGGAACGAGCGCGCAGCGTCGGAGCGGTGACGACGCTCGCTATTTTAAACTACTTCTTCAAGGCGGCGGATCGGCTCTCTGAGCGATACGGCTGCGAAAAGATCAAAACAATTGGCGATTGTGTGATGGTGGTCGCCGGCCTGCCCACGGCGCGATCCGATCATGCAAGGGCCCTCACGCGCTATGCGATTGAGCTGCGCAAAGCGGTCAAGCGGGAACGCTTCGCAGGAGAACCGATAAGGCTGAGAATTGGAATTCACTCAGGACCGATCGTCGCCGGCGTCATAGGCAAGAGGCGGTTCGCCTATGACCTGTGGGGTGAGACCGTTAATCTCGCCTCACGTATTCAAACGTCCGCGGAGCCCGATGAAATTCGTATTTCCGATGCAACTTGCCAACTGCTTGGACCGAAATTTGCTTGCGACCCACTCGAGGAAACGGAATTGCGTGGTGCGGGTCGTGTGCGAATGTGGCGGCTCCCGAGCTGATCCGTCGCCTGCGGTGCGACCCTGGAGCGCCGATAGCGGCGCCCGACAGGCGTTGGCGTGACCTGATCTTGCGATCGGAAAGCACCCTTTGCGCTTGCCCGGAAGGCCTCTATTCTGGAGCACAGTGGCCGCTGGTGGGATAGAATGTCGGTACTGCCTTTTCTGAGAATCTACGCACCGCTAAATGCGGTGCTGGCTGCGCCTGGGCTTCTGGCGGTGGCTGCGCTCACGATGCCGAACATGTCCGGACGAAGCAGACTGGCTCTGGCTGCCGTGCTCGCTGTCATTTGGGCCGCCTATCTTCTGCAGATGGCCGAGACCCTGCTCAAGCGCTGGGCGGGAGACCTTCGGGACAGGACGCCGGCAATCGCAATCGATGTGCTCGCGGTTTTGGTTCCACTCGCCGCATTCCTGCTCGACGGCACGCCCGACCGCAGCCTCTACTGTGCTGTCTGGCTGCTGAAGCCGCTGCGCGACTCGACGTTCTTCCCGCTGCTTGGCAGGGTTCTGGCCAACGAAGCGCGCAACCTGGTCGGCGTCACCACGGTCTTCGGCCTGGTTCTGTTCGGTGTCGCACTTGCGGCCTATGTCATCGAGCGCGACGTCCAACCGGAAAAGTTCGGCAGCATCCCCGAGACAATGTGGTGGGCGGTGGTCACGCTGTCCACTACCGGCTATGGCGACGACATTCCGCAAAGCTTCGCCGGCCGCGTCCTTGCCGGGGCTGTCATGATGTGTGGCATCGGCATCTTCGGGCTCTGGGCCGGCATTCTTGCCTCCGGCTTTTATCAAGAAGTCCGTCGCGAGGATTTCGTCCGCAATTGGCAATTGATTGCCGGCGTTCCGTTGTTTCAGAAGCTTGGCCCGGCCACGCTGGTCGAGATCGTGCGCGCGTTAAGACCTCGCACGGTGCCGGCGGGCGCCGTGATCTGCCGCAGCGGCGAGACCGGCGATCGGATGTTCTTCGTCGTGGAAGGCCGCGTCAGCGTCGCGACGCCGAACCCGGTGGAGCTTGGCCCTGGCGCCTTCTTCGGCGAGATGGCGCTGATCAGCGGCGAACCGCGTATGGCGACCGTCAGTGCCGCAACTTCTGTCTCACTCCTGTCGCTGCATGCGGCGGATTTCCAGATGCTGTGCAGCAGCAGCCCGGAAATCGCGGAAATCATCCGCAGGACCGCGCTCGAGCGGCGCGGCGCGGCGCCGGTGGCTTGACCGTACAGCCGATGGTGGCCCGGCTGGAACTGGATGGTACGGCTCTATCGACCACGCGCGGAGGTTATGGACGGCACGTGGAAGTTCCCAGAGGCGTAGCCGGAGACCTAAACGTAGCCGATCCACTCTACCGGCGGCTCGTTGTTTGGCGCTGTGCGTCGACAGTTCCTGCCCCGCGGCCTTTCGGACGACCGGCTTTGGCTAAACTCTAATGCCTTAGAATCTTGCTTAGAAAAGCCCGGCTGCGGTCGGTCTTCGGGTCGGAGAAAAACGCCTCCGGCGTGCCGCTTTCGACGATGGCGCCGGCGTCCATGAACACCACGCGCTGCGCCACCTTGCGGGCAAAGCCCATTTCGTGCGTCACCACCATCATGGTCATGCCTTCCTCGGCCACCGCGACCATGACGTCGAGCACTTCGGAGATCATCTCGGGATCGAGCGCGGAGGTCGGCTCGTCGAACAGCATGATCTTGGGCCGCATGCCGAGGCAGCGTGCGATGGCCACACGCTGCTGCTGGCCGCCGGACAACTGTGACGGGTATGCATTGACCTTGTCAGCGAGGCCGACCTTGGCCAGCAAGTCGCGCCCGGCCTGCTCGGCCTCGGCGCGGGGGATCTTGCGCACATGGATCGGCGCCAGCGTGACGTTTTCCAGCGCCGTCTTGTGCGGGTAGAGGTTGAATGACTGGAAGACGAAGCCGATCTCGGTGCGCAACTGCGTCATGTTGGTGGCGGGGTCGCCGAGGCGCTGGCCGTCGACGACGAGGTCGCCATCCTTGATCGCTTCCAGGCCGTTGATGCAGCGGATCAGCGTCGACTTGCCCGAACCACTTGGGCCGCAGACGACGACCACTTCGCGCGGCTCGACGCTGAGCGTGATGTCCTTCAGCACATTGAGCGAGCCGAACCATTTGTTGACGCCGCGAAAGTCGATCATGCCCGTTTTGGTCAGGTTTGGTTTGGTCGGGCTCGGATTGGTCATGGCGGTCAGCCCTTTGGGGTTCGATGTCACAGCTGCACCTCGCCATGCGCCGCGCCCATGCGTCGCTCCAACCGGCGGGCGAGCATGATCAGCGGATAGCAGACGACGAAATAGCCGACGCCGACCAGGAAGAAGACCAGCAGGCCGTTGGGCACACGCTGCACCACAAGCCAGCCGACGCGGGTGAGGTCGGTCAGCCCGATCGCCGAGACGACGGAGGAATCCTTGATCAAGAGTACATATTGCCCGACCAGCGGCGGCAGCACGATGCGCATCGCCTGCGGCAGCACCACCTGGCGCATGCGTTGCCAGCGCGACAGGCCAGACGCCAGAGCTGCCTCAACCTGGCCGGTCGGCACCGAGCGGATGCCGGCGGCGACGATCTCGCAGATGAAGCACGCGGCGAGGTTGGTGAGCGCGATGATGCCGGCGGTGAAGGCATCGAGCTCGATGCCGAATTCCGGCAGGATGAAGAAGATCAGGAAGATCTGCACCAGGAACGGCGTGCCGCGGATCAGGTCGACCCAGGCCCCGACCACGCTCGAGATCAGCCGGTTGCCGCCGGTGCGCAATATGCCGAGGCCGAAACCAAGCAGCGTGCCCAGCACCAGGCTGATCGCCGACAGCATCACGGTCATCCCGAGGCCGCGCAAGGCGAGGGGGTAGCTGCCGGCCAGGCTTTGCAGCTGTTGCCAGATCATGTGCTGCTCCTTGCCGGCTGCAGACCGAGCCAGCGACTGGACAGCCCCGCCAGTCCTTTGAGGCCGTAATAGAGCAGCAGATAGAAGGCGGCGATGGTGAGAAAGCCTTCCGCCGGCATGAAGCGGTCGGACGCCAGCAACTGGCCGGCGCGCGTCAGTTCGGAAACCGAGATCAGCGACAAAAGCGCGGAATCCTTGACCAGCACGATCGCCTGGCCGAGCAGCGGCGGGATCGTCACCTTGAAGGCTTGCGGCAGGATGACCAGGCGCATGCGCTGGACATAGGTCATTCCCGAGGCAACCCCGGCCTCGACCTGGCCGCGCGGGATCGACAGGATGCCGGCGCGGATGATTTCCGCGACATAGGCGCCGCTGTTCAGCGACAAAGCAATGATGCCGACGACGAGCTCGGGCAGGACGAAGCCGAGACGCGGCAGGCCGAAATAGAGGAAGTAGAGCTGCGCCAGCAACGGCGTGGCGCGCACGGCATCGATATAGCCCTTGGCCAGCACGCGAAACAGCTGGCCGCGCTGCAGGTTCATGGCGGCGAGCACGATGCCGACGGCCAGCGCGCCCGCAAAAGACAGCGCCGACAGCCACACGGTCGTGATCAGACCCTGCCCGAACAGCGGCAGATATTCGACGATGGTGCGGAAGCTGAAATTTTCGAGCATGGCGGTGAATTGTGAATGGTGAATGGGCAGTAGTGAGTGGTGAGCAGTGAAGGGCGTCCGGAATGGCCATTCACCATTCACCATTCACTACTTCCTACTCACTACTCCCTGCTTACCTCTGCTTAGTGATCCTTCTTCCAGGCGTCGGAATTGACCCAGTAGTCGAGGTTCTTCTGCAAGCGGCCGTCGATGCTGACCTGGTTGAGGAACAGGTTCATCCAGATCAACAGGTCCGGCTCGTCGTAGCGGGTGGCGAAGGCAAGCGGCTCCTTCGACAACAGGTCCGGCATGATGGTGAAGGTGCCGGCGGGATAGGCTGTCGACTGACCCTTGACCGCCGAGACGTCGTTGACGCCGCAATCGGCTTGGCCGTTGTTGACCGCGTCGAGCAGCAGCGGGCCGCCGCCCTTGTAGCTCTTGATGTCGGCATCCGGGAAGGCGTTCTTGGCTTCCTTTTCGCCGGTGGCGCCCAACAGCACGGCGATCTTGGTGCCCTTGGCCTTGCAGTCCTCGGTTGTCTTGAACTTGCTGTCGGCCTTGGTGAAGACGGTGCTGCCCGTATACATGTAAGGTGTGGTGAAGGCGACCTTCATGCCGCGCGCCAGCGTCGGCGTCATGTCGGCGACGAGCAGGTCGGCCTTGCCCGAAAGCAGCGCCGGGATCAGCCCGTCCCAGTCATAGTCGAGGAAGGTGATCTTGACGCCCATTTCCTTGGCCATCAGCTCGGCGAGTTCGACCGAACTGCCGGTGCGCTCGCCGGCCGCGCCGACCAGCGAGAAGGGAGGTCCTTGCGTCTGTACCGCGACGCGCAGTTCGCCGCGCTTGGTGATCTCGTCGAGCGTTCCGGCACTGGCCGCCGTGGCGAGCCCCGCAAGCGCAAGTCCGGCGATAAAAAGTCTGGCAATCTTCATTTTGGCATTCCTCCTGTTATCGTTGTTGTTCCACTTTGTTATTCCACCCTTTTGGGTGTTTTTTGAGCGGCGGCACCGTTTGCCGGCGGCAGCCACCGTTCGAAAATCGTCAGTCCCAGGCCACCGTTTCGGTCACCTTGATGCCACGCCTCGCCAGATCGTCAAAGAAGGGTTCGTCCGGCACATGCAGCAGCGGGTTGAGCAGGCCAGGTGTGGCGATCTCGCGCCGCGCCAGCATCTGCGCCACGATGCTGGCGGGATAGCCGACCCCGAGGCTCATGCCGAACAGGCCGGATGCCAGGTCGCGTTCGATGATCAGGTCCGATGTCACCGTTTTGGCGCGACCGCCCTCGAGACCGGAAAAGACATTGCGCATCACGCAAAGGTCCTTCTCGTCAGCGCCATACTGCAATTGCGGGCCGAGCAGCCGGCCGAGAAATTCGCGGGGGCTGGCGCCGGTGCCGGGCACCTTGTCTTCGGAGAGGAAGCCGAGTTCCTTCAGCGGCGCCCAGAACGCCGACCATCCCGGCCAGCGCAGTGTATAGCGGCCCGAGCGTTGCAATCCCTTGGCGGCCGCCAGCATCTCGACATAGTGCAGCGCGTCGCCATTGGGGAAAGCTTCCAGCCGGCCGAGGCCCGCGACCTCGATCTCGTGGATGAAGGCATTGTCGTGCTGTCGGCCGGCCGGCACTTCGACGCGCTTGCCATGCTCGATCATCACGCTGTCGCGATTCTGGCTGACCAGAACCATGTCGAAATTCCAGCTCACCTTGTAGCAGAGCGGCTTGGCCATCGCCTTCGGTTCGGGGATGCCGCCGCAATAGGAATCGATCGAAGAAATCGTAGAGAACTGCTTTGCGGCGCGCGCGTAGAGCACGAGGTCGATGCCGGGATCGAGCCCGCATTCGGTCATGATCGAAACGCCGGCCTGTTCAGCCTCCGCCGCCAGATCGGCAATCGCCTTGCCGTAATTGGTGGTGACCAGCGGCGTGCGCGTTGCGATCGCGGCCTGCACCGCCTCGCGCATCAATGGCTGTGGCAACAGATCGATGGCGGCGTCGACATCCGCCAGCACGGTGGCAAGTGCCGGGCCGATGGGGCCCTCGGGCACGACGAAACGCACGCGGGAAAGGTCGGTCAGCCCGGCAAGCCGGGCAGGGCCGTCGGCCGACGTATCGACGCAGACGACTTCCTCGACGCCGGCGCTGGCGACGAGATCGGCGATGGCCGCCCGTCCCTGCAGGCCGAGGCCGCCGAGAACAGCTATTCTCATGCCGGCTCCTTGCGTGACGGTGTTTCTTCCGACCAGCAGCCTTCGGGAAGGCTGACCCATTTGTTGCATGAAGCCATGACGACGAAGGTTTCGCTGCGCACGACTTCGCCGGGAATGCCGGCGCCCGGAATCAGTTCGCTGGTGATGCGGTAGAGGTCGGCGACATCGCCGGCGACGGTCACGTCGACGATGATGTCGAAGCGCCCGGTAACCACCGAGGCCGAGTTGACGAAAGGCAGTTCGGCAATGCGCTGCGCCAGTTCCCGGGCGCGGCCACGTCCCTGAGCGTTGATGCCGACAATGGCCGAGATCAACTCGGGGCGTTCGGTCAGATTGAGCAGCCCGACGATCTTCAAGAGGTTGCGGTCGAGCAGATTGCGCAACCTTGAGCGCACCGTCGGCACCGAGATCGCCATCGTCTCGGCGAGCCGGTTGATGCCGGGCTGGGCATCCTGCGACAACAGCTTTACCAGCCGTCGATCGGTTTGATCGAGATGCTCACGCAAAGGCAAGCCTTTCATAAAGGGAAAGAAACGATCGGATTTTCTTTCGGATATGAAAAATACCTTATGGGGAATTTTTTACAGCAGCAAGAGCTATGTCATCCCTCTGTGTCCCTTCCGTGTGCGTTCGGGCAAGACAGGATGCATGTCGTCCCAAAACCGCTGCGCATTTTGGGGCAGTCGAGGATGTGCGCGACAGCACTAGGCGACGGAGTGCGAAGACGATCTTGCCGCCGCCGTGGTCGCTTGAACGCGACGCGAGGTCGTAGTGAGCAACGCACCCGCATAACAGGCCGACCAAGTTGCGGCGTAGCCGCAACTCACGCCTTCACCTGATAAGCGGAGAGGCTCATTCGCGACATGGCCAGAAGCGGCCTTTCAATAAAACTATAACTCGCCAGGGACACGGCGATGCAGGCGGTGACAATAGCTATGCCTGCAAGCCATGGTGACACATTGGCGGTTGCAACGACAGGAGCGATCGCGAGCAGCACGATAGGATGGGTCAGATAGAGAGAGTAGGAAGCATCTCCCAGCCTTGCCAGCACGCGAGGAGCAAAAAGTCGGAAGTAGCTCTCCAGGCTGATGCAACCCGCGACAAGGATCAGCGCCGGGATACCTTGAGCAAGGGTTCGCGGCAAGTTGAAGCCAAGTACCATCACCAGTGTGGACACAATAGCGAACCCGACAGCCGAGGCACCCAGGAAAGCGGGCAAACGCAGCAGTCTGCCGACCAGATGGCCGACAGCCATGCCGGCAAGGAACTCAAACAGGATTGGCGTGGTATAGAAAAACAGCACAGTGTCGGCGGCGGGTTTGAAGATAATGCGTGCGGCTACGGCGATTGCAAAGACAACGCCAATCGTGGCCATTTGCGTCAGCGCACCAAAACCCATAGTCGCCGCGAACAGAATGTAAAACAGGATTTCCAGATTGAGCGTCCAACCCACGCCAAGCACTGGCTGGACATAGCCTGTGGCCGTATCGAGATAGGGCACGAAAAGCAGGCTATTGGTAATCTGCTCAAAGGACACTCCACGACCGGCAAACAGCCAAAGTGCGGCGACCATGAGGAAGGTCATGACCCAATAGAACGGAACGACGCGCGTGAACCGCTGCATCAAAAAAGCACGGTGGTCGCGATGTCTGTTCTCCGTCGAGAGAACCATGACAAAACCGCTGATGACGAAAAACAGGTCGACGCCGCTGTTTAGAATGGGAATAGGCAAATCGAGCACGCCTAGTGCGGCCGGAAGATGATAGATAACAACCATTAGGGCTGCTAGCCCCCGCAGGGTCTGTATCGATGTATATTGTTGAATCCGACGCGGCGCAGCGTGATCATTATCCGGAATGACGTTCATTAAAAAATGTCCCCGATGCCGGAGAATATTAACACAGATGAGATCGTTGATGCGACGATTAACTGCCGGTTTAATTAATACATAAAATTTGAATAGCTTTCACCGACTTTCGCGGCCCGGGCCTTGCGATCGCCATCGTCTCGGCGATGCCTTGGCGCGCTGCTTGTATGCGCTATCGCCCGGCCTGGAAGATCGCCACCGCTGCCGCCGTCAGCGCGGCATTGCCGGCCGCAACCGTGCCATCCGGCAGATGCTTCCCATCCTCCAGCCCGACGCGCGTCGACCAGTCGCGATCCGCGGCACGGCGCACGAACGGCCACACCGTCGCGTTCTCGCCATGCAGCAGGATGGCACGGCAAATGCCGGCGCGCTCCAGGACCTGTTCGATGCCGTCGGCGACCGCAAAAGCCTCGTCTAGCGTCTGCTCGGAAATCTCGATCAGCACGCGCAGCACGCGCCCGCCATGGTCGAGGCCGACCAGCCGCTCGGCGTCGGCGACCGACGCCAGACCNCAGACCCGCCTCGATGCCGATGCCGATGCCGCGCTGGCGCAGGCTCTCCATGACGATGGGTGCCGCCGCCTCGCTGAGATTGACCGAGGCATAGTCCGGCAATTCGCGCCAGCCGGCGATGGCGACCAGCGTGCTTGTATCGTCATTCTCTATCCAGGCGCCGGTGGAGACGCCGATCAGCGTACCAGGGCAGGCACGGCGCAGCCCTGCGATCGTCAGGTCCATCGCTGCCGGCGCAAGGCTCTCGCGGCGGTCCGCGCTGCGGGCATGGACATGCAGCTCAGCTGCGCCCGCGGCAATCGAAGCCGCCCCGTCGCGCGCCATAGCGTCGGAGTCGAGCGGCAGTGTGGGGTGAAAATCGGCGGCGCGCGCGCCATTGATGCAGGCCTGGACGATCATGGCTCTCGCGATCCTGTTGCGGATCGCGCGAGCCTACCGCAGGGCAGGGCGGAGAGGGAACGGGCGTGGTGAAGATTGCTGACAGGGTGCCGCTTCTGCGGAGGTTGCGGTATCGGCCCAGGACATACCATATAGCGGGACAGGACACGCCACGGGCGATCCTTACCCCTTTGCCGGACTGCCGGCCAGAAGGATTTGCGATGGCTGAGTTGAAGGTCAGAACCCGCGTCACCGGCGCGACGGCGACGCTGCAGCCCGGCGGCTTGCCTTCCATCACCACTCCGACCGGCGGTGCAGTCGATGTCGTCACCGGCGTCAGCGCGCCGGGCTTCAATCCGCTCGACCTGCTCTACGCCTCGCTCGCCGCCTGCATGGTGCTGAGTGCGCGCATCGCCGCCTCCCGCCTCGGGGTTGCCGCCGCGCTTGGCGAGGTGCGCGCCGAGGTCAGCGGCGAGAAGGCCAAGGACGAGCCGTCGCGCGTCGAAAGGCTCAACATCAGGCTCGACATCTCAGGCGATCTCGACGCTGCGACCAAGCAGCGGATCGTCGAGGACGCCGAAGCGATCTGCACGGTGTCCAACACGCTGCGCGCCGCGCCGCAATTGCATACGACGCTTGGGTGAGGGCTTCGCAGAATGCCTCGCTGCCACCAACCAAGGACCGTCCCATGGCCATGATCCCGCCGATCGACTACGCCTCGGCATCGCAAGACATCCGCGCCGAGCACGACAGGGAGCTTGGCCTGCGCGGACGCATGACCAACATGAAGCGCATCCTGCTGCATTCACCGGCGGCCCACCGCATCTATGCCGAATGGTTCACCCTGCGCGATCTGCTCAAGCCCGCACTCGACGACCGCGCTGTCTGGCTGTTGTCGCTGGCGATCTCCGAGAGATGCCGCGCCGAGATACCGCTTACCTTCTTCCGCCGCGCGCTGATCGATGGTGGCCTTGATCCCGAGGCAATCCAGCCAACCTCCGACGAGGCGTTGCTGATCGAATTTGGCAAGGCAGTCGCCGCCGATGCCAATGTCATTCCGAACGACATCTGGGCAGCGCTGAAGGCTCGCTATGACGACACGCTGCTGGTCAACCTCGTCGCCTTCGCCGGCATCATGGTGGCGACCTGCCTGTTCACAAACGCGGTGAGGGTCGATCTGGACCCTGAGTTGGAGGCGTATCGCCGCAAGGGTGCCGATCCGATCTGATGCGATCGATACGCAGTCGATCTGCAGTGGATATCGCCCGGAAGGATCAGCCGTAGTAGCCGGCTCCAAACAGCAAAAGTGTTTCCACCTGGGAGTCCGCTTCTTTTCCTATGGCTGTCCAGATGCTGATGCCGAGAGCATTCGAAATCGCGCTATCGATCTCGACCTTCACATGGGGGTCGGTTTGTCTCAAGAACCTCAGCGCAACCTCCATGGAAATCGGAAACAGCGACGCGCCACCCAGTTCCAAGATCGCAGGCGAGGTGAATTCTAGCGCTTCGAGTGCGCCATCGGCCTTGTAATAGGCGAATACTCCAAGGTCCGGCCAATAGTCGGCCGGAACGCTGGTTGGGCTCCGCCGGAAGACCTTGAGCTCTCCTGAAAAGAAGGATCTGACAGTCGCCTTAGACGATCCGAGAGGAAGCCCCTTGACGCCATTTAGCGGTTCGATCGAAAGATGCATGTACACAGTTAATCGCTGCCGGCAGCAGATGACAATGTTCATCGCAGGAATCGGGTGGCCCAGGCGCCTCGTTCGCCCCACTTTGACCGCAAGCAAAGGAGGCATCCATGACCATCCATTCGATAAGCACCAAACGCGCAGCCCATTCGGCCGAAGCGCGCATCGCAGCGCAGGACTGGAGTGCTCTGATCGGCGAACTGAACAGCCACGGCAGCACCGTCATGCCGGCGCTGCTTTCACCCGAGGAGTGCACTGAGATCGCCGGTCTCTATCCGCATGAGGACCATTTCCGCAGCCATGTGGTGATGGCCCGCCATGGCTTCGGCAAGGGCGAGTACCGCTATTTCCGCTATCCGCTGCCGGATCTGGTCGGTGGCCTGCGCACCGCGCTCTATCCGAGGCTGGCCGGCGTCGCCAACGACTGGAACGAACGCATGGGCGTGGCACAGCGCTATCCCGATGACCACGCCGCCTTCCTCCAGCTTTGCCACGAAAGCGGCCAAACGCGGCCGACGCCGCTTCTCCTCCAATATGGCCCCGGCGACTTCAACTGCCTCCATCAGGATCTCTATGGCGACCTCGCTTTTCCCCTGCAGGTCGCGATCCTGTTGTCGCAGCCGGGCGAGGATTTCACCGGCGGCGAATTCGTGCTGACCGAGCAGCGCCCGCGCATGCAAAGCCGTGCCGAAGTGGTGCCGCTGACCCGGGGCGATGCAGTGATCTTTGCTGTCCACAATCGCCCGGTGCAAGGTACGAAAGGGCACTACCGCGTCAATCTCCGGCACGGCGTCAGCCGCCTGCGCTCGGGACGGCGGCATACGGTGGGGATCATCTTCCACGACGCGAAGTAACGTCGTCCGCTTCGGCGCGGCTCCTTCGTTCCACTCCGAGATCGGCTAAGATTCACACTTCGTCGACGTCGAACAGCAGCATCGTCAAGTCATCGTCTCCTGGGGCGAGTATACGCCGGTCAGCGGCGCAGGCAATGCCGATTTCGGTGGCAAATGCGCTCTGCATATCGGCGAGGCTGTCGAAATAGAGTGTCCCGACCAGATACGGAATCTCGCCCGCCGAGCGCTTGATGATGGGCCGCCTGCTGATGTCGTAGCGCCGCAGGCCGGGAAGCTTCTTGGCCAGCGGCACATGAACCTCGAAATAGTGCCGGTCGAACGCCTCCGGATCAGCCGGGGTTTTGTAGATCACGAGCATCTTGGCCATCGTCATATTCCTGCCTGTTGGTGTCGCTGTTTGGGGGCCATGCAGGCCGCCGTGCCAATGTCGTTCCGCGAGGGCGGTTTTCGACAATCGCTGGATTTTTGTTTCGGGCGCGATGACGGGTCCTCGCCACCATCTGTGGCGCTTCTGCCTCTTTCCTCCTTGCGCTCATTCGCGTATGGCCCCGGGCAAATCCCTCAACTTTGCACCAACTCCCCCGGACCGCCTCATGATCCGTCTTGAAAGCATCAGCAAGCAGAACGGCCGCCAGCTTGTCTTCATCGAGGCCTCGGCCTCGCTACAGAAGGGCGAGAAGGTCGGCCTTGTCGGCCCGAACGGCGCCGGCAAGACGACGCTGTTTCGCATGATCACCGGCCAGGAGCAGCCCGACGAGGGCCAGGTGCAGGTCGATCGCGGCGTCACCATCGGCTATTTCAGCCAGGATGTCGGCGACATGGCGGGCCATAGTGCTGTGGCCGAAGTGATGAACGGCGCCGGGCCGGTCAGCGACGTGGCGGCCGAAATGGCCGAACTCGAGGCGGCCATGGCCGATCCCGAGCAGGCCGACCGGATGGACGAGATCATCGAGAAGTACGGCGAGGCGCAGCATCGTTTCGAGGAGCTCGACGGCTATGCGCTCGATGGCCGCGCCCGCGAAGTGCTCGACGGCCTCGGCTTTTCCCAGGAGATGATGGATGGCGACGTCGGCAAACTGTCCGGCGGCTGGAAGATGCGCGTGGCGCTCGCCCGCATCCTGTTGATGCGGCCCGACGTCATGCTGCTCGACGAACCGTCGAACCATCTCGATCTCGAAAGCCTGATCTGGCTGGAGCAGTTCCTGAAGGGTTATGAGGGCGCGCTGCTGATGACCTCGCACGACCGCGAGTTCATGAACCGCATCGTCAACAAGGTGGTCGAGATCGACGCCGGTTCGCTCACCGCCTATTCCGGCAATTACGAATTCTACCAGCAGCAGCGGGCGATCGCCGACAAGCAGCAGCAGGCGCAGTTCGAGCGCCAGCAGGCCATGCTGGCCAAGGAGATCGCTTTTATCGAGCGCTTCAAGGCGCGGGCGTCACACGCCGCCCAGGTGCAGAGCCGGGTGAAGAAGCTCGACAAGATCGATCGTGTCGAGCCGCCCAAGCGCCGCCAGATCGTGAATTTCGATTTTCAGCCGGCGCCGCGCTGCGGCGAGGATGTCGTGACGCTGAAGAACGTCCACAAGGGATATGGCAGTCGCTCGATCTATGAGGGGCTGGATTTCCAGGTCCGCCGCCGCGAGCGCTGGTGCATCATGGGCGTCAACGGCGCCGGCAAGTCAACGCTGCTGAAGCTGGTGGCAGGCGCTTCCGATCCCGACACCGGCACGGTCGCGCGGGGGCCGAGCGTGAAAATGGGCTATTTCGCCCAGCACGCCATGGAGGTGCTGGAGGGCGAACGCACCGTGTTCCAGACGCTGGAGGACGCGTTTCCGCAAGCCGGCCAGGCGCCGCTCAGGGCACTCGCCGGCTGCTTCGGCTTTTCCGGCGACGAGATCGAGAAGAAATGCCGGGTGCTGTCGGGCGGCGAAAAGGCGCGCCTGGTGATGGCGTTGATGCTGTTCGACCCGCCCAATCTTCTGGTGCTCGACGAGCCGACCAACCACCTCGACATCGCGACCAAGGAGATGCTGATCACGGCGCTGTCGCAGTACGAAGGCACCATGCTGTTCGTCTCGCACGACCGCCATTTCCTGGCCGCACTCTCCAACCGCGTGCTGGAACTGACGCCCGAAGGCATCCACACCTATGGCGGCGGCTATACCGAATATGTGGAGAGGACCGGGCACGAGGCGCCGGGGCTGCGGACCTGACGCAGGTCCTGCGTCCGCATTTGCGTCGAGCAAAGCCAGGATTTGTCAGCTCGCCGCCAGCCATTTGCGCGACTGCGCGAAGGCCTTGAAGGCTTTGGCGTCCATCGGGTAGCCGAACAGGAAGCCTTGCAAGATGTCGCAGCCAAGCTCTTTCAGGATGCGCGCGTGCTCCATCGTCTCGACGCCCTCGGCGATCACTTCGATCCCGAGCGACTTGCCGATGTCGATGATGGATGACACAAGCTGCCGCTGTGCGGTTGAGCTGGTGATGGGGGTGACCAGCTGGCGGTCGATCTTGAGGCGACGGGGCCGCAACTTCAACAGCGAGACGATCGAGGCATGCCCGGTGCCGAAATCGTCGATCTCGACGTCGATGCCGAGCCCCTTGATGTGTTCGATGTTCCAGCTGACCAGCTCGTCGTTTTCGTCGAGGAAAATCGACTCCACCAGTTCGAACGACACGGTCCCTTCCTTGATGGGAAGCTTGCGCAAACCCTTGATCAGATCCCTGTCTTCCAGGCGCCTGGCGGAAACGTTGACCGAGACGCGCGGGATGTTGAGGTGGCTGCGCGACCAACGCTCAAAATTATCGAGCGCCTGCTCCAGGACGGTGCGGTCGATAAGCGCCACGACATTAAGTTCTTCAGCCACCTTGATGTAGGCGTCGGGGGTCAGCATGCCGCGTTGCGGATGATCCCAACGCGACAGCGCCTCGACGCCGACGATCTCCAGCGTCTTGGCGTCGAACTGCGGCTGATAGTAGACGATGAATTCGTTCCGCTCGAGCCCGCCCAGAATCTCGTCGGCGGTCTGCTTGGTCCGCACGATCTCGCTCTGCAGCTCTTCGTTGAAAAACTCGTAGCGGTTGCGGCCGCGGCCTTTCGCCCGGTACAGCGCCAGATCGGCATTGACAAGCAACTGCCTTGCATCGACGCCGCTATTGGCCGCAATGCCGATGCTGACGCCGAACCGGCACTGGTGACCCAGATAGTCGACCGGCTGGCGCATCGCATCGATAATGTGGTCGGCCAGCGCGGCGAGTTCCTTGTCGTCGCGTCCATGGCTCAGCACGACAAACTCGTCGCCGCCGATGCGCGCAACGAAATCGGCACTGCCGACGCTGGCCTTGATGACTTTCGAAGCATGCACCAGCAAAGCATCGCCCGCTGCATGGCCGAGCGTGTCGTTGATCTGCTTGAAGCGGTCAAGGTCGAGATGCAGCAACGCCGCACGGCCGTCGGCTTCGCGGTTTTCGGCAAGCATCTCGTCCAGATACCGACGGTTGGGCAGACCGGTCAGCGAATCATGCATCGCGACATGCTCGATGCGGGCTTTGGCCAGGTTCAGTTCGGCATTTTTCGATTCTGAAAGGCGACGTTCACGCACGAGATTCTCGTTGAGCAGCACGTCGCCTGTCACATCCCATTCGGCGCCGATCATTTTTGGCGTGCCGTCGATGTCCCGGAAGAAACTGGCGCGGGTGCGCACATGGCGAATGGTGCCGTCCGGCCGCAGGAGCCGATACTGCGAAGAGTAGGGGCCTTGTGTTGCAACAGCCGAATCGAAATCTGCTTTAGCCCGTTCGAAGTCTTCGGGATGAATCGCCAAGGCCCAGTCGTCATAGCTACGGGACTTGCCGCCTGAGGGTTTGCCATAGATTTCGTTGATGCGGTCGTCCCATACGAGTTCGTTGCTGACGGTATCGTGCTCCCACACGCCTATAGCAGAGGCTTCCAACGCCAGCTCCAGCCGCCGGGACAGGCGCCTCAACTCGGCGTCATTTTTCTGCCGCTCACCGAAAAGACGTCCTGCCACGAGGATCGGCAGCACCACCAGCGCGCCGGCAAGCGCCATGAGCAGACGCAACAGCCACTCATTTTTCGGAGCGGTCGGCCAGCCGCCCTTCGGTATGGCTGAAATTTGCCAGGAGCCTGAAGGCAATTGCACCTCTGCCATCACCGGATTGCCGGACACGACATTATCGCCGCCGAAGAACAGTTCCCCGCCGCCGCCGAGCGCATCCTTGCCGATAAGCGCCACATCGATATCCAGATCAGGGTCGGTCAGTCCGCTGGCAGCGTAGAGCCGATCGACATCGATCACGGCCGAGACGATACCCCAGAAACGGTCGCCGCCACCCGCCGTCGGCACGAAGACCGGGATACGGCCGATGAAGCCGCGTCCGCCTTGCGCCAGTTTGACCGGCCCGGCGAGCACCAGCGCGCGCTGGTCACGGGCGCGAAGCGCGGCCATGCGTTGCGTATCGCTCTTGCGGTAGTCCAGCCCGATGGCTTTTTCATTGCCTTCCAGCGGATACATCAGCGCGATGACGAGGTCGGGCGCACCGGCAATATCGCGCAACTGCGATTTTTGCTCGAACAAATTACGGGCGAGTGCCCCAAATCTTTGCTGGCCCATAAAGGGCTCGGTAACGATTGTCGAAACGAGACCCTGAACCAGCTGGAGATTGCCGCCTATGTTGCCTTCGAGCTTGGCGCGTATGATGTTGACCTTGGCCAGGACGTCGGCGCGCGCCAGCTGATCGGAGACCTCTCTGTTCCTCTGGTCGGCAACCAGGGCGCAGACGAGAAGCACGACAAAGGCAATCGCCGCCGGCAAGTTGGCGGAAGAAAAAACGGCCCGTTTCAACCGGCCGGAATTGAGCATTGCACCTGCCAACTCGATCCGAAGACCTTTCCAGGACAGTAGTCCTTCGGTCGACCATAGTAGCTAAAGCTTAAGTTTGAGCTTCGAGACGAATCCGAGAACAAACGGTAAGCTTTTGGCTGCCAGGGTCCAGCCGAAATCTGAATGAGTGTCCGAAAGTAGGACGCCAGGTTGCAGCGTTCTGCAACCCAGCGGCGAAGTCATATTCGCCTCAGATTGCAACAAGCCGCCTGATCTTGCCGCGCGGGCCCTTGCGGGAGGCTTACTTCCCAGCCATTTGATCGGCCAGCGCCTGCGCCTGGGCGAGCAGCGCCGGGAAAGCCGGGTCAGCCGGCAGGCGCTGCGCCATGCAGGCCCGGTAGTCGCTGTCGCCCTTGTCCCAGGCGGCGTTGGAGGAATCGAACGCTTTTTCGTCCTTCAGGTCCGATGCCTGGTAGGCCGCCTGGAATTTCTGCGCTGCGGCGTCCGCTGCAGCCCACACTGCGTCGCAGGCGGCGATCTTCGGAACTGCAGGGGCTGCCGGCGCTGCGATAATTCTCACGCTGTTGCCTTTGACGAGCGTAACGACGACTTCCTGCTCGTAGATCGGTCCGACGTCCTGCGTCCAGCCGCCGAGCCGTGCGAAGGCGATGTCGGCGCCCTCAGGCTTCTTCAATGGAAAGTCGAGCGTTCCCTCGAAGGCGGCGTCGCTGTTGATCGCCTGGGTGTAGAAGGCATCGAGCTTAAGCGCCTCATCGATGCCGGCGGGCAGTTTGAAACTCTCGTCGGTCTCGGCGGTTCTGGACTGGAGCCAGCGCTCCAGCAGCCCTCGCGTCGTTGCCACCAGGCTAGGCCCGTCGTCGTCCTTGGTGTATCGCAGTCCATCGAGCATGCCATAGCCGATATCGGAGTCGCTGAGGCTTTCGATATTGATTGTGCCGGTTGGGGGAAAGTCCTTGACCGCCAACGGCCCGATAATGCCGGCAAGACGCTGCTGGAGGTCGGCCAGCGCCTTCTCGTTCTCAGCGTCGATGGTCTCGATTGCCGCGTTCGCACTGTTCAGCGCCGCGATATCAGCAATCGCCTTGTCACGCGCGGCCACATAGTCGTCCTCCGGCGAGGCCGCGAAAGCCACGCTGCTCACCAGCGCAAACAGAAACGTCCAGACCCACCGCATGATATAAACCCTGCTCTACGTTCGATTCCAAGGATACATGACAACATTGGGCCGAAAAAAGACGGCGTTGGAGCTGCAGATCTCTCCCCTTGAGGGGGAGATGGCCGGCAGGCCAGAGGGGGTCGCCGCGCGTGAAGCGCTGACTCCTTTTGCAGCGCGAGACGACGTTAGCGCTTCACGCGCAACGACCCCCTCTGTCGCCTTCGGCGACATCTCCCCCTCGAGGGGGGAGATTAGCCGCAGCCATCGCCAAGACCATCCCCGCNACGACCCCCTCTGTCGCCTTCGGCGACATCTCCCCCTCGAGGGGGGAGATTGGCGCCTAATCACGCCTTGCGCTTCTCCACCTCCGCCTTCCTCAGCAGGAAGCGCTGGATCTTGCCGCTTGGGGTCTTCGGCAGTTCCGTGATGAACTCGACCTCGCGCGGGTAGGCGTGCGCCGACAGCCGTTTCTTGACGTGCTGGGCAAGCTCTTCGGCGAGCTCCGAATTGCCCTTGTAGGCCGGCGCCAGCACGACGAAGGCCTTGACGATCTCGGTGCGCTGCGGATCGGGCACGCCGACCACGGCCGCCTCGTTGACCGCCGGATGCTCGATCAGTGCGCTTTCGACGTCGAACGGGCCGATGCGATAGCCGGCCGAAGTGATGACATCGTCGGCGCGGCCGATGAAGGAGACCGAACCGTCCGGCTCGTACTCCACCGTATCGCCGGTGCGGTAGTAGCCGCCCGTGATCGCCGGCGTTTGCGCCTGGTGATAGCCGTCAAACCAGCGCAGCGGCGACTTCGCGATATCTACGGCGAGGATGCCGGGCTGGTTGGGGCCGAGCTCGTTGCCGGCCTCGTCCAATACCACCATGCGATATCCGGGCATTGCGAAGCCGGCCGAGCCCGCGCGCACGACATGCGAGAGCCCATGATGGTTGTTGACCATCATGCCGTTCTCGGTCTGGCCGTAATGGTCGTGAATGGGCGCGGCGAGATTTGCGTCGAACCAGCGGATGACTTCCGGGTTGAGCGGCTCGCCGGCGCTACTCACCACGCGCAGTCTGCCTTTGACACGGGCCGCAGCTTCCGCGCCTTCCGCCATCAGCAGGCGATAGGCGGTCGGCGAGCCGGCAAGGCTGGTGACGCCGAGCCGCTCGATGATGTCGTAAGTGCTCTTGGCGTTGAAGGCGCCTTCATAGAAGGTCGTGGCGATGCCCAGCTGCAACGGGCCGGTGATGGCGTAATAGAGGCCGTAGGCCCAGCCGGGGTCCGCGATGTTCCAGAAGATGTCGTCGGGCAGCAAGCCGATCGCGTCGCGCATATAGGCGCCGAAGGCGAGCAGGGCGCGAAGCGGCACCGGCACGCCCTTGGGCAGGCCGGTCGTTCCCGACGTCGACATCATCATGAACAAGTCGTCGCCCTTGCGCATCACCGGCTGGCAGTCGGGCGACGCGGTGCCAAGCGCGGCGCGGAAATCGATGTCGCCTGCAGGTAGCACATCGCCATTGCCAAGAATGGTGGCGATTTGCGCTGATCTCTGGACCTCGTCGAGCTTACCGCGATTGGCCGGGTTGGTCACCACGATCCTGGCGCCGCTATAGCCGAGGCGGTGCTCGATGGCTTTCGGACCGAAGGCGGTGAACAGCGGCTGGTAGACCGCGCCGATGCGCCACGTCCCGAGGATCAGCGCCACCAGTTCGGGGACGCGCGGCAGCATGCCGGCGACGACATCGCCGGCACCGACGCCGGCGGTCTTGAGCACATTGGCGGCGCGCCCCGACATGTCGGCGAGATCGTCGAAGCTGAATTCGCGAAGCTCACCGCCGGCCGAGATCGCGCGCAGCGCCAGCCGGTTTTGTCCGGTGTAGCGGCCGCAGCATTCGACATAGGCATTGATGCCGGTTCCAGGGTTGCCATACGACCGGGCGATCTCATCTTCGATGCGAAAGCGCTGAACGGCATCCTCATAGCGCGGCATTTTGCTCATCGCGGTCCTCCCTAAGCGGCGCCCATCTCCCCTTGGAGCGCCTTATCGGTCAGATTGCCTGAAATTGCTGCGCTGGTCGATTACGGCGATAGTCGGGGGATGCGAAGGACCGCAGCGCAGCGACAATCCGCGCTGAGCCACTGCTGTTGACCGAACCATCCATCCGGCCGATAGCACCGCCAGAATTGCCCCGAGGCCCCAATGATCCCAAACTCAACTTTCGATGACGCGGCCACAGCCGACGAAGGACGCGACGCCGACACCGCGTGGCAGGACGACATCCGCGCCGGTGTGCGCCACGTCCGCGATCTCGCCTCGCTGCCGCTGTCACCCGCCGAGCACGCGGCGGCGCAGGAGGCGGCCGTACGCCACAAGGTGCGTGCCCCCAAAACCTATCTCGACCTGATCGACTGGAACGATCCCGCCGATCCGATCCGCGCCCAGGTCATTCCATCGCCGGATGAGCTGACGGAAACGGAAGGCGAGCTCGACGATCCGATTGCCGACCATGCCTTCAGTCCGGTGCCGCGACTGACGCACCGCCACGCCGACCGGGTGCTGTTGTTTGCGACCTACCAATGCGCGGTCTATTGCCGTTTCTGCTTCCGCAAGGAATCCCTGACCTCGATCGGCCGCGGCTATACGCGAGAAGCGCTCGAAGAAGCTTTTGCCTATATCGAAGGCCATACCGAAATCCGCGAAGTGATCCTGACCGGCGGCGATCCGCTTTCGCTGCCGGACAAGGCGCTGGCTGAAATCCGCGCCCGCATCGAGACGATCGCGCATGTCAGGCTGCTGCGTATCCACACGCGCGTGCCTGTCGTACTGCCCGCGCGCATCACGCCGGGGCTGGTTGGCGCCTTGCAGGGCCGGCTGATGGTCACAATCGTCACCCATTTCAACCATGGGCGGGAGATCACGCCGGCCACCGAATTGGCCTGCCGCGTCATGCGCCAGGCAGGCTTCGTGCTGCTCAACCAGAGTGTCCTGCTCAAGGGCGTCAACGACACGGTCGAGGTGCTGGAGGAACTCTGCCGCGAACTGATGTACCGGCTCGGCGTCAAACCCTATTACCTGCACCATGGCGACCTCGCGCGCGGCATGGCGCACAGGCGCACCACGATTGCGCAGGGACAGGCGCTGGCCGGCGCGCTGCGCGCCCGCCTGTCGGGCATCTGCAATCCGGTCTATGTGCTGGACCTGCCGGAAGGCGGTGGCAAGGTGCCGCTCGGGCCATGCCATGTCGAGGGCCGGGACGGGCAGGACTGGCGCATCCGCGGCCAGGATGGCGAGGTAAGGGTATATCGGGACGTGGTGGTGTAGGCACGGCGCAGCGGCGACGATGACCGCCGCCGTCACATTGTCGATCGGGATGACCATCGCACCAAACTCCCGCCACGACGCGTTCGCCTGCATTCCGTATGTTGACATAAAGATATCCTTATGTGATGGTTGTCGCCTCAAGGATAAAAAATGTCGCAGAATTCTGCATCGCTGGACGCATTGTTCGGCCCCGTCGCGGCCAGACCCGATGGGTCCGAAGTGCTTGCGGCGCTGACGGCAGCGGCGCGCGAGCGCATCCTCATTCTCGACGGCGCCATGGGTACGCAAATCCAGGGTCTCGGCTTCGACGAAGAGCATTTCCGCGGCGAGGCTTTTGCCGGCTGCACCTGCCACCAGCAGGGCAACAACGACCTCTTGATCCTGACGCAGCCGAAGGCGATCGAGGAGATCCATTATCAATACGCCATCGCTGGCGCCGATATCCTCGAGACCAACACCTTCTCCTCGACCTCGATCGCCCAGGCGGACTACGGCATGGAGGATGCCGTCTACGCGCTGAACCGCGACGGCGCGCGGCTGGTGCGTCGGGCAGCGGCGAGGGCACAGCAGGAGGACGGCAAGCGCCGTTTCGTCGCCGGCGCGCTCGGGCCGACCAACCGCACCGCCTCGATGTCCCCCGACGTCAACAATCCCGGCTACCGCGCGGTGACCTTCGATGAATTGCGCCTGGCCTATGGCGAGCAGCTGCGCGGCCTGGTCGACGGTGGCGCCGACATCATTCTCATCGAGACCATCTTCGACACGCTGAACGCCAAGGCGGCGATCTTTGCCTGCAACGAGATTTTCCTCGAAAAGGGCGTGCGCCTGCCGGTGATGATTTCGGGCACCATCGCCGATCTCTCCGGCCGCACGCTGTCGGGCCAGACGCCGACCGCCTTCTGGCATTCGGTGCGCCATGCCAACCCCTTCACCATCGGCCTCAACTGCGCGCTCGGCGCCAATGCGATGCGCGCGCATCTGGCCGAAATTTCAGGCGCCGCCGACACCTTCGTCTGCGCCTATCCGAATGCCGGCCTGCCCAATGAATTCGGCCGCTATGACGAGAGCCCGGACTTCATGGCCGCGCAGATCGAGGATTTTGCGCGGGAAGGGCTCGTCAACGTCGTCGGCGGCTGCTGTGGCTCGACGCCGGACCACATCCGCGCCATCGCCGAGGCTGTCAAGAAATATCCGCCACGCGCCATCCCCGAGATCGAGCGCAAGATGCGCCTGTCGGGGCTGGAGCCGTTCACGCTGACCGACGAGATTCCCTTCGTCAATGTCGGCGAACGCACCAACGTCACCGGCTCGGCCAAGTTCCGAAAGCTGATCACGGCGGGCGACTATGTCCCGGCGCTCGACGTGGCGCGCGACCAGGTCGCCAATGGCGCACAGATCATCGATATCAACATGGATGAAGGCCTGATCGATTCGAAAAAGGCGATGGTCGAGTACCTCAATTTGATCGCCGCCGAACCCGACATCGCCCGTGTCCCGGTGATGGTCGACTCCTCGAAATGGGAGATTATCGAGGCCGGGCTTAAATGCGTGCAGGGCAAGCCGCTGGTCAATTCCATCTCGATGAAGGAAGGCGAGGAAGCGTTCCTGCACCACGCGAAGCTGGTGCGCGCCTATGGCGCGGCCGTGGTCGTCATGGCCTTCGACGAGGCCGGTCAGGCCGACACCAAGGCGCGCAAGGTCGAGATCTGCACCCGCGCCTACAAGCTGCTCACCGAACAGGCCGGTTTCCCGCCCGAAGACATCGTCTTCGACCCCAATGTCTTCGCGGTCGCCACCGGCATCGAGGAGCACGACAATTACGGCGTCGACTTCATCGAGGCCACCGGCGAGATCACCGCCACGCTGCCGCATGTCCATATCTCGGGCGGCGTCTCGAACCTGTCCTTCTCGTTTCGCGGCAACGAGCCCGTGCGCGAGGCGATGCACGCCGTGTTCCTCTACCACGCCATCCAGCGCGGCATGGATATGGGCATCGTCAATGCCGGCCAGCTCGCCGTCTACGACACGATCGAGCCGGAGCTGCGCGAAGCGTGCGAGGATGTCGTGCTCAACCGCGTGCCCAGGGCCGGCGTCACCGCCACCGAGCGCATGCTGGAGATCGCCGAACGCTTCAAGGGCACCGCCGGCAAGGAAGCCAGGGAGCGTGATCTCGCCTGGCGCGACTGGACGGTCGAGCAGCGCATTTCCCATGCGCTGGTCAACGGCATCACAGAATTCATCGACGCCGACACCGAGGAGGCGCGGCTGGGGGCCGAGCGGCCTCTGCATGTCATCGAAGGCCCGCTGATGGCCGGCATGAATGTCGTCGGCGATCTGTTCGGCGCTGGAAAGATGTTTCTGCCGCAAGTGGTGAAGTCGGCGCGCGTGATGAAGCAGGCGGTGGCCGGATTGCTGCCGCACATGGAGGCCGAAAAACTGGCCAACGCCGCCAATGGCATCGACAATGGCGAGCGCCAGACGGCCGGCAAAATCCTGATGGCGACTGTAAAGGGCGATGTCCACGACATCGGCAAGAACATCGTCGGCGTCGTTCTGGCCTGCAACAATTACGAGATCATCGATCTCGGCGTCATGGTGCCGGCGGCGAAGATCCTGCAGACGGCGCGTGAGCAAAATGTCGACATCATCGGCCTGTCCGGCCTGATCACCCCGTCGCTGGACGAGATGGTGCACATGGCCGCCGAGATGGAGCGTGAAGGCTTCGACATTCCGCTGCTGATCGGCGGCGCCACGACCAGCCGCGTGCACACGGCGGTGAAGATCCATCCCCGCTACTCCAGGGGACAGACGGTCTATGTCAACGACGCCAGCCGGGCGGTCGGCGTCGTCTCGTCCTTGCTGTCGAACGAGACCAAGGGCGGCTACGTCGACACAGTGCGGGCCGAGTACGAAAAGGTCGCCGACGCGCATGCCCGCTCCGAGGCCGACAAGCGGCGGCTGCCGCTGGCCAAGGCCAGGGCCAATGCGCACAAGGTCGACTGGTCGACCTACGAGCCGCCGAAGCCGTCCTTCACCGGCGTCAAGGTTTTCGGCAACTGGGACCTGACGGAGCTCGCGCGCTACATCGACTGGACGCCGTTCTTCCAGACTTGGGAGCTAAAGGGGCGTTACCCCAAGATCCTCGACGACGAGAAGCAGGGAGCCGCCGCGCGCCAGCTTTTCGAGGACGCGCAGGCGATGCTGAAAAAGATCATCGCGGAAAAATGGTTCGCGCCGCGCGCCGTCATCGGCTTCTGGCCGGCGAACACCGTCGGCGACGACATCAGGTTGTTCACGGATGAGGCACGCTCGCAGGAACTGGCAACCTTCTTCACGCTGCGCCAGCAGCTGACCAGGCGCGACGGCAAGGCCAATGTCGCGCTGTCGGATTTCGTCGCGCCTCAGGACATAGGCAAGCCGGATTATATCGGCGGCTTCATCGTCACCGCGGGGATCGAGGAGGTGGCGATATCAGAGCGCTTCGAGCGCGCCAATGACGATTATTCCTCGATCATGGTCAAGGCGCTGGCCGACCGTTTCGCCGAAGCTTTCGCCGAGCGCATGCACGAGAAGGTGCGCAAGGAATTCTGGGGTTACGCCGCCGACGAGACGCTGGCGCCGGATGAACTGATCGGCGAGCCCTATCGCGGCATCCGCCCCGCGCCCGGCTATCCCGCGCAGCCCGACCATACCGAGAAGGCGACCTTGTTCCAACTGCTGGATGGTGAGCGCAGTGCCGGCGTGAGCCTCACCGAAAGCTATGCGATGTGGCCGGGTTCATCGGTCTCCGGCATCTATCTCGCCCATCCCGAAAGCTATTATTTCGGTGTCGCCAAGGTCGAACGCGACCAGGTCGAGGACTATGCGCGGCGTAAAGCCATGCCGCTGGCAGATGCCGAGCGCTGGCTTGGGCCGATCCTCAACTATGTGCCCGTGGATTATGCCGAGGCGGCGGAATAGCCGGGACGTGATCTTGCCCAATGGCTGCTCGACCGCTCCCTTGATTTTTCACCGTCGAAAAAAATCGCGCCGCACCCGGTTCTCGGCGAGCTGCCGGTTGTCGGTCGGTCAGACTTAGGTCCCTCGCGCCTGCTTTTCTGGAACAAGCCGTGATGTCCCGCATTTTATTGGCAGGGACACAAGGAGTGTCGAGTGAAAGCGATTTTGGGACTGGTCGGCGGCTTCGTGCTGACCCTTGCGGTGTTCGGCAGCGGGCTGGTCTTCGCAGCCTGGCTGCTTGCCGCCAAGCCCGCGCGCGAAGCAAGGCCCACCGTCAGCGTGGCGGAGCTGTGGACCCGGAAAGCGCGGCCGGTGGACGAGACGGCGCAGGACTTCGAACGTGTGCCGCCCGAGCAGTCCGCGCCTGCCGACATCGCCGCCAAGAAGGCGAACCCGGCCGACCAGCAGCCCGATCCCACCGTCACCGGCGCCATCGCGCCGGTCGAACTGTCGCCGCCACATCTCGCCTGGTGCGCCAGCCGCTACCGCTCCTACGATCCCGACGACAACAGCTACATGTCCTATAGCGGACAGCAGCGCACCTGCGTCTCGCCCTATCTCGCCGCCGACCGCGCCGCGCCGCGAGAGGCAAGCTATGTCGAGGGCGAGGGCGCCTACGCGGCCGCCGGCGGCGATCATGTCGCCTCCTGCTTCAGCCGCTATCGCTCGTACCGTCCGGAAGACAACAGCTACCAGCCATATTCCGGCGGGCCGAGACGGCAATGCGAGTAGCGCGGGCTGCGAGCCCGCGCCGCGAACGATTGCGACCGCGCGATTTCTGGGATCGTCCGGATCGCCCTCAAAGCCCAGGGGAGGAACCACCATGGAAGACGACCGGCATCTGAAGATTCAGAAGCGCGCCTACCAGATCTGGGAGCGCGAAGGCACTGGCGACCCCGAGCATCACTGGCACCGGGCCGAGGCCGAAATCGACCGCGAAGCAGCCCTGCCGCTGACCGCAGACGACGCCCTTCCGCGCGAGATCGCCAGCACCGACGTGCTGACCGTCGAGGAACTCGCCGTGCGCACAGGCATATCGGGCGACGAGGCGCAGGAGCTGATCGACAGGCTGGGCACGGACCGCGCGGCGGTTGAGCAGGCGGCGAGGGGGATTGAGGGGAAGTTAAAACCCAAATAGTTGCGGGCTAAGTGGTCAGAGCGATTGACATCTGACTGCTACGCAGCTTTCCCTGGTTTCATAAAGCCCATTTTCACCAACCTTGGCTCAAGTGCGCCGAGGGCGTTGCTAGGAACCGCTAGAACAAATAGATTTCGCGCTCGCGTAAGTGCAACATATCCAATACGCCCAACTTCGGTTCCTGTCCCATTCAACAGTCCTTCAGCGTGCTCCTTGCTAACCACATACATGACGCCTTCCAAACTCTCACCCTTAACCTTGTGAACGGTCGATACACGAAACTGCGGCGGACTATCCGGCTGCGCAAGGTCGGGCATTTGGATCAGCGGCTTATTCAGTAATGCTTTTTTGGCAAGCCTATTGCCTAAATTCTCGCCTGCGCTCAATCCGAAGTCAGATTCCAGAAAGGCAATAAACGATTTTGCTCTCTCTACCAGCAATGGGTGCCATTGCGTATCTGCCAACAACGTTGCAGAGGGGAGCCCGGCTGCAGGATCGCGCGCGTATCCCCAAATTGCCCTTCTCAGTTTCATAATATCCGCACTTCCCGCGGGGCGAGAAAGTTTTGAAATCAAATCGCGGTGTTGGTTTGCGAGCAGGCCTACGATGCCGATGCATGTGTGATCATAAGCCTGGTCGAGACGTCTAAACTTGTCTCGACAAACAGCGGCATCAGCAAAAGCCTTCACTATCCCTTGGCCTTGACCATCTTCGCCACCGCTCCATTGGTCAGCCCACTCTCCCGAACGGCACACCACGACGCCGTCTTTGTCCGCGATGCCGGCCTCTTTCAGCATGTACCTGAAGGTTGCAAGCGCATTGTCTTTCTCGTCCTTTTTAAACGGTATGAAAAAGGCGCCATTAAGTATTTCTGGAGCAATCCTCTTCGCTTTATCGTTCCGCCCACAAAGTTTGTTTGCGAGGTCGACGATTGCAGGCACTGAGCGGTAGTTGATGCTCAAATTTCTTTCAGTAACGCCGAGTTGCTTCGCGTATCCGGAAAGAAATGAGCCATTTGCGCCGGAAAACTCATAAATTCCTTGATGCGGATCGCCGATCAAAGACAAGCGGGATCCGCCGTCCACCATGAGCTTGAGAATGGCTTCGTGCTCAGGGCCGACATCCTGCGCTTCATCAACAAGTATGTGGGGGTAGCGTCGCACTAGAGCACGCAAGACATATGGTTTTTCTTTGAGAACTCGCAGGACCCAGTAGCGCGCTGAAGCGTGGGTGTATGCGCCTACTGCTCCCAATTTTCCTAACGCTTTCTTGGCCTCAGCAGTCGGGATTTTTTTTGGCGCATTCCTTCCAATCTTGAAAGAAAAGTCGCCGTTCTCAAAGCTGATACGGAGATCAGCCGTTGGGTTGGGCCTAACACCGTCGAAGACTGTGAAGTTCTTTAAGAAAGGTTCACGACCATCCACCAGATAAGGCGTGCACCCACAACCCATGACATGATAGCCATGCGGCCGAAGTACATTTGTGGTTATAAAGCCGTCAACGGTATCGATTTCAATACCGAAGGGTTGTTGGCCACCGTCATTGGCGCGCATCAACGCCAGATAATCTCTCCGGAATGTATCCACTGCAATGTTCGAAAATGACAGCAGTGCCACCATCCCATGTCTGTCGTCCAGACGCCGCCGCATCTCGGCAAGGCGATGAACCGCTGTTCTGGTTTTTCCGCTACCGGCGCAGGCAGTAATCGCAATCGGCTCAAGAGGGAGTTCAACAACGTCTGTTTGTTGTTCAGATAATTTTATTTCTGGCATGCGTGCTTCACGGCCTCCTCAATATATAACGGAACCGCTACATCTAATTTATTTTCAACTATTTTCGCGGCAAGCGCCTGTGCAAATTTACCTTTCTGTACATTGTTTGTCGGGCGCTCAAACATTCCTTTGAACAGCGCCGTAGCCTTTCCATGATCGGTCAGTTCACCGTTCACCACGGCTCTCAAATCCTTGCCGATTCCAGGATGAATTTCTTCAAGTGCGGCGAGCATAGCTTCGCGATTTTTATCGACGAGCGCAAAATCATACTCGAAGGTTTTCTTGCCACAAAAGACACGGACTAAATTGTCCTGCATTGCCTGCATTGAAGCCGTGTTGGCTGAAACCGCTATTGCCTCATCCGGGCCTGGATAGTGAGCTTCCATTTTCCCATCGGCACCGGCTATCTGAGGGTCGGCGTCGGTAATAACGGCGACTGGAATTTTGATTGCGTCCTTGCCGAACAGTGGCATGAAGGAATCAAAGTTCAGACCCTCCACACTGATCAAGCTGACCCCGTGGCTTCTAAGATCAAAACCAATTCGAGCAGCAAGAAGACTGACCATCAGCAATTCGGCCGCGCCTTCTACAAAAATAATTCGTCGAGCAAAAAACAGTTCTGCACGTGTCACGTCCAGGTAGCGCTTCAACTTTTCACGCTTGCCCTTTTTGAATGTGACGGTGCGCGGGTGGAATGCTTCCACCTGCGCACCGGTGTCGACAAGGCAAGCAATCGAGTCGAGATCGGCTACACTGGCGAAATTTGGGGAATGGCTGGTGACAAATACCTGAACCGGCTTCTCGCCGGCGGCACTTTCTATATTGGAAAGATAGCGAAGCAATACGGCCTGGAGTTGTGGATGTAGATGGGCCTCTGGTTCCTCGACGATAAGACTGCGAAATGCAGCGGTTGGATTCATTGCGAGTTCGCTCAATACCACGGCCATATAAATCAGATTGTTATAACCTAGGCCGTTTCGCTCTATCTCAAAATCATCGACGACCAAGGAAATTCTAGCTGCTAGTTTTGTAAAATCGTTTCCTGTTAGTTCCACATTCAGCATCTGAGCGAACTGCTCGCTAAGCATTGTCTTGTGTCTGCCCGCAATCGCATCCTGCGTGTCAGTTATCGATTTAAGATTCTTGAGCTTTGCATCGAGCTTCGCGAGTTCATCGGCAATCTCAGCCCGGCCCGCATCATCGGAGAGGAGATGCAGAAGTCTGGAAAGTAGACTGTTCCGACTAGGGCGCAACCCCTGCTCCGCATCCCGAAGGGGTTGAAGATAAACACTTCGAAGGTTGTCCAGCATCGTAGGAGTCATGGCGACATCGGTATGCTCTCCGCACCATTTTCTGGCTCGCAAACGTCCCGATCTATCCGGGTCTCCATAGCTAACGCCCAATACGGCCTCTAAAGCTCCATCGGCGCCAGGACGTAGTGCGTGCAAGAAGTCCGCCTCATCGTCCCCAGTAAGGTCCTTGAAAACATACCCAAACGTGATTTCACCGCTTGATGTGCCACCTTTTGGCAGATGCAAGTCGTCTCGGGCGAACCGTGGATACGGATCGTCTACCCCGGCTAGCAGCGCGCGCAGCGCATCGACCACAGCGGTCTTGCCGATGTTGTTAGGGCCGACGATCACGTTAAGGCCGGGTTGAAAATTTATGGTCGCGCTTTGTAGGCGTCGGAAGTTATTAATCGACAGAGCTGCCAAATACAAATTGGTGACTTTCCTGTGGTCTATCTTCGTATTATTGCCTATCCATCCAACTCGTAGGACGGCACCTAAGTCTTCGGTGCCCCACATCGCCCCTTGAGAATAGCGATCTCGGCCTCGTGGTCGCCTCCCGACATCGACGCCAGCGGCACGCCGATCAGGAAGACACCCAGCGCATCACCGGATGCCGACTTGTTCTGCTGGTTCGTTATGACGGCAAGGCGCTGTCTGTCGGCCGGGGTGCAGGGGCCGGAATTTGGAACGCCCGCTATCTTGTCGGGTGGCGTGGCGCACGCTACGAGGCAAGCCAGCAGCGATAGTGTCAAAACACTACGTTTCATTATTCCCCCCATTTAAACCCATCCCACGCCAACATTACGCGGCGTATGACCGTGCGCAAGTATTCGACGCTTGGTAATACATGATTATTTTCAACAGTCTGCGCCGACACTTGTCGCGTTGCGGTCGTCGCGATTGCAATTTGGTTGGTGGGGCCGGGGAATTGGTCACGTCGATTGGTGCCTTTGCAACGGTAGCAGGATACCTGGCACCGGCTGTCAGGAAGGGCGCTCTCGAAGCTCGCAAACACCCCCTCCTCATTAACCTTTCATTAACCATACCACCGCTAGCGTTTACCTCTCAGTAAGGAATCGCCCGCCGTGACCTTTGCCGCTCCCCTCGAGGCCAAATCCATTCGCTTTCGCGCCCGCTCCTTCGTCGCTTTCACGCTGACGCCGGAGGCGCCTTTGGATGTGTGGCTGGAGAGCCTGGATCGCTGGGTCGGCAACTCGCCGGGCTATTTTGCCGGGCGCCCGGTGGTGCTCGACCTGAACGTGCTGAAGCCGGATATCGTCGCCATCGAAGCGCTGGTCGATCTGCTTGGCCAGCGCGGCATCCGCATCTATGCCATGGAACTCGATGGCGGCGGCGAGCTTGGCGCGCATCTGCCGCCGGTGCTGGTCGGCGCCAAGGAGGCGACGACCGACGGCCTGCTGCAGCCGAGCCGCAAGGCGGGCAGGGCGGAGGATGCCACTGCGGTGAGCGACATGAAGGCGGCCGGTGACATCAAGGCAGAGGCCGGCGATTTGAAGGCGGGCGATTTGAAACCGGCGGGCGGTGCCAAGACGCAGCCTCAAGACGTCAAAATTGCCGCGCCGGACGCCGGCACGCTGATGATCCGCTCGCCGATCCGTTCAGGGCAGCTGATCTTCCATCCGCATGGCGATGTCATCGTGCTGGGCTCGGTCGCGTCCGGCTCCGAGATCGTCGCCACCGGCTCGATCCATGTCTATGGCACGCTGCGCGGCCGCGCTTCGGCAGGCGCTCAAGGCAACACGGCGGCGCGTGTCTTCTGCCGCAGGAACGAAGCCGAGCTTCTCTCGGTCGATGGCTGGTATTGCACGGCCGAGGAGATGGACCCGTCAGTCCGGGGCAAGCCTGTGCAGGCATTTCTCGACAACGGCATGCTGCGCATCGCCCCTTTCAGCTAATGCGTCTCGCCCGACAACGACATAACGAACAACAACGGAGGCTTTATTGATGGGCAAGGTAGTGGTGGTCACCTCGGGCAAGGGGGGCGTCGGCAAGACGACCTCTACCGCGGCTCTGGGGGCGGCGGTCGCCAAGACCGGCAAGAAGGTGGCGCTGGTCGATTTCGATGTCGGACTGCGCAACCTCGATTTGATCATGGGCGCCGAACGGCGCGTGGTGTTCGATCTCGTCAACGTCATCCAGGGCTCGGCAAAGCTGTCGCAGGCGCTGATCCGCGACAAGCGGGTCGAGACGCTGTTCCTGCTGCCGGCCTCGCAGACGCGCGACAAGGATGCGCTGACCGAGGAGGGCGTGGCCGAGGTCATCGGCAAGCTGCGCTCGGTGTTCGACTATGTCTTCTGCGACAGCCCAGCCGGCATCGAGCGCGGCGCGCAGCTCGCCATGCGCTTTGCCGACGAGGCGGTCATCGTCACCAATCCGGAAGTGTCGTCGGTGCGCGATTCCGACCGCATCATCGGCCTGCTCGATTCCCGCACCTTGCGGGCCGAGGAGGGCGAGCAGATCGCCAAGCATGTGCTGGTCACGCGCTACGATGCGGGACGCGCCGCGCGCGGCGAAATGCTGTCGATCGACGACGTGCTGGAGATACTGTCGGTGCCGCTGCTCGGCATTATCCCCGAGAGCCAGGATGTGCTGCGCGCCTCCAACCTCGGTTCGCCGGTGACGCTGTCGGAGCCGCTCAATGCCGCCGCCAAGGCTTACATCGACGCGGCCAAGCGGCTCGAGGGCGAACAGCTGCCGGTCATCGTGCCCTTCGAACGCAAGGGCTTCCTCGATCGTCTTTTGGGAAGGAGGGCGGCATGAACCTGCTCGACATCTTCAAGCGGCGCACCAGCGCGCCGGTGGCGCGCGAACGGCTGCAAGTGCTTCTCGCCTATGAGCGCCGCAACCGCAGCCAGCCCGANGATCCCCAACAAGAGCGCGGTGCCGCTGGCCATGGCTGGGTGAGGGCACTTTACCCTCCCCCTTGTGGGGAGGGTCGATCCGCAAAGCGGATCGGGGTGGGGGTCTGCGCGGACCTCCGCCATCTTGGGTTCCTCTCCCAGACTTTCGTGAGGGAAGAGGAAATCCACATCCCCCACGGTCAGCGCTAGTACCCCCGCCCGGACCTACGGTCCGACCTCCCCACAAGGGGGAGGTAGGGGGGCCAGCGCCTCTCCCCAAAAAACATTCAACCAACCAGTTGACTATCTAAAATCTCGCCTCTATATTCAACTACATGGTTGAATTAGAGCCGCCCCAGATGGACCAGGTTTTTCACGCCCTTGGCGACGCCACGCGCCGGAACATGCTTAACCACCTCGCCGGCGGCGAGCGTACGGTGAGCGAGTTGGCACAGCCCTTTGCCATGTCGCTGGCCGCCGCCTCCAAGCACATCAAGGCGCTGGAGCATGCCGGGCTGATCCGGCGTGAAGTGCGCGGCCGCACCCATGTCTGCCGCCTCGAGGCCCGCCCGCTGGCCACCGCCTATCAGTGGCTCGGCCAATACGCGCGTTTCTGGAACAGCCGCCTCGATGTCCTCGAACAGCTTTTGCGCGAGGAGGCGGGGCGCAAAACGTCGACAACGCCGTCAACGCCGGCACCGGCAAATCCAGAACCATCCAAGCCGGAATCACCCAAGCCAGACACATCCAGGCCAACATCATCCGAGGGAGACGACCGATGAACCAGATGAACAGCTTCGACGGCTACGCCCAGCTGATCCAGCCGGCCACGTTGAGGATCGAACGGCTTTTGCCCGGAACCAGGGAGCGCGTCTGGGAATATCTGACGCAGAGCGATCTGCGCCGCCAATGGCTGGCGGCCGGCGACATGGAGATGGAGGAAGGCTCTTCCTTCGAGCTGGTCTGGCGCAACGACGAACTGACCGACCCGCCCGGCGAAAGGCCGGCCAGCTTCAGTGGCGGCGAGCAGCGGATGCACAACCAGATCGTCGAGTGCGATCCGCCGCGCAAGCTCACCATCACCTGGAACGGCAGCGGCAATGTCACCTTCGAATTGGCGCAGCGCGGCGACGATGTTCTGCTCACCCTGGTCCACCGCCGCCTGCCGGACCGCTCGAGCCTGATGATGCATGCCGCAGGCTGGCACGTGCATCTCGACCTCCTGGTTGCCCGCGTGGCGGCCGAGAAACCCGAACCGTTCTGGGACAGCTTTAGCCGTATCGTGGCGGAATACGACCGGCGCCTGCCGGCCTGACCTGACCTGACGCATCGCCCGGTCCAACCGGGCACCATCGATCCCTTGCGCCGGATGCCGGCGCAAGGGTCGGCGAAACACGCGCCTTCGCCAGACACCGCGGCGCGTCAGCGGAAGTGAAACCAGGCAACGTGCTTGCATCCCGCAAGCCCGAAGGAGGAAGTCATGCGTAAATTGATCACCGGAATGAAGATCTCCATCGACGGCAAGATCGAAGGCCCCGAAGGCTTCGCCGACTGGGTCGACAACTGGTCGGAGGAATACGGCCTGATGCCCGAGATCGACGCCTGCCTGCTCGGCGGCGTCATGTATGCCGGCTATGAGCGCTACTGGAGCGCGATCCTTGAGAACGAGCCGGACCAGCCATTGCCGATGACCGGCAGACTGGTCGACCCGGCCGAACTCGAATGGGCGCGCTTTGCCGCGAAAACCCCGCACTATGTGCTGTCGAACACCATGACTTCGGCCGCCTGGGCCTCGACGCGCTTCCTGCGCAGCCTCGACGACATCGCGGCGCTGAAGCGCGAGCCCGGCAAGAACATCTATCTCATGGGCGGCGCACGCATCACCGCCAGCCTGATCGAGGCGGGGCTAGTGGATGAAATGCGGCTCATCGTCTATCCGCTGCTCGCCGGCGACGGCAAGGCGCTGTTCGGCACGGTGCACGCCCGGCACGGACTGGAGCTGCGCAAGGCCGAGGCGCTTTCGGATGGACGTGTGAGCCTGGTGTATGGGCTGGCGAGCTAGCTTCTTTTCCTCTCCCCCGATCGACGGGGGAGAGGAAATGCGTCGGCGTTCGCCTCCCACCCTTGCCCTATCAACAGCCCGCTCGTGCCACACGACAGCCAGGCCCTTTATCCCTATCTCCAGCCTGCGCTACGGCCTGCTGGTCGCGTGGGGAGGGACTGGAATTGACGTCGACGTCGATTGCCGCAGCTGAAGCGAAGGCCTTGCCGATCGGCGCGTTGCTTGGCGCCATGGTGTCGATCCAGATCGGCGCCACCTTCGCCAAGGGCCTGTTTCCGCTGATCGGCGCCAATGGCACCACGGCGCTGCGGCTGGTCGTGGGGGCGCTGATGCTGGCGGCGGTGCTGAGGCCGTGGCGGGTGCGGCCGTCGCGCGCCGTGCTGCCCTGGCTCATCGCNGCCGTGCTGCCCTGGCTCATCGCCTACGGCGTCAACCTCGCGGCGCTGAACCTTTTGTTTTACGCAGCGCTCGCCAGAATCCCGCTCGGCGTCGCGGTGGCGCTCGAATTCTCCGGCCCGCTGCTTGTGGCGACGCTGTCGTCGCGGCGCGCCACCGACTTCGTCTGGGTGGTCCTGGCCGTTTCCGGCATATTGCTGTTGTCGCCCTTCATCCACTCCGGCAGTGCACTCGACCCGCTCGGCGTGATGCTGGCGCTGGCCGCCGGCGGCTGCTGGGCGCTCTACATCGTCTTTGCGCAAAAGGCGGGCGCCGAGCTTGGCAGCCAGACCACGGCTTACGGGCTGGTCATTGCCGCTGCCGTCGCCCTGCCGTTCGGCCTCGCCGAGGCGGGTACCGGCCTGATCGCACCCGCGATCCTGGTCAGCGCGCTGCTGGTCGGGCTGTTCTCCAGCGCCTTGCCGTTCTGGCTGGAGATGGTGGCGCTGACCCGGATGCCGGCCAGGCTCTACGGCACGCTGACTTGTCTGGAGCCGGCGCTGGGCGCGCTGGCCGGCTTCCTGTTCCTGCACGAGACCCTGAGCCCGCTGCAATGCGCGGGCATCGCCGCCGTGGTCGTCGCCGCCTTCGGCGCCGCGCTGACCACGAAGCCGCCGGTGCCATCGCCGGAATAGTTGCCTGAAATGGGTATGTGACGCCGATGCCGTGGTCCGCCGGTCCCGTGTCCGGTTGCTCAAGCGCCTGCAGCATCGATATATGGATCGATGTATGTGCAGGAGATCCAGATGAGCAGGGCCGACAGCATTGCTTGAGCCGTCCGTGATCAAGGCAATACTCCTTGTCGGGTTCGCCGCTGTCGTTGCGGCTCTCGCCTGGCGGCTGGCGCGGTCTCGTCGCAGAGCCCGGCTTCGTGAAGATCCGGCCAACGACTACGCCGTGCGCCGCGACTGGTCGGGCAACCACGGCAAGCTCAATCATTCGTCCTTTGTCTATTTCGATGCCGATCGCGACGGCCGCTACGGGCTCGGCGACCGCCCGATGGCCGGCATCATGGTCAGACTGCATGATGGCGACGGCCGCTTCGTCGCCGCGGCGCGGAGCAATCGCGGCGGCTTTGCCAATTTCCTGGCGTCGACGAAACGTCGCGCCGCGCCCATCCATGTGCCGGGCAGCTACCGCTTCACCGTGTCGGTTCCGCCCGGCTGGCGCGCGAGCAGCGCCAACGAGGTCCAGTCGCAGCACCTCCGGCCGCTGCCGGGCTCGCCCACCGGGCTGGCCTCGGAAGCAATGCTGCAGCCGGTCGGCCTGTTTGCGATACGCCGGCTCAGCGGCCGCGTAGCGGACGGTGCTTCGGCGAGCATCTCGGTGATGGCGAAAGGGCAAAAGGTGGCAGTGCATCCGCTAAGTGCTGGGGCTGGCTTCCGTCTCGATCTGCCCGATGACGCCGACGCGATCGAAGTCACCGGCGATGGCATGGAACGACGACTGGCCTTGTCCGCCTACCCGACCGAGCTCGGCCTGCTGTCGCCCGAGAACGCGGCTGTCGACAGCGCCGCGTCCTTGCAGGCCATCGGTTTCGACGATGTCACGACGCGCGGCCTGCGCAAGGTGCCGTCCGGTTATGCCGGGTTGACCTGGTTCAACCTGAACGCACTGGCGCGCGATCATACCGAAGGCAGCGAAGGCTACGTCAACGGCAATATCTCGGGAGACCATGTCTGCTATACGAGCAGCGGACACCCGGCCGAATTGTCGAGCGACAAACCGTTCGGGTTCCATTCCGTGATGCTGACAGCGGCATGGTTGAAGTCCGAAGGCGAAACCGCACTGGTCGAGAGCTGGCTTGGCGACCGGCTGATCGCCAGCGACACGATCGTCCTGTCGGCACTGGCGCCCGTCCACTATGCGCCGATGCTGGCGGCGGTGACGCGCGTGCGTTTTTCAACGAGCCACTATTGGCAGCTCGTGCTCGACGATCTGGTGGTTGTGCGCTGAAGCGTGTCGCGATCAATCGGGGTGAAAGGGTTTATCGCGGATTGGAAGCACCGTTCGCGGTGACCTGCGAGAGCTTGCCTTTTTTGACCAGCACCGGTTTCAGATAGGTTTTCTTCATTTCCACTCTCCACGTCGGGCACCCAAAGCCCTGTTCCCGGCCAGACGGCACGAGGCGTCCGGATGATCGGCTGTTAGATGGTGACCGGCCCGGAGCCGTTACCATTATCGGCTGTAACCTGCGAGAGCTTGCCCTTCTTGACCAGCACCGGCTTCGAATAGGTCTTCTTCATGCCGCATCTCCAGTGTCAGGCGGGCCGCCAGATCAGGCGACAGTCGGACTCAACGACCTCACTCGATCGGGCCGGAACCCGCTCCATTGGCGAGCGCCGTAACCTGCGAAAGCTTGCCTTTTTTGACCAGAACAGGCTTCGAATAGGTTTTCTTCATAGTGAATCCTCCAAGCTTACGCGATAATGCCAGACGGATCGGCACTGTCAACCTTCGCGGCGCCGTCGTCCCGTCCCGGGTTTTCTTGGTCCCGATGCGCTAACTGCAAGTCCACCTTCATCGACAAAGCGTTGTTCTTGGGCGTGCATGGCGTGGCCGGGTTGCGGTGCGAAAAATGTCCGAAACTGCGGCGGGTCTGGCCTGGTTGGTCGGCTTGCTCAAACAGAGCGGCAATGCAGCGCGGACTGGCCCAGCCTAAACATTGGCCTTGCCGTCGCGCCGCACTCACAGTTCCTTTTCCGCCAGTTCGCGGAAGGCATCGGGAACCGAGCGCCGGGCTTCCAGCGCCACGGCGCCATAGCCGACAGCCTCTCTGCCAAAGCGCTGGCGGATCTTGTCGATGGCGCGGTCGGCGCCAAAGCGCGCCAGGCCTTGCCTGCTGCCGGGTCGCTGCTTTTCATCGGCAAGCCCGAGCGGCAGCTCCAACTGCAGCTCGGCACTTTCTTCCAGCTGCGACACCGAGATCGCCAGCAGCGAGATGGTCTTCTCCCGAGGGTTGGCGGCCAGCACGCCGCGCACCAGCTCCCCGGCGATTTCGGCCAGCATCGCGGTTGCCGAAATCGGTTGCTCGAGCGTCAGCGAGCGTGTGACCGCGTGCAGATCGGCGAAACGCACGCGCACCGTCACCGTGCGCCCGGGCCGTGATTTCGCCCTGAGCCGGCTGGCGACCCGGTCTGCCAGATGCAGCAGGACGGGTCCGAAGATACGCGCCTCGGCCGGCCGTCTGCCAAGCGCCGACTGCGCGCCGGCGGAATGCGACCGCCTGTGGGTTTCGAGCTTTCGCGGGTCGCGGTTCCATGCCAGCGACGCCAGCTTTTCGCCGGTGGCGGGCCCGAGCAACCTTCGCAGCGCCCCGCTATGCGTCTTTGCCAACTGGCCGATGGTCTCGATGCCGANGATGCCGATCTCGGCCAGCCGCGCCTTGGTCGCCGGGCCGACGCCCCACATCAGCCCGACCGGCAGATCATGCAGGAAGGCAAGTTCGGTGTCCAGATCGACCACCACCAGCCCGTCGGGCTTGGCCACCTGCGAGGCGATCTTGGCCAGATGCTTGGTGCGCGCCACGCCGATCGAGATCGGCAGGCCGAGCTCTGCCCGGACGCGCTGACGCACCGTGGCGGCGATCTCGGCCGGCGGCCCGAACAGATGCGTGCAGCCGGCGACGTCGGCAAAGGCTTCATCGATGGAAATCCGCTCGACCAGCGGCGTGAAATCGTCGAGCACCTTGATGGCGGCGTCGCCCAGCCGCTGATAGTCGGCGAAATGGCCGCCGACGAAGATCAGTCCGGGGCAAAGCTCGCGCGCGCGTCGTCCGGGCATGCCGCCGCGCACGCCGAAAGCCCTGGCTTCGTAGGAAGCGGCAAGCACGACGCCGCCGCCGACGGCGATCGGCTTGCCCCTGAGCGCCGGGTCGAGCAGCTGCTCACCGAGGCGTAGAAGGCGTCGAGATCCGCATGCAGGATGGTGGGCTCCATCCCGACCGTTCCCTTTGCGGCGTTGCAGCATTAGCCGCGTCTGTTGTGAGAGGCGTTTTTGCCGAACAAATAGAGAACAAACAGGGCCTATTGTCAAGCGAAGCGGTTGTCGCCGGCCGGCCCGTTCCAGGTCGGGCTGTCGAGTGCTCCGCCTGGGCATCGGACCTGCGGAACATTGTCTCTCGCCTCGGCGTTCATATCCGCGACGGGACGCTGTTTTTGTGGAGGCCGGTATGGGCCAGTTCGAGATGATCGACCTCGTCAGCGTCATTGACGCCTGCACGAGCGATCGCGTTGCCGGGCACTGCGTGTCAATGGCCAGGGCGGTGGAGGAGTTGCGAGTGCTGACCGGTGATTTCGTATCGCCGGACGAGACGGTGGCCAACGCGCTGTCGGCAGTGGCGCTGGGGCGCGGCTGCGCGGTGGTGTTCGACGAGCGAGCGGGCGCCGACATCTTGCTGACGCCGTAGCGGGGCGGCGCCGGGTTGTGGCAGCCAGAAAAGTCGAACAGCGTGCAAAAAGCTGTGCAGGCATGGCCCATAAGCGCGGCGTGGAAAATTTCTGTGCGTGGGTGTATTCTCCAGGACGCAAGCGGTCGCAGACCGCATAGGGGGAGAAATGACATGCCGAGGATTTCGGAACTCTTTTTCAAAACTGCCATCTTGTTCCTGATGTTGGGGATTGCGGCCGGCCTGCAGATGGCGATCTCGGGCGACCACGCCGCTTTTCCGGCGCACGCGCATATCAATCTGCTCGGTTGGGTGACGAGCGCCATCTTCGGCGGCTACTACGCGCTCAATCCGCAAAAGGCGGCGCGTCGCATCGCCATGATCCACTACGGGCTCTACACACTCGGCCTGGTGATCATGCTGCCGGCGCTGTATGTGATGCTGCAGGGAAACCCGGCGCTTGAACCGATCGTCGCCGGCGGCTCGGTCATTATCGCCGCTGCCGTTCTGGTTTTTGCTTTCGTGGTGTTTTCGCCCGAAACGGCGCGCTCGGTGTCCGGCGTGGTTCCGGCCTCTCGCTGACTGTTCGCGCGCGGCGATCAAAGTCCGACCCGCATTCGCGACCCGCGACACGGGTTGGCCAGGCCGATGGCCGCAGCCGCTGGCTGCGGTGTCTATCGCCGCGTCGGCGCTTAACATACCCGAGTCCCACCACGTATTATTTCGTGACTATTTGGCGCCGGAACCTTCCCAGATATCGCGCGTTGCGGCGACTGTATTCGCGCTGCCTTATATATAGGCAGACTTGAGTACGTCCACAGCATGGGTTGGGGGAGGAGCAGGCCACCATGTCGAACAGAGAAATCGGAACGTCGGCCTCACTGGGCCGACGCATCGCCGATCTGAAAGCCAGGATGCGAGACGCCAGCGTTACTGAACACGAGATGCAGACCTTCCAGAAGGTCGCGGCCATCATGGGGGGTGTCGAAGGCTCCCTACGCCTCGACGCCGACGACCTGATCGCGGCGTCCTTCGTCACCGAGGCGCTCGGCGATCCCGGGTCGAACTGAAGGTCAGAGCCCGTCGGCACTCAAGTGCCGGCGGGCGATGGCCCGGTTCGCAGCGTTGCGATGCTGGAGCGTGTCTGCGCCGCCCGCGGCGGGGATATCTTGCGCACTTTGAAGATTCAGGCGAGCGGCCTCAACGGCGCTTGAGATATTGGGCTTCGCGTTCGTGCTTCTCGGCTGCCTCGCGGCTGTCGAACGTGCCGAGATTGCGTCGCCGCCGGCCCTTGACCACAAGGGCTAAATTTAACCAAACCGCCAAGGCGCCTTAAACGAAGGATCAGACCAGCCGGATCCTTCGAAATATCAATCGCGATGCTCCGGCATCGCCTTCAGCTCATCCTTGGTCCAACTGGTGACGGCGTGGACGTCCCGGGAAACCTCTCGAAAGTCCGCGGTCGCTGCCTTACACGTCGTCGAACGGGCCGCCGCGCCTCGCCAGGTCGTGACCAATGGCGGCTTCCTCGGCGTCGTCGGGCAAGGCATCGTCACTGTCCTGGTAGGGGTTGTCGTCATCCTCCTCGGGCAGTTCGCCTTCCTTCTCGACACCGGTGGTGTCCGGCAGGCTTTCCTCATCTGCTCCGTCGGGCAGGACCGTTGCGCCACGCAGCGCATCCCAATCCTGCCGACCCGGCGTCGGCGCTTCCACGTCATCATTGGCGATCCTGTCGCGGGCATCGTTTTTGCTCGGTGGCGCCTCGACCTCGTCATTGGGTTTTCTGTTTCGTTCCATGATTGCCTCCTCTGGGCGGCTTAGCGTCGAGAAGGTGGAACTCACTTCCGGCCGCCAGGTTCCAGCAACCACTCCAGCTTCAGTGGAACCAATTGCCGCCAGTCTGCTTTGCCAAGGACTAGTCTGCTTTGCCAAGGAGATGAATCCAGAGGAGCTGGACCATGAAGACTTTCCCCCTCATCTCATGCGTGCTGCTCTTGGCGCTGGCCGACCCGGCGGCTGCGCAGGACAATGGCGACCGGAACGGCCCTGCCGCGCCTTGCCAGGCGCAGCCTCAGGACGATGCTCAGAAGCCGCCGGTCGCCAATGGCGGTGGCGAATCGACCAGCACGCTCGGTCCCTGCGGCGGCGTGCTGCAGCCGCCGCCCAGTGGTGACCAGGGTATGACGCAGCCGCCGCCGGACCAAGGCAAGACGCCGGTGATCAAGCCTGGCGAGGTGCCTGCGCAGCCGCCGAAGCAATGACCTTTGCTTGAACTTCACGGCGTGGCACGAAGGCGGTCGGTTCCGGTCTTGGCCGGGCCACGCGGTCACCGGATCAATGCCGGCGCCGGCCGCGATCGCCACCGGAATTTGGAGCCGTGCATCGTCCACGTCGAAGGTCTCCTGAGGGATTGTGCTTCAATGCGAATCTTGCGGGTGCGGGTTCTGCTGGCATGACCGGGAAGCCGATCAATTTAGTCTCCGCTTGCGGAACAAGACCGTACCGGCTGCGTTTGCCTCCAGGAGCCCGCCACCTCGATCTGCGCTGTTTTCGCCTCATGCGGGAACACGGCGGAGCTCGCCAACAACGACAGGAGACGAAGATGAAAACCATCCTTATTCCCGCCGTCGCCGGGCTCGCCATGATCGCTGGTATCGGCATTGCCGCCGCCGACGAGGTCATCGTCACGCAGCCGGCACAGCAGCAGGTGATCATCACACCGGAACAGCGCACGGTCGTGCACCAGTACGTAAAGAAACATCCGCTTGCCTCGGTCAATCTGCTCGGCGTCGAATTGAATGTCGGCACTGCCTTGCCTGACACTGTCGAGCTGCAGGAAGTTCCCGACGTCCAGTACAGATACGCCGTCGTCGATAACCATACCGTGTTGGTCGACCCCAGCACGCGCAGGATTGTCGAGGTGGTCGAGTAACGCTCGACAACCTAACCATTCATCGGTGATACGGCCCTGTCGTTCTTCCTAGAAGGGCGGCAGGGCCGAATGACGAACATGATGAAAGGAGAATTGCCATGTTGCCGCATGTCGAGACCCCGAACTCCGCCAATGTTGCGGCGTGTTGCGACAAGTTGCTGGCCGAGCGCAACACGGCGCTGTTATCGATGAAGGAAGCGATCGCGCTCCTGCGGGAGCGCACCGGCACCGATCGTTCGGATGCCGACCTCGCGGGGCTGATCGTCAAGAAAGCGGCGCTGCTCGGCGTTGCGGTGATTTCCGACCCGCGCTGAGATGTCTCGTCACTCAAGACGCCGGCCGAATTTTCGGCTAATGTTTTCGTGGAATCTGGACCAACCGACCGGACCCAACCACGGAGGCTTAAGTGACGGACGACAAACAGGACCGCATTCGCCAGCGCGCGCACGAGATTTGGGAAAAGGCCGGCCGGCCTGAAGGCGCGCATCAGGAACACTGGGAGCAGGCCACGGCTGAAGTCGATGGCGCGGTCGCCAAGCCAAAAAAGGCGGCGAAGAAAGCTGACGCCAAGCCCGCCAAGGCAGCCGCCAAGCCAAAGGCAGCGAAGCCTGCCGCCGCAAATTCCGGCAAAGCCAAATCGAAATAAGGCCAAGTTGAAACGAGGCCAGTCGAAATAAAGCAAGGCCGGAATTCGCTGGCCGGGCCATCCTTGGCGCCCGCCGTTCAGGCGCGCCCGAGCCTCTCAACCTGACGAATTGCGCCTGCGACGGGCAGCGCAATTCCTTGTGTTTGGCGACAGCCGCCCCTCATGCCTCCCAGGCATAACTCGACAGCGCAAAGCGAATCCCGGCAGCTGTCATAGCCAGTTCGCATTCGGTGATCTGGCGCAGGTGGCGCAGATAGCGCGTCACGGTCTGTGGCAGCCAGCCGGCGCAGGCCTCGACATAGGCGCGGCTGTGAACAAGGGTGCCGGTCGACAGCCTCTCGTTCTTCTCGGCAACGACTTTCAGATATTGGCGGATGAAGCGGATGTCGTCGGCGATGTCCTGGCTAGCCATTCGCCAAGCCCCGGCGAGGCGTTCGCACTGATCGAATGACAAGGGCAACAAAGGGGGCGGCAACAAAGGCGGCGGCAACGACGGGGGTGACAGCAAAGGACGAGAGAGATCGGCGAAGGCAACATGGTTCGCTGTGCTCAAGGACATTCCTATCTGCGAAAAGAGATATCGTACTTTATGTACGAATCAGCGTCAAGCCAATTTCGTACGGTTGGGACGATGGCAATGAATATAGCAGCGGTCGCTTCAGCTAATCCCGCATCGTGAATCCTTCAGGAGTCGCACCAATTTCGCGGAGGGATTTCCCCAGGATGGTGTGACTGTTTTCCCTCGTGGCGGCGTCGAACAGGTTCAAGCCGCCCCGGATCGTCTCGCGCCAGTTTTCGCCCTTGTCCCACGCTTCCATGAAGGCGAAGGCAAGGTCGTCCTGGCGACGCGTGGCTTCGAGCGCTTGGGTCAGCAGGCGCGCTTGATGGAGATCCTTCTCCCGCTTGGCGCCAGCGCTCGGCCCGCGTCGCGAGGCGACGATCAGCTTGTGGATGGCGTAGCGCTGGGGCGAGGGGACCAGCACAGGCAAGCCCGAGCGATGCAGGAGCACAGTCCGGATGGGGTCGCGGATAAGGAAATCCAGAAACCGTAAGGGCTGCGCGGAGTCTCTGCCGTTTTCTTATAATTACGTTTATCAGCTTGAATTTCAACGCAGTTATAAGAAGTTCGTGGAAACGTTATAACGCAACGAACTGACGAGTCGTCTGTTAACGCCCGGGCGCCCGGCACGTCTGGCCCAAAACACTTTCCCGCAGTGCCTCAACAAACGGCTTCCCCAATGCCGCGAACGGTGCTTTAACCCGCCCATCCACAGGGGTGCTCCGTATCGTCGGGGCTGAGATGAGGGCGGCAAGCCTTCGGACCCTAAAGCTGATCTGGATAATACCAGCGGAGCGAGGCGGGCGATGTTTTCAGGCGCACAGATTTCCCTTTATCCCATGACCGACGATTTCGTCGGCGTCATCCTCGGCGCGCTCGGCGCGCTCGATCCCTGGCGCGACCGGCTGCGGATCGAAACCGATGACATCTCGACCCTTATGGTCGGGCCGCCCGAGGTGCTGTTTCCCGCCATGCGCGACCTGTTCGTCGCGGCGGCCAAAAGCGGCAAGCACTGCGTGCTTTCGGCGGCGGTCTCGCGCGGCTGTCCGGGCGAGCCCGACGATCCGATCTGCCGCTCCGACGAGACCGGCGGCCCCGCCATTCCGCTGGACGAGCGCAAGATCGCCGCGATCCGCGCTGTCCAGGCCACGCCGTCGACCGGCCAGCCGGTGGCGGCGCAGTTCTCGCTCTACGTTATGGGCACGGGCGACCATATGGACGAGATCTACGGCTGCATCGATTTCCTGAAACAGTCCGGCGTCTTTGAGCGCTCAAAGAACTTCTGCACCAAATTGCGTGGCGATGCCGGTGCGGTGTTTGCCACGCTCAACGAGGCCTTCTGCCGCTTCGGCCCCGGCGCCGGCCACGTCACCCTCGACATCACGATCTCGGCGAACAGCCCGAGCGCCGTCTGAGCCGCGGCTCAAGCGTCGTTCCTTGAGGATATTGCCGTGGCTGGTTTATCTGACCCATTGCGTGGAGGAGATGCCTCTGACCCCTCAGCACAGAGAGGAGGGGAGCCATTGGCGATTGGCGAAGACCGCGATGCCCACGAATCTCCCCCCTCGAGCAGGAGATGGCCGGCAGGCCAGAGGGGGTCCCAGCGCGTGGAGCGCCGACGTCCTTTTCGCATCGGCAAGGCGTGGGCGCTCTATGCGAGACGACCCCCTCTGTCGCCTTCGGCGACATCTCCCCCTNTTTTCGCATCGGCAAGGCGTGGGCGCTCTATGCGAGACGACCCCCTCTGTCGCCTTCGGCGACATCTCCCCCTCGAGGGGGGAGATTAGCCGCAGCCATCGCCAAGACCATCCCCGCCGCCTGCGCCTCCGCCCTGCTCCTCGCGGCGTGGGAGCTCTACGCCCGCTATGGTGGCACTGCGCCCACCATGCTGCCGGCGCCGTCGCGCGTGCTGCAGCAGGCCTGGGAGCATCGCGCTGCCCTTGCCGACAACACGCTGCCCACCATCCGCGCCACATCAGCCGGCTTCGCCTGCTCGTTGGTCGCTGCCTTCGTGCTTTCGGCGCTGGTCGATTTCTTGGCCCCGCTGCGCCGCGCGCTGTTTCCGCTGCTGATTATCAGCCAGACCTTGCCGCTGGTCGCGATTGCGCCGCTCATCGTACTGTGGTTCGGCTTCGGGCTGATGCCAAAAATCTTGCTTGTGGCGCTCGTTACCTTCTTCCCGATGATGGTGGCGCTGGTCGAGGGTTTTGCCGCGACCAGCAAGGCGATTTCGCAGATGCTCGCCACCATGGGGGCAGGGCGCTGGCGCATCTTCTGGCTGGCGCGCCTGCCTTCGGCGCTGCCCTATTTCTTCGCCGGGCTGCGCATCTCCATCACCTACGCCGTCGTCGGCGCGATCTTCGCCGAATATGCGGGGGCGGCGAAGGGGCTGGGCATCTACATGCTCAATGCCAAGAACAACTTTCGGCCCGATCTGGTGCTCGCCGCGGTCGCCGTCAGCGCCGCGCTCACGCTTGTCTTGTTCGCCATTGCGGTGCTCGTCCAGCGCTTCGCCATGCCTTGGGAGAATGCAGGGAGCGAAAGCCGCGACGGCAAGGTTGAAGCTGCAGAAGAGAACCGTCAATGACGCGGCTCGAACTCCGGGACATCAGGAAGAACTTCGGCGCGCTTGAGGTGCTCGCCGGCATTTCGCTTCATGTCGCGGCCGGCGAGTTCGTCTCCATCCTCGGCCCTTCCGGCGCCGGCAAGTCGACGCTGTTCCAGTTGCTGACCGGCGCGCTGAAAGGCGAGGGCGACATGCGCTTCGACGGCGCGCCATTGCAGGGCAGCCCCTTCGCCTTCATGCCGCAGCGCGACGCGCTGATGCCGTGGCGGCGCGTCATCGACAATGTGACGCTGGGGCTGGAAGTGCAGGGTCTTGGCCGCAAGGCGGCGCGCGAACGCGTCGCGCCGTTGTTCGCTGAGTTCGGCCTTGCCGGTTTCGAGCGCGCCTGGCCGGCCGAGCTTTCCGGCGGCATGCGCCAGCGCGCCGCCCTTTTGCGCACCGTGGTGCAGCAGCGCGACATGCTGCTGCTCGAC